>NZ_JBSGBE010000002.1:0-352396 GCF_053601075.1 Lentzea sp. NPDC004789 | reverse complement strand
GCGTGCGGTTGGTGCGTGTTCGTCGTGGTGGAGTCGGGAAGTGCGTCGCGTGAGCGGCTGTGGTGCGGGGTCCTGGGGCGTGGGGTCCTGGGGCGTGCGGCTGGTGCGTGTTCGTCGTGGTGGAGTGAGGAAGTGCGTCGCGTGAGCGGCTGTGGTGCGGGGTCCTGGGGCGTGAAGTCCTGGGGCGTGAGGTGCCGGGGATCGCGGGTGCGTGGTGCCGCGGTCGTCGGTACGGGTTCGGTGCGTGTTGTTCGTGGCGGAGCAAGGGAGCTCATCGCATGACCGGCTATTCGCGAGGAGCCTCCAAGCCTTCCCGTCCGCGCAGGCCGCACCCGCCGCGGCGGCGCACCGGGCCCTCACGGCCACCCGTGGAGGACCCGGCACGCCTTGCCGCGTTGGAGACGCTGCGGGCGGTTCGGCAGCGCGACGCGTACGCGAACCTCGTGCTGCCGCAGTTGTTGCGCGAGCGTCGCATCACTGGCCGTGATGCCGCGCTGGCCACCGAGCTCACCTACGGCGCGGCGCGCGCTCAGGGGTTGCTCGACGCCGTGATCGAGGCGTGCTCCGACCGCCCGCTGTCCGAAGTGGACGGTTCGGCGCTCGACGCGTTGCGGCTCGGTGCGTATCAGCTGCTGCGCACTCGAATTCCGTCGCACGCGGCGGTCGCCTCCACCGTCGACCTCGTGCGGGCCGAGCTCGGGTCCGGGATCGCCGGGTTCGTCAACGCCGTGCTGCGTCGCGTCGCCGAGCAGGACGAGGCCGCGTGGGTCGACGAGCTCGCGCCCGACCCTGACACCGACCCGATCGGCAACCTCGCCTTCACGCACGCGCACCCGCGGTGGATCGCGCAGGCGTTCGCGGAGGCCCTCGGCAGCCGGGACGAGCCGCTGAAGCGCGCCCTGGAGGCCGATGACGCCCGGCCCGCCGTGCACCTGGTGGCACGGCCCGGCGAGGTCAGCGCCGACGAGCTCGCCGCCATCACCGGTGGTGACGTGGCGCCCTACTCGCCCTACGGCGTGCACCTGGACGCCGGGGCGGGCGACCCGGGCGATCTCGAGCCCGTCCGGGAACGCCTCGCCAATGTCCAGGACGAGGGCAGCCAACTGTGCGCACTGGCCCTCACACGCGCGACCCTAGAGGGCACTGACGACCGCTGGCTGGACCTCTGCGCCGGTCCGGGCGGCAAGGCCGCCCTGCTCGCCGCACTGGTCGGCCTCGAAGGTGGCGAGCTGATCGCCGTCGAGAAGGCACCCCACCGCGCCGAGCTCGTGCGCAAGATCACCTCAGGCCTGCCGGTGACCGTGCACGTGGCCGACGGCCGCGAGACCGACTTCGTCGAAGGGGCGTTCGACCGCGTACTGGTCGACGCGCCCTGCACCGGTCTCGGTGCACTGCGCAGGCGCCCGGAGGCGCGGTGGCGGCGCCAGCCCACCGACGTCGGCACGCTCACGAAGCTGCAGCGCGAGCTGCTCACCGAGGCGTTGCGACTGGTGCGTCCTGGCGGCGTGGTCGGTTATGTCGTGTGCTCACCTCATCTCTCCGAAACCGTCGGGGTCGTGACGGACGTCGCGCGGCGGACCGGGGCGGAAGTGCTGGACACGCGGGAGCTCTTCCCGGGAGTTCCGGACCTCGGGGAAGGACCGCACGTCCAGCTCTGGCCTCATCTGCACGGCACCGACGCGATGTTCTGCGCGGTGCTGCGACGCCCTGCCTGAGCGCTCGTGAACGACGGTAGTGGCGCGGTCTGACAGTCCCGGACGGCCGAGGGCGGCTGGCGGACGCGGGGAGAAGCGGGCGGCAACACGGTCGGTGATGTGCGGGACGGTCCGTCACCCGGATTTGTGATGTGCACGGTGACGTGCACGTCGGCCGCCCTCGGCCAGGCTGTGGCAGAGGGTGATCGGGGAGTGGCCGGTGCCCTGGTGGTGGCTCTGGCAACCCCGATCGGGTGGCGATTGCTGGACCGCGACGGTTCCGCGCGGAATCCGGGGCTACCGGTTTTCGCGAAGAACGGCGAGCCGGCCGCATACGCCGACGGCGCCGCGGCGACGGTCACGGCGCCGCCTGACCTCCAGGCGAAGTGACCTGGCGATCGGTTGCCACGCTCGATTTCGCGGCCGATCTCGACGACCCACGCCGGTGATCGTCCACGCGGGACCGGCCGCCTACCATCGGCGCAATGACACGGGGACTGCTGGGACTGGTCGCGTCGGGCTGCGGCGGCGTGGAGACCTGGTTCCGCACGGAGCTCGCCGAACCCGCGAGACGACGCGGCTGGCGGCTCGCCATCACGCTCACGCCGACGGTCGTGCCGTGGTTCGAGGAGGCGGGCGAGCTGGACGAGCTGCAGTCCCTCACCGACCTGGAGATCCGGTGGCAGCCGAGACTGCCGAGCCGGCCGAAGCCCCACCCGACGCCGGACGCGTTCATCTTCGCGCCCGCCAGCGCCAACTCCGTGGCCAAGCTGGCCCTGGGCATCGGTGACAACCAGGCGCTGACGGCGTTGAACGAGGCCATGGGCGTCGAGGGCTGCAGGGTCGTCGTCATGCCGCAGGCCAGCGCGGACAAGCGCCGTCACCCGATGTGGGAGACCCACCTGAAGACCCTCACCGGGGCCGGTGTCGTGGTGGTCACTGACGAGGCTCCCGGCAGGCTGCTCGACCTGCTGGACACCTAGACTTCACCCTTGTGGTCCACACGCCGATGATCGCCCCCAGCATCCTGTCCGCCGACTTCGCGCGGCTCGCCGACGAGCTCGCCGCGGTGCCGACGTCGGACTGGATCCACGTCGACGTCATGGACAACCACTTCGTGCCGAACCTGACGCTCGGCCTGCCCGTGGTGAAGTCGCTGCTCAAGGTCACCGACATCCCGATCGACTGCCACCTCATGATCGACGACCCGGACCGCTGGGCCATCGGGTACGCCGAGGCGGGCGCCTACAACGTGACGGTGCACGTCGAGGCGGCGAACGACCCGGTCAAGCTCGCCAAGGACCTCAGGGCCGCGGGCAGCAAGGCGGGGCTGAGCATCAAGCCGGGCACGCCGCTGGAGCCGTACGTCGAAGTGCTCAAGCACTACGACACGCTGCTGGTGATGTCGGTCGAGCCGGGCTTCGGCGGGCAGAAGTTCATGGCGGACGTGCTGGAGAAGGTCAGGACGGCCCGGCGCCTCGTCGACACCGGGCACCTCAAGCTGCTCGTGGAGATCGACGGCGGCATCAACGCCGACACCATCGAGCAGGCCGCGCAGGCCGGCGTGGACTGCTTCGTGGCGGGGTCCGCCGTGTACGACGCCGCCGATCCCGGCAAGGCCGTCGAGGCGTTGCGCGCTCAGGCAGCCGGGGCGAGGTGACCCCCGAGGACGCGATGGTGCTCGCCATCGCGGAGAGTGAACGGGTGCGGGGCACGACCAGCCCGAACCCGCCGGTCGGCTGTGTCGTGCTGGACCGGCACGGCAAGGCGGTCGGGTTCGGCGGCACCCAGCCACCGGGTGGCCCGCACGCCGAGGTGATGGCGCTCAAGGAGGCCGGCACGAAGGCCCAGGGCGGCACGGCGGTCGTGACGCTCGAACCGTGCTCGCACTTCGGTCGCACGCCTCCATGCACCGAAGCGCTCAGGGAAGCCGGCATCAGGCACGTCATCCACGCCGTGAGCGATCCGAACCCGAACGCGGCGGGCGGCGCGCAACGGCTCGAAGAAGCCGGCATCACGGTCGAGAGCGGTCTACTGGCAGACAAGGTCAGTAACGGACCATTGCGCGCATGGTTGCACTACGCGCGCACGGGACGCCCACACGTCACATGGAAGTACGCGGCGTCGTTGGACGGCCGGATCGCGGCGCGGGACGGCACCAGCCGGTGGATCAGTTCGGCGGCCTCCCGCAAGGAGGTGCACGACCTGCGCACGAAGCTGGACGCCATCGTCGTCGGCACGAACACGGTCAAGAAGGACGACCCGGCGCTCACGGCCAGGGACGACGACGGAATGCCGTTGCCCCGCCAGCCGTTGCCGGTGGTCGTGGGCATGAGCGACCTGCCGGAGCGGGCCAAGCTGCGGGACACGGCACTGCACCTGCGCACGCACGACCCGGACGAGGTGCTGGCCGCGCTCGCCGAACGCGGGATCGTCGACGTGCTGCTGGAAGGCGGTGCGACCGTTGCCGGTGCGTTCCTGCGCGCGGGCAGAATCGACCGCGTGCTCGCCTACGTCGCGCCGGTGCTGCTCGGGGACGGCCCCGCGGCGGTGCTGGACGCGGGCGTGTCAACCATCACGGACGCTGTCCGGCTGACCGTGCAAGACGTCACCATGAGCGGACCGGACTTGCGGATCAGCGCGGTTCCGCAACTTTAGGAGGAGCGGTGTTCACCGGGATCGTCGAGGAACTCGGCCACGTGGTCGCCACGGAGGACCTGCCGGACGCGGCACGGATCCGCGTCTCCGGGCCCATCGTGACCAGCGACGCCAAGCACGGCGACTCCATCGCGGTGAACGGCGTCTGCCTCACCGTCGTGGAGGTCGAGAACGACACCTTCACCGCCGACGTGATGCGCGAGACGCTGGTGCGCAGCAGCCTCGCGAAGGTGGCGGAGGGTGACCGGGTCAACCTGGAGCGCGCGGCCGCGGTCGGTCAGCGCCTCGGTGGCCACATCGTGCAGGGGCACGTCGACGGCACCGGAACGGTGCTGGCGCGGGAGAAGGCCGAGCACTGGGAGATCGTCCACATCGGACTTCCGCCGAAACTCGCCCGCTACGTCGTGGAAAAGGGTTCAATCACGGTCGACGGCGTGTCGCTGACGGTCGTCACGGTATCCGAGGGCGAGTTCACCGTGAGCCTGATCCCGACCACGCTGGACCTCACCACGCTCGGGCACCGGTTGCCCGGTGACGTGGTGAACCTCGAGGTCGACGTGCTGGCGAAGTACGTCGAACGGCTGGCCACCCCGCACCTGCGGGACGACAAGGAGTCCCAGTGAGCACCGACTACTCCGACATCGAGCGGGCGATCAAGGACATCGCCGCCGGCCGGCCGGTCGTCGTGGTGGACGACGAGGACCGCGAGAACGAGGGCGACCTGATCTTCGCCGCTGAGAAGGCGACGCCGGAGCTGCTCGCGTTCATGGTCCGCTACACGTCCGGGTACGTGTGCGTGGCGCTGCCCGAGTCCGTCTGCGACCGCCTCGACCTGCCGCCGATGTACCACACGAACCAGGACCAGCGCGGCACCGCGTACACGGTGACGGTGGACGCGCGCGAGGGCATCGGCACCGGCATCTCGGCCGCCGACCGCGCCCGGACCATCCGGCTGCTCGCCGACCCGACCTCGAAGCCCAGCGACTTCACCCGCCCCGGTCACGTCGTGCCGTTGCGCGCCAAGGAAGGCGGCGTGCTGCGCCGTCCCGGGCACACCGAGGCCTCCGTCGACCTGGCCCGTCTGGCCGGTCTGTCGCCCGCCGGCGTGCTCTGCGAGATCGTGTCGCAGAAGCTCGAGGAGGAGATGGCGCACCGCGACGAGCTGGAGGTGTTCGCCGCCGACCACGACCTCGCGCTGATCACCATCGCGGACCTCATCGCGTACCGCCGCCGGGTCGAGACGCAGGTCGAACGCGTTGCCGAGGCACGGATCCCGACCGCGCACGGCGTGTTCACCGCTGTCGGCTACGACAGCCTGCTCGACGGCATCGAGCACGTGGCGCTCGTGTACGGCGACATCGGTGACGGCGAGGACGTGCTCGTGCGCGTGCACTCCGAGTGCCTGACCGGTGACGTGTTCGGCTCGTTGCGCTGCGACTGCGGCCCTCAGCTCGACGCGGCGCTGGAAGCCGTTGCGGCGCAGGGACGTGGCGTCGTGCTGTACATGCGCGGGCACGAGGGCCGCGGCATCGGCCTGATGCACAAGCTGCAGGCCTACCAGCTGCAGGACCAGGGCGCGGACACCGTGGACGCGAACCTCGCGCTGGGCGTGCCCGCGGACGCGCGTGACTACGGCACGGGCGCGCAGATCCTCGGGGACCTCGGCATCAAGTCCATGCGGCTGCTCACGAACAACCCGGCCAAGCGCGTCGGTCTGGAGGCCGGATACGGTCTGAGGGTGCTCGACCGGGTGCCGCTGCCGATCTCCCCGAACCCGGAGAACCTGCGGTACCTGCGCACCAAGCGCGACCGGATGGGCCACGAGCTGCACCAGCTGGAGCAGTACGAGGCCGTTGTTTCCGCTACGGAGGACCAGGAATGAGCGGCGAGGGCCGTCCAGAGCAGACTCAGCTCGACGGCAAGGGCCTGAGCGTGGCGATCGCGGCCACGCGCTGGCACACCAAGATCACCGACCAGCTCGTCGAGCGTGCGCTGAAGGCCGCCGCCGACGCGGGCTGCGCCGACACGACCGTCGTGCGCGTCGCGGGCGCGATCGAGCTTCCCGTTGTGGTGCAGGAACTCGCACGCCACCACGACGCCGTCGTGGCGCTGGGCGTGGTGATCCGCGGTGGCACCCCGCACTTCGAGTACGTGTGCGACTCGGTGACCGACGGCCTGACCCGCGTCGCGCTGGACGAGTCGACGCCGGTCGGCAACGGCGTGCTGACGTGCGACACCGAGGAGCAGGCGCTGGCCCGCGCGGGTCTGCCGGACTCGGTGGAGGACAAGGGCTACGAGGCGACGGTGGCCGCGATCGACACGGCGCTGGTGCTGCGCGGCCTGCGTCAGCCGTGGACCGAGCGGGGCTTCGAGTGACGACCGTCGTCTTCCGCCCCAAGAAGATCCGCCGGGTGGCGTGGGTGTGCGCGATCTTCCTGATCGCCGTGTTCACCGTGGTCGGGCTGTTGCTGGGCAAGACCCCGACCGGCGTGATCTTCCGCGCCTCCGACCAGGTCGCCATGATCGTCCTGGGCTTCCTGCTGGCGGGCGGGGTGCTGCTGCTGACCCGTCCGCGCGTCACCGCGGACGCCTCGGGGGTCGACGTGCGCAACGTCGTGACGTCCCACCACTTCGAGTGGAACGACGTGCTCGCGGTGAGCTTCCCGGACGGTGCCGCGTGGGCGCGGCTGGAGCTGCCGGAGGACGAGTACATCTCGGTGATGGCCGTACAGGCCGTGGACCGCGAATACGCCGTCTCATCGGTGCGCGCGCTGCGCGAGCTGCACAAGGCCGCAAGGAGCTGACATGACACAGCTGCTGAAGGTGCAGAACTTCTGCGTCTCGAGCGACGGGATCGCCGCCGGCGAGGGCCAGAGCCTCGAGAACCCGTTCGGCCTCGGCGTCAGCCCGCAGCGGCTGTTCGCCTGGGCCGGTGCCACGGCGAGCTGGCCCAACCGCACCGAACCCGGTGGCAGCCGAGGTCTCGACGACTACTTCACGCGGGACTTCGCGCACAACATCGGTGCCGAGATCATGGGCCGCAACAAGTTCGGGCCCCAGCGCGGGCCGTGGACCGACCACGAGTGGCAGGGCTGGTGGGGTGACGAGCCGCCGTTCCACACGCCGGTGTTCGTGCTGACCCACCACGAGCGCCCGTCGATCACGCTGTCCGACACCACGTTCCACTTCGTCGGCGGCGAGCCGGCCGCGGTGCTCGAACGGGCGCGGGAGGCCGCGCGGGGCAAGGACGTGCGGCTCGGCGGCGGGGTCACCACCATCCGCCAGTTCCTCGACGCCGACCTGGTCGACACCCTGCACGTGGCGGTGTCGCCGCTGGAGCTGGGGACCGGGCTGCGGCTCTGGGAGTCACCGGACGAGCTGCGCGACCGCTTCCACCTCGACGTGGTGCCCAGCCCGAGCGGTGTCACGCACCACCTGTTCTGGCGCCGCTAGGTCCAGAGACCGAGAATCGCGCCCGCCAGCACCAGCCCGACGATGTGGTAGCCCGCGCCGATGGCGGCGAACGTCTTGGGCGCGGGCTTCGTCATGTCGTACGTGCCGGTCACGAACATCACCGGAAGCGCGATGCCGAGACCCACGAGAAGGCCGAGCAGGATGCCTTCCATGATGTTGTCGGTGTCCGACGCGGCACCGATCATCGCGGTCGCGAGCGTGGCGACGAAGCAGGTGGCCAGCGGCACGGCGTAGATGCCCGCGCTCGCGTTCTCCGGCGGGTTCAGGTCCCACCCGGCGGCCCGTTGCCAGGCCCGGCCGAAGGCGAACTCCGCGTACCACAGGCCACCTAAGGCGAAGTACGCGATCGTGGCCACGATGACGGCGAACCAGTTCAGGTCGCCGAGCACGGTCAAGCTCATGACGTCTCCCGCGGTGATCAGGGTGACTTGGCATCGCGGGGTGAACGTTCACTGTTACCGGTGGTTCGGGCCCGGACATAACGGTGGCTGATGGATCACGGCCGTATGGTCCGAAGTGGACGAGGGCCGCTCACCGGTAACGGTGAGCGGCCCTGTTCCGTCAGCTCACGGCCTTGAGGGCGTCGATCTCACCCGAGCCGTAGAAGCTGTTGTGCTCAGCGCCTCCCTGGCACGTCTGTGGCTCCCCGCTGTTCTGCGGGAAGCCCGCGTAGATGGACGTGTCCGGGCACGGCAGCGGGTTGGTCGCCTGCTGGAGCTTCGCGGCCGCACCCGCACCGCCCTGCCTGCTCAGCAGCAGCGCGGCCACGCCGGCCACGTGCGGCCCGGCCATCGAGGTGCCCTGCAGGTAGCAGTACTTCGCGCCGTTCTCGACCACCTGACGCGCGCACGGCAGGTTGCTCGGGTACGTCGACAGCACGCGGCCGTTGGGGGCGTCCGCGGTCAGCTGCAGGCGCGCGTCGCCACCGGGCGCGGCGACATCGGCCGTCGAGATGCCGTAGCTGGAGTAGTACGACTTGAACCGCTTGTTGCCCGTCGCCGTCACGCCGATGACACCGGGAACCTCGACCGGCACGACCGCGCAGGCGTTGGTGATCTCCCGTTCCTGCTCGCTGCCGGGCGGGAAGTCGGGGCTGATCACGTCGGCCCGCGGGTGCGACAGGTCGGTGCTGTCGTTGCCCTCGGACGCCACGACCAGCACGCCGTTGGACTGCGCGTAGCGGATCGCCCTGCGCTCGGCCTTCCAGAGCGCGCGCTGGTCGGCGTCGTTGCGGCAGTTGAACAGCCACGGGTCGGCGAAGTAGCTGTTGTTGGTGACGTTGATGCCGTGCGTGGCCGACCACATGTACGAGCAGATGACCATTTCCGGGAAGAAGAAGCCGTCGTCGTTGCTCGTCTTCACGCCGGCGATACGCACGTTCGGTGCCACGCCGACGATGCCGGTGCCGTTGGCGGCCGCGGCGATGGTGCCGGCGGTGTGGGTGCCGTGGCCGTTCCTGTCGTTGCCGACCGTCAACGGCTGCGGTGCGCCACTGGAGCAGTCCGCGCTGCGCGACGCGTCGTAGTTCGGCGCGAGGTCGGGGTGCGTGAAGTCGAGACCGGTGTCGAGGTCACCGACGACGACCTGCCTGCTACCCGGTGTGACCTGGTGCGCCTGCGGCACGTTGATCTGCCGCATGTCCCACTGCAGCCCGGACAGCGAGTCGCCCCACGTGGCGGCGGCGCTCACGTCGGTCGCGCCGGTGTCCTGCTCGGCCTTGACCTGGACGCCGAGCCCGGTCGTCGCGGCGACGCCCTCGACGTTGCCGTTCTGCTTCAGCGCGGAGGCGAAACCACTGTTCGACGACCGGGCCACCAGGACGCCGATCTGGCTGTAGTTCGCGACCACGGTGCCGCCGGCGCTCGCGATGGTGCTCGCGGCGTTCGACGACGAGGCGCCCTCGCGGTAGAGGACGACGAAGGTGGACTCCGTCGCGGCACCGGCCTGGATCGCCGGGGCGACGCACAGAGCCGCCCCGAGACCGGCGGCGGCCAGCAGTGCTCGTGGACGATTCAACAAATGTCTCACCGCTTCCCGTAGTAAGGGTGGTTCACGGGGAAATCGAATCGGTGAGCTATTTGTTACATCACATGCAACGCGCATTCAGGCGATTACGGCGAGGGTAATTCTGTGAATGTGAAAGGGCCGCCCACCTGCGGGTGGGCGGCCCTTCTCGATCGATCTGACTAGCTGCGGACCATCTTGCGCAGGACGTACTGCATGATGCCGCCGTTGCGGTAGTAGTCGGCCTCACCGGGGGTGTCGATGCGGACGACCGCGTCGAACTCGACCTTGCCGCCGTCGGCCTTGGTGGCGACGACGTGGACGGTCGAGGGGGTGGTGCCGTTGTTGAGCTCGGTGATGCCGGTGAAGTCGAACGTCTCGGTGCCGTCGAGGCCCAGGGACGCGGCGTTCTCGCCGGCGGGGAACTGCAGCGGCAGCACGCCCATGCCGATCAGGTTCGAGCGGTGGATGCGCTCGAACGACTCGGCGATCACGGCGCGGACGCCGAGCAGCGAGGTGCCCTTGGCGGCCCAGTCGCGCGACGAACCCGAGCCGTACTCCTTGCCGGCGAGGACGACCAGCGGGACGCCGGCCTCCGCGTAGGCGACCGACGCGTCGTAGATGGTGGTCTGCGGGGCGTCGGCTTCCAGGAAGTTGCGGGTGAAGCCGCCCTGGACGTCGTCGAGCAGGAGGTTGCGCAGGCGGATGTTCGCGAAGGTGCCGCGGATCATCACCTCGTGGTTGCCGCGGCGGGAGCCGTAGGAGTTGAAGTCCTTGCGCTCCACGCCGTGCTCGGTCAGGTACTTGCCCGCGGGCGAGTCGGCCTTGATCGAACCGGCGGGGGAGATGTGGTCGGTGGTGACCGAGTCGCCGAGCAGCGCGAGGACGCGGGCACCCGAGATCTCGGTGACCGGCTTCGGCTCCATCTCCATGCCCTCGAAGTACGGGGGCTTGCGGACGTAGGTGGACTCGGCGTCCCACTCGAAGGTGTTGCCGGTCGGCGTGGGCAGGGACTGCCAGCGCTGGTCACCCGCGAAGACGTCCGTGTAGCCCTTGGCGAAGCCCTCCGGCGAGATCGAGGTCGAGATGACCTCGGCGATCTCCTGCGGCGACGGCCAGATCTCCGACAGGTAGACGGGCTTGCCGTCGGTGTCGAAGCCGAGCGGCTCGGTGGTGATGTCCTTGTCCATCGAACCGGCCAGCGCGTACGCCACGACGAGCGGCGGCGACGCGAGGTAGTTCATCTTGATGTCCGGGTTGATCCGGCCCTCGAAGTTGCGGTTGCCGGACAGCACCGACACCACGGCGAGGTCGCCCTGCTGGACGCCGGCCGAGATCTCCTCCTGCAGCGGGCCCGAGTTGCCGATGCAGGTGGTGCAGCCGTAGCCGACCAGGTGGAAGCCGAGCTTCTCCAGGTACGGCATGAGGCCCGCGCGCTCGTAGTAGTCCATGACGACCTTCGAGCCCGGCGCCAGGGTCGTCTTGACCCACGGCTTGCGCTCGAGGCCGCGCTCGACGGCCTTCTTCGCGAGCAGGGCCGCGCCGAGCATCACGGACGGGTTCGAGGTGTTGGTGCAGGACGTGATCGCGGCGATCGCGACGGCGCCGTGGTCCAGCTCGAACTCGTTGCCGTCGACGGTGACCTTGACCGGGTTGGACACGCGGCCCTCGGCACCCTCGGCGGCCGAGTGCGCCGGCTTGCCGTTGGTCATGCCCTCGTGCAGCGCGGCCGGGTCGGAGGCCGGGAACGTCTCGTCGATCGCCTCGTCGACCTCGCCTTTGGGCTCGTCGGTGACGTACGCGCTGAGAGCGGCGCGGAAGGCGGACTTCGCCGAGGTCAGCTCGATGCGGTCCTGCGGGCGCTTCGGACCGGCGATGGACGGGACGACCGTCGCCAGGTCGAGCTCCAGCGTCTCGGAGTACACGGCCTCGCGGGACGGGTCGTGCCAGAGGCCCTGCTCCTTGGCGTAGGCCTCGACGAGCGCGATCTGCTCCTCGGAACGGCCGGTCAGGCGCAGGTAGTCGATCGTCTCGCCGTCGATCGGGAAGATGCCGACCGTGGAGCCGAACTCCGGCGACATGTTGCCGATGGTGGCGCGGTTGGCGAGCGGCACGGCGCCGACGCCCTCGCCGTAGAACTCGACGAACTTGCCGACGACGCCCTGCTTGCGCAGCATCTCGGTGATCGTGAGCACCAGGTCGGTGGCGGTGGCGCCCGCGGGCAGCTCACCGGAGAGCTTGAAGCCGACGACGCGCGGGATCAGCATCGAGACCGGCTGGCCGAGCATCGCGGCCTCGGCCTCGATGCCGCCGACGCCCCAGCCCAGCACGCCGATGCCGTTGACCATCGTGGTGTGCGAGTCGGTGCCGACCAGGGTGTCCGGGTACGCCTGGCCGCCCCGCACCATGACAACGCGCGCGAGGTGCTCGATGTTGACCTGGTGCACGATGCCGGTGCCGGGCGGGACGACCTTGAACTCGTCGAACGCCGTCTGGCCCCAGCGCAGGAACTGGTAGCGCTCCTTGTTGCGCTCGTACTCCAGGTCGACGTTCAGCTCGAACGCGTCCGGGCGGCCGAAGATGTCGGCGATGACCGAGTGGTCGATCACGAGCTCGGCGGGGGCGAGCGGGTTCACCTTCTCGGCGTCGCCGCCGAGCTGGGTGACGGCCTCGCGCATGGTGGCGAGGTCGACGACGCATGGCACACCGGTGAAGTCCTGCATCACGACGCGGGCCGGCGTGAACTGGATCTCGGTGTTGGGCTCTGCGGTGGGGTCCCAGTTGGCGAGAGCGCGCACGTGGTCGGCGGTGATGTTCGCGCCGTCCTCGGTCCGCAGCAGGTTCTCCAGCAGGATCTTCAGGCTGAACGGAAGACGCTCGGCGCCCTCCACGGCGCTCAGCCGGAACACCTCGTACGAGGCGTCGCCGACGTTGAGCGTGCCGCGGGCGCCGAAGCTGTCCTTGCTAGCTGGTGCAGTCACGTGCAACTCCATCTGGTGACAGCGCGGTGGTCAGTTCGGGGTACGGGGAGAGTCTTCCTCACCGGGTCGACCACTGCCCCTCGACCCCAAACAGTACGCGTGTCCTGTTAGCGGGTTCAAGGCAGGTTGCCCTAAGTCACGTGACGTTGTGCTGCACCCTGATCGACCTGCGCCGGGCGGACTCGTCAAGATCGACGTCGGCCGGCGTCAAGGGGTAGCCCGGCCGGGGCGGAGGGGTGCGCCGGGCTACCCGCGGAAGGGCGGCGAGGCTACGCGCCGCCGTGGTCCCTGACGACCCGCCGGGCCGAGGCGAAGAGCATGCCGATGTTGACCGACTTCGGGCACACGACGACGGCGACGACGTCCTCGTGGTGGTTGTTGCGGATGAACAGGTGCGTGAGGTTGCTGCTGTTGACGAGGATTTCCTGGAAGTAGTGCTCGGAGCTCGCGATGCCGCGCCGCTCCTTGAAAACGTCCTCGATCATGGTCACCGTGCGGCCCTGGAACAGGTCCAGAGTCGCGCCGGCGAGCAGGTCGAGCACCTCTGACGGGTGACTTTCGGTCGTCTCGAACGAAAGCAGCATGCCGGTGGCCATGTCGACGATTCCGGCGGCCAGGCAGCCCTGCACCTCCTGCCGCAGGTGCCTGACCATTGCGGCCATCTGGTCGGACATCGGTCTGTTGCTCATCTCGGGCTTCGTCACTTCACTTTTCTTTTCGGGCGGCGGTGGGAACGGGGCCTCGCGGGACGTGAATCAGGGACCTTTCCTCTCTGGTTGTTTGAAGAGCTTCGGCAGCAGCTGGCGGCGCAGCGACCGGGGCAGCGGCACGACCGGCTGGGGGTCGGGCACGGCGGCCGCGGTGCGGGGTGCGACCGCGAGCAGGCCGTCGGCGACCATCCGGCAGGCCTCGACCGTCACCGGGAACAAGCTGCGGCCCGACGCGAACGCGATGTCGCGGGTGGTGCGCCTGCCGGTCGCGTGCGAGAGGATCTCCGCCCGCGCAGGGGTGAGTTCACGCAGGTCGGCGGCAAGCGACGGGCTGACGCGGTCGCGGTGGGGCGAGAGCGGGCACTTCAGCGCGAGCAGCGAGGTGATCCGCCGCGAGGTCTCCTGCAGCAGGCGCACCGCGTCGATCGCGGTGCTCATCGCGACGGGGACTTCGAGCGTCTGCGGGGTGAACAGGCAGTCCTCGACCTCGCCCGCGACGATCGTGAACGCGGCGTCCCGCGTGGCCATCATGGCGACGACGCGCACCTCGGTCTCGCCGAGATCGGATTCGCCGATCCGCCTGGTGCGCGACAACAGCACGTCCGGTCCTGGTGAACCCGGGCTTTCCGTGCAGATGATTCCACCCTCGCGCAGGTGAATTCGGCCACCGGGATTTCCCAGGACGTGCAGGGTGCCCGTGGCGCGGGCCGCATCTCGTCCGGTCAACGCGCCCGCGAGCAGATCGAAGGAGAATTGCGCAGCGCTTTTCAGGGGTGTCACCCGCATTCGGTCGAACTGAGCTTGAGGAAACTCATCCTTGTTGCTCGGGTGACGGTTTGTCGCCACGGTTCACTCGATCGTGTGAAAAGTGCCGAAGCTGTATTTATTGGGCATGCATGTGCTGTCACGCAGAGTTTTCTCGCGTGATCGAGGTGGCCGTCGCGAGCACGATCTCCGCGGCGTTCAGGGCGCGGAACACGAGCCGGCCGATGCCCAGGCCGAGGGGCAGCGTGATGCCGGGCGCGCGGAACTTGAGCGGTGCCTCGACGGAGATCGCCAGGACCATGCCGAACCAGATGCACGCCAAAGCGAGCGGAAGCGGTGTCATGAATGGTTATCTTGGCGTGGTGCTCCTCGACCAGGTTTCGAAGCGGTACGGACGCGGGCAGTGGGTGCTGCGCGACCTGACCCTGGAGGTCTCCGGCCTGACCGTGCTGACCGGCGCCAACGGCACCGGCAAGTCCACGTTGCTCAAGATCGCCGCCGGGGTGCTGAAGCCGACGTCCGGGCGGGTGGCACGGCCGGCGTCCATCGGCTATGTGCCGGAACGGTTTCCGTCGGACGTGAAGATGTCCGCGTCGTCGTACCTGGCGCACATGGGGCGGATTCGCCGGGCGGCGGCGGGCGATGTGCTGGAACGACTGGGATTCGTCGGCTCGCTGACGGCGCCGATGTCGGAGCTGTCCAAGGGCAACGCGCAGAAGGTCGCGCTGGCGCAGGCGTTCCTGGCCACTGACGTGTTGGTGCTCGACGAGCCGTGGACCGGCCTCGATCCGGCCGCCGCCGCTGAGCTGGTGTCGATGCTGGAGGGACGCACGGCGCTGGTGTCCGACCACGAGGGGCACCTCGCGTCGGCGACCAGGGTCGACCTCGCCGGCGGGCACGTGACGATCGAGCTGAGCCGGGTCGTCGGGCTGGACGCGCTGGAGGCGTTGGAGGGCGTGCGGTCGGTGTTGTCACGGGGGTCGTCGGCGCGGGTCGTGGTGGCGCCGGACCGGAGCGACCACGTGCTGGCCGAGGCGTTGCGGCTCGGCTGTTCGGTGCGGAGCGTGCGGTGATCGCCCTGGTGAGGTACCTCGCGGCCGATGTCCTGCGCGGGCAGCGGTTCCTCGCACCGATGCTGGTGTTCCTCGGCGTGCTCGGGATGTTGTTCGCGTACGACCCGGGACCGCAGCTGTCGGCGTTCTCCGGGTCGGCGGCGTTGATCTACCCGATCGGCGCGTGGCTGGCCGTCGTCGTGGCGACCTCCGAGGACGTGGTGCGGCGGGAGATCACCGTCGTGTCGGCGGGCGGGTGGCCGCGGGTGCTGACGGCGGTCGCCGTGACGGCGGTGGTGTTCGGGCTGGTGTTCGCGGTGGTGGCGACGGTGTGGGCGGTGGTCGCGAGCCCGCGCCCGTACACCGTCCTGCAGGTGCTCGCGGGCCTCGGCGTGCACGGGGTGTCGGTGCTGCTCGGCATCGGGGTCGGGCTGATGTTCGCCCGGCCGGTGTTCGACGCCATCGGCCGGACCGTGCTGGTGGTGTTCGGTGTCGTGGTGATGACCTATCCGCTCGGGCGCTACACGCCGTTCGGGTGGGTGCTGGACACGTTGGGGGACAACCAGGTCACGCTGTCGACCCTGTGGGCGGGCCTGGTCGGTGCCGCGCTGGTGGCCGGTGCGGTGGTCCTGGGGGTGCGGCGGGTCTGATGCGGGTCAACGTGCTCGGGCCGATGCAGGTTCTCGCTTCCGACGGAACCGCGCTGGAGGTGCGCGGGAAACGGTTGCGGTGGCTGCTGATCCGGCTCGCGATGGAGCCCGGCCAGGTGGTCGCCTCCGAGCGGCTGATCGCGGACCTGTGGGCGGACGAGCCGCCCGTGGACGGCGCGGCGGCGTTGCAGTCGCTCGTGTCGCGGCTGCGGCGGACGCTGGGTGCCTCGGTGGTGTCGTCGCACGCGCTGGGCTACCGGCTGGAGGCGGCGACCGACGTCGAGGAGTTCACCCGGACCCGGTCGGCGGCGCTGTGGCGCGGTGCGGCGTTCGAGGACGCGCCGTTCGCGGTGGACGAGGCCGTGCGGCTGGCGTTGCTGCGCGACGACCTCGCCGGGCTGGAGGCGCTGGCCGCCGCGCATCCGTTGCGGGAGGACGTCCAGGCGCGGCTGATGCTCGCGTTGCACGCGGCCGGGCGCCGGTCGGACGCGCTGGCCGTCCACGAACGGGTTCGCGCCGCGCTGGCGGACGAGCTCGGGGTGGATCCCGGTGAGGCGTTGTCCGCGGCGCATCTGACCGTGCTGCGCGAACGGCCGGTGCGGGGGAACCTGCCGGCCGCGGTCGGATCGTTCGTCGGGCGGGACGCCGACCTGGAGCGGTTGTCGGAGTTGTTGCGGGACAACCGGTTGGTGACGCTGACCGGGTTCGGCGGGGTGGGCAAGACCCGGCTGGCGCTGACGTGTGCGGCCTCGGCCGCGCAGGCCTGGTTCGTCGAGCTGGACTCGGCCGCCGAACCGTTGGCGGCACTGGACGCGGCGTTGGGGCCGAACCCGTTGGCGACGCCGTTGTTCGCGCGGCTCGGGTCGTCGCTGGTGGTGCTGGACAACTGCGAGCACGTGGTCTCCGCGGCGGCCGTGCTCTGCGAGCAGCTGCTGGCCTCGGCGCCGGACGTGCGGGTGCTGGCGACCTCGCGGGAGCCGTTGGGGATTCCGGGCGAGGTCGTGCATCCGGTGGCGCCGTTGGACCTCGATCACGCCGTGCGGTTGTTCGCGGCACGGGTCGGTGTCGCGTTCGATCCGGACGTGGTGCGGCGGGTCTGTGCCGCGCTGGACGGGATTCCGCTGGCGGTGGAGCTGGCGGCGGCACGGGCGCGGTCGTTGTCGGCGGCGCAGCTGGAGGCTCGGGTGGACAGCCGGTTGCGGTTGCTCGACCGGGGGCCGCGGACCGGGCCGCCGCGGCACCGGACGCTGCGGGCGGTGATCGACTGGAGCTGGGAGCTGCTGGACCCCGCCGAGCGGTTGCTGCTGGCGCGGCTGGGCGTTTTCGTGGGCGGGGCGACGGCCGCGGCGGTGCACGCCGTGTGCGGGGCGGGCTCGCGCAGGGGTACCCCCGGGCTGGGAACCCCTGCGTTTCAACGTACTCCGCCGCACCGACAAGATCAGGATCTCTGGGACACCGAGGACCTGCTGGCCGCGCTGGTGGAGAAGTCGCTGGTGGTCAGGACGGGCGAGCGGTACCGGTTGCTGGAGACCGTCCGCGAGTACGCGCTCGAACAGGGACAGGCCGATCCCGCCGCGCACGCCGCCTACTACGTGGCGCTGGCCGAGCAGAACGAGCCGTTGCTCAGGGGACCGCGCCAGCTCGACGCGCTCAAGGTCTTCGACGCCGAACGCGGCAACCTCGACGCCGCGCAGACGTGGGCCGTGCGGCACGACGCGGCCCTCGCCCGCCGGATGATGGCCGCCCGCACCTGGCACCTGCTCGTGATGACCAAGCGGTTCGAGGAGATCCGCCGGTGGGCGCCGCTCACCCCGGACGACCCGCTGTCTGACGTGCTGACGTCGCTGGGCACGCCAGGGGCCGTCACCGCGGCCCGGCGGCTGTGGGAGGCGGACATGCCCACCGCCTTCTGCGCGTTGATGCTGACCAGCGGGCAGATGTGGGGCTCGGCGGAGCTGGGGGACCGGCTCACCGAGCTGGCCGACCGGCTGGAGCGGTCGCCCGACGAGTGGATGCGCGCGTTCTCGGCGCTGCTCAGGGGTGTGGTGGCCGGCGAGTTCAGCGACGGCGCGGCGCCGGTGGCCGAGGGCTGGTACCGGCGGGCGCTGGAGGGGTTCCGGGCGGTGGGTGACCGCTGGGCCATCGTGTTCGGGCTGTCGTGCCTGGTGATGGTGCTGATCAACCGCGGCGCGTTCGCCGAGGGGTTCGAGGCCGTGTCCGAGGCGCGTGAGGTCGCGGAAGAGCTCGGCGAGCCGGAGTCGGTGCTGGTGCCGATCTCCGTGCTGATGCAGACGGCGCGGCTCAAGATCCAGATCGGCGACCTCGACGGGGCCCGCGAGGACCTGATGCGCGTGCCGGTGTCGGTCGGCCTCGACCAGGCGCGCGTGCTGCAGATCCACGGCGAGATGGCCTACTTCAGCGGTGACTTCGAGCAGGCCGTGGCGCTGTACCGGCAGGCGCTGCACGCCACGGCGGACTCGCTCGCGACCCAGTTCCGCGCGACCGTCCACGCCGGACTGGGGCTGGCGCTGACCCGCCTCGGCCATCTCGGCGAGGCGGGTGAGGAGCACCGGCGCGCGCTCGACACCGTCTCCGTGAGCGCGGACGGTCCGGCGCGGGCGATCGTGCTGGAGCGGTACGCGGACTGGTTGTGCGCCCAGGGCGACCCCCGCAGTGCGGGGGAGGCCCTGGACGAGGCGGAACGGCTACGCGGCGGCCCCAGCAGCGACCCGTCGGTGGTGCAGCTGCGTGACCGGGTTCGCGCCGAAGTAGGCGTCGATCGCTGACCGGCCGACCGCGGCGACGTAGCCGTCCGGGCGGACCAGCACCGGGCCGTCGGGCAGGTCCAGCGTCACGAAGTCCGGGCCCCGCAACAGGTCGAAGATGCGGCCCTGCGGGGTGTGCCCGTCCGGCATGCGGTCGCCGGCCTGCAGGCCTTCGCCGTCGGTCGTCCGGTACGACAACGAGAGCTGCAGGGTCTGGTCGTCGCGCTTCTGGAACGGGTTGCCGGACGCCATGATCTCCGTCGTCAGGCCCAGCAACCACTCCGCGACCGGCTTGCGCTCGGACTCGTAGCTGTCGAGCAGGGTCTCCATCGCGAGCTTCCAGCCCAGGTTGTAGGCGTCCTGGATGCCCGTGTTCATGCCCTGCGCGCCGGCCGGGGAGTGCACGTGCGCGGCGTCGCCCGCGAGGAAGACCTGGCCGACGCGGAACCGGTCGACCATGCGGATGTTGGTGCGGAACAACGACATCCACGTCGCGTCGTGCAACACGACGTCGTCCAGCCCGGTGCGCTCGCGCACGATCCGCCGGTAGAGCTCCAGTGAGGGCTCGCCGTCTCCCGTCGCCTGGAACTGGTAGAGGTCCGTGCCGGGCAACGGGCACAGGCCGAGCCACTGGCCGTCGTCGGTGCTCCAGCCGTGCCAGTACTCGCGGTCCAGGCCGGACACGCGGACGTCGCCGACGAGCATCCGCTGGTGCTCCCGCGTCTCGCCGATGAACTGCACGCCGAGGTGCTTGCGCACGAACGACTTCCCGCCGTCGCACCCGACGAGGTACTTGGCGCGCACGGTCTCCGGGCCGACCACTGCCGTGACCCCGTTGTCGTCCTGGACGAACGACGTGAGCGGCATGCCGTACTCGACCGCCTGGGGCAGCGCGTCGCGCATGATCTGCTCGACCCGGAACTGCGGGATGAGCATGGTGCTCGCGTACGGGCGGTCGGCCGTGGGCTCGCGGCCCTCGTGCATGTCCCACTCGCGCAGCACTTCGCGGCCCTTGTAGTGGCGCTGGCGCAGGTGGAACCGGCCGGACGCCAGCACCGGCTCGATCAGGCCCAGGTCGTGGAAGACCTCCATCGACCGCGGTTGCAGGCCCTTGCCGCGCGAACCGGCGAACGGGGCGGGCGCCGCGTCGACGATGCGGAACGGCACGCCGCGGCGGGAGAGGTCGAGCGCCAGGGTGAGGCCGGTCGCGCCGGCGCCGATGATCAGAACCTGTGTGTCCATGGGCAAGAGACTCCGCCCATGAACTGCCATGGCCCTGTCACCGCGCTGTTGCGGGTGACAGGGCCATGCCTGACCTGTGGAGACTTACTTCTTGATCAGTGCGATCAGCGCGTCGACGTCCTTGGGCTCGAAGCCGCGGAACAACGTCAGCGCCAGCTCGTAGTACGAGCGGACCGGGCTCACGTACCACTTGCCGCCGACCTCGGTCGAGACGACGCCGACACCGGTCTTCATGACCGACGCGGCCACCCGGCCGATGATCTCGACGGCCTGCGCCGGGATCTTGCCGCCGCCCTGCTGCTGCAGCAGCTGCGTGATCTCGTCGGCGCAGAGCTTCTGCGAGCCCTGGCCGGGGACCTCGGCCGCGTAGCAGTCGCCGTCACGGGTGATCGAGACGGTGTCGCCGTCGACGGTCACGGACAGCTTCTTCACGGTGACCTGCTTGCCGCCCGTGACGTCCTTGACGTCGGTCTCCAGCGCGTTCAGCTTGGCGCCGGTCGCGCCCATCGTGCCCGCCTGCTCCAGCAGCAGCGGGCCGAGGTCCTGCAGCACACCGGCCTCGTCCGGCGGCAGCAGCGAGATGACCGTCTTCAGGTCGCCGTCCAGCGCGGCGGTGACGAGCTGCTTGGCGGCGTCCTGCGCGGAACCGGCGCCCTGCGGCGCGAAGCCCTGCTGCGGCCACTTGAGCTTCTCCTCCTCCAGCGCGACGTTCGCGATGGTGTAGAAGGCGCTCGGGTACCACTTGTCCTTGACCTTGATGGTCGCGATGCCGATCGGCGCGCCGCGCTTCTGGACCTCCGCGGTGATGTCCCAGGTCTTCGTCTCGGACTTGGTCAGGCTGACCTTGTCGCCGATCGCGTCCATCAACTTGTCGGTCAGCGGGACCTTCGAGACGTCCGAGGTGACCGTGATCTTGCCCTCGACCAGCTTGTTGATGGTGAGGTGGTCGTTGATCTTCTCGGCCTTGGCCTCGTCGAACTTGATGTTCTCGCTCTTGAACTCGACGCCCGACAGCTTGTTCGGGTCGGCGTCGGGCTTGAGGATCTCGAGCCGCTTCATCTCCTTCGTCATCGAGTCCAGGTAGTCCTTCGACAACGCCGCCTCGGCGGGCGCCAGCGACGCCATGATGCCGACGACGTCACCGCTGCCGAGCTGGTCGATGAGGTTCTTCGCGGCCACTGCCGGGGTGTCCTGGCCCGCGTTCGCCGCCGGGTCGGACTTCTTCAGCGCGAAGAACGTGACGGCGCCGCCCACGAGCAGCAGCACGGCGACGACGGCCGTGATGACCAGGCCGGTGCGCTTCTTCTTCGGCGGTTCGCCACCCACCGGGGCGTAGCCGTACGGCTGCTGGTCGAAGCCCTGCTGCGGGAAGCCCTGCGGTCCGGTCTGCGGGTAACCCTGCTGCGGGAAACCCTGCGGACCGGTCTGCGGGTAGCCACCCGGCTGCGGCTGCTGGGGCTCCTGCGGGTATCCGCCCTGCTGGGGATAGCCGCCCGGCTGTGGCGGCTGCTGCGGGTAGCCGCCCTGCTGGGGCTGCTGCCCGTACGGGTTGTTCTGCGGCTGCCACTGGCCGCCGCCACCACCTGGGTAGCTCACGGATTCCCTCCCGGAGTTCTCACTGCGCTGCGCCTGTTGGAGGTGAGCACCGTGATCGCCCCCACGATCGTCAGTACGGCACCGGCAAGGGTGACGGCCGGTCCGGCGATGCTGATTCCGACCAATGCACCCTTGCTATCCCCTTGGACCGCGGCTAGCAGGGCCGCGGTTCCACCGATCGTGCCAAAGAGAAGACCGGCGCACCCGGCGATTCGACGAAATCGGACCACGTAGAGGACCGCCGCGATCATCGCGAGCGGGGTGAGACCCACCCAGACCGCCGTGACGACGCTGCCGGCCACCCCGTCCAACCCGGCCAGATCACGCAGCGAAAGCACCTGGTAACTGTCCCTCGTGGTCGTTCCGGACTTCAGCCAGGGAAGGAAGGTCCCGGTGATGGACGTGATCAACCCCACTGCCGCGACGGCGGCTCCCACTGCGCTGCGCACCGGACTAGTGTGAACCGATGCCCTCCGACGCCTGCGAAGCGGCACGGGCGCTCGTCGCGTCCGCGCACCGGATCACCGTGCTGACGGGCGCCGGGGTCTCCACCGACTCGGGCATCCCGGACTTCCGCGGTCCGGACGGGCTGTGGACGCGGGACGCCGACGCCGGGCGCACCGCGTCGCTGGACGCCTACCTCTCCGATCCCGAGGTGCGCAGGCTCGCGTGGCGCACGCGGCTCGGCAGTCCGGTGTGGACGGCCAGGCCCAACGCCGCGCACAAGGCGTTGGTGGAACTGGAGCGGTCGGGCCGGCTGCGCACCATCGTCACGCAGAACATCGACGGCCTGCACCAGAAAGCCGGCTCCGACCCGCATCGCGTGCTGGAGCTGCACGGCACGTTGCACGCGACCGTGTGCCTCGCATGTGGTGCCACGGGCCCGATGCGGGACGCGCTGAAGCGCGTCGCCGAGGGCGAACCGGAGCCGGACTGCCCGCGGTGCGGGGGAATCCTCAAGTCCGCCACGGTCTCGTTCGGACAGGAGCTCGACGGCGAGGTGCTGCGCCGCGCCCGGCTCGCGGTCCTCGACTGCGACGTGCTGCTCGTGGCCGGGACGTCGCTGTCCGTGCAACCCGCCGCCGGACTCGTGCCGCTGGCCGCGCGGGCGGGCGCCCAGGTGGTCATCTGCAACGCCGAACCGACCCCGTACGACGGCGTGGCGGCCGTTGTCCTGCACGAACCCGTCGGTGAGGTGCTGCCCGACCTCAGCTCGGTTCCTCCATCCGGGGGAGGCCGATTCTCGTCCTGGGGAGATCCGAGCACCTGGCCTTAGGGTCGGGGACATGCGCGTACCGCTGATCACCACGGATTTCCTGGACCGGGCGTCGTTCGCGTTCCCGGCGACGACGGCGACCATCGACGAGCCCGACCAGCCGGCCAAGCCGGTCGAGACGACGACGTATGCGGAGATGGCGACCCGTGTGCGCGCGTGGCAGGCCGGGTTCGACGCACTGGGCATCGGCGAGGGCGAGCGGATCGCCGTCGTCAGCCACAACTCCGCGCGGCTGCTGGAACTGCTGCACGCGGTGCCCGGCAGCGGGCGCATCTGCGTGCCGGTGAACTTCCGCCTGCGCCCGGACGAGGTGAAGTACATCGTCGAGCACAGCGGTGCGTCTGCGTTGTTCGTCGACCCGGAGCTGGAACTGGACGACGTGGTGGCACGGCACCGGTTCACGCTCGGCGAGGAGTCGGAGTCGCTGCTCCGGTTCGATGTGGAGCCACGGCCGTGGAGCGAGCCCTCGGAGGACGCGACCGCGACCATCAACTACACGTCCGGCACCACCGCACGGCCCAAGGGCGTGCAGCTCACGCACCGCAACATCTGGCTGAACGCCGTCACGTTCGCGATGCACACGCGGGCGTGGGAGGGCGACGTGTACATGCACGTGCTGCCGATGTTCCACTGCAACGGCTGGGGCATGCCGTTCGGCCTGGCGGGACTGGGCGTGCCGCAGGTGGTGCTGCGCAAGGTCGACGGCGCCGAGATCCTGCGCCGGGTGCGCGACCACGGCGTCACGCTGATGTGCGGCGCACCCGCCGTGTGGAACGCCGTGCTCGACGCGGCCCAGTCGTGGGACGGCGAGATTCCCGGCCGTGACCGCGTGCGGATCGTCTGCGCCGGTGCGCCGCCGCCCTCGCGCACGATCCAGCGCGTGACCGAGGAGCTCGGCTGGGAGTTCCTGCAGATCTACGGCCTGACCGAGACGGCACCGCTGCTCACCTTCAACCGCGCCCAGCCGGGGCCGACCGGTGAGGAGAAGGCGCGCAAGCAGTCCCGGGCGGGAGCGCCGGCGCTGGGCGCACGGCTGCGGATCTCCGACACCGGCGAGGTGCTCGCGCGGTCGAACGTCGTGATGGAGGGCTACTGGGAGAACCCGTCCGCGACCGCCGACGCCATCGAGGACGGCTGGTTCCACACCGGCGACGGCGGCCACTTCGACGACGAGGGCTACCTGACGATCTCGGACCGCAAGAAGGACGTGATCATCACCGGCGGTGAGAACGTCTCGTCGATCGAGGTGGAGGACTGCCTGTTCTCGCACCCGGCCGTCGCCGAGGTCGCCGTGATCGGGGTGCCGGACGAGAAGTGGGGCGAGACGATCAAGGCGCTGGTCGTGCGCTCGGCGGACGTCACCGAGGCCGAGCTGATCCAGCACTGCAAGCAGCGGCTCGCCGGGTACAAGGCGCCGACGTCGGTGGAGTTCCGCGACTCGATCCCGCGCACGGCGACCGGCAAGATCCAGAAGTTCAAGCTCCGCGAGCCGTACTGGGCGGGCCGGGACCGAGGCGTGAACTGAGGTGGCGAGGCCGGGGTGCGGGACGCGCCATCCGGTGCCGGCCGGGCTGCTCGCGAGCCACCGGCCCGCCGCCACGCGGGAGATCGCCTGGCTGGGCGGCGCGATGCCGTTGCGGGTCGGTGCGCATCCCGGCCCGGCCGGCCTGCCGGAGGAGCTGGTCACCTCGGTGCGGTGCGTGGTGCTGGTGGACGGGCTGGTCGTGCTCTGCGAGAACGCCGACGGCGTCCACCCCCTGCCCGGTGGCCGGCGCGAGCCCGGGGAGTCCTACGTGGACACCGCGGCGCGGGAGGTGCACGAGGAGACGGGGTGGCTGCTCGACCGCGACACCGTCCGGCCGCTGGGGTGGCTGCACCTGGAACACCTGGCACCACGACGCCCGGACGACGCCGGTCCCATCCGGACTTCCTCCAGGTCGTCTTCCACGGCACCGCGACCGAGCGGGACGGCGGACCTGACGCCGAGTGGACCGACACGGAGGGGTACGAGCAGCACTCCCGGTCGGTCGGTCTCGCCGAGGCACGAGCGATGACGGCGGACGACCTCCTGGCGCCCGTCTTCCTCGGCCTGGTCCACTAGTCCACTCCGGCGACACGCCGGACTCCGATCGTCCCAAAAGGACCACCGCGCGTGTTCCACTGTGACACGTGTGGTTGACGGTGCGTTAGTTCCGGATGCGCCGAATGAGTCTGATTGGTCTAATGCGGTCGGAGGTGATGTCCGGGTGTTGACACGACTCTCCGCCGTGGTCGTAGTGCTCACGGCCATCCTGACCGGGACGGCCACCGCCGTGCCGCCGCCTCCGCCGAACCCGAGCGACGCGGAGATCTCGGCCTCGCGGGCGGAGGCCGACGCGAAGGCCGCCCGCGTGGGCGAGCTGACCGGCCGGCTGACCCAGGCCGAGTCGCGCCTGCAGGAGCTGCTCGACGACGTCTCCTACAAGCGCGAGCTCGCCAACAAGGCCCGCGTGGACCTGGAGACCGCGATCTCCGAGGCCGATGCCGCCCGTCGTGAGGCTTCGGCCGCGCGCGTGCAGGCCGATGCCGCCGCCAGGGCCGTGGAGGACAGCCGGCGGGCGCTGGACGAGTTCGCGGCGGCGTCCTACGCGCAGGGCAGCACGGTCGGGTCGTTCTCCGCGTACTTCGGCGCCAAGTCGCCGGAGGACCTCCTGGCGCGCGCCCAGCTGCTGGAGGCGGTGTCGTCGGCGGGGCTGAACCAGCTGGAGCAGGTGACCCGCGACCAGGGCACCGCCGCGAACCTCGACGCCGCCGCCCGCGCCGCCGTGCGGAAGGCGGACGCGAAGCAGGCTGCCGCCGACGAGGCGAAGAAGGTCGCGGAACGGGCGCAGCAGGTGGCGGTCGAGGCGCACACGGCGCAGGCCGCCGCGACCGCGGAGCTGCAGGCGGGCAGGGACGCCGTCGAACGTGAGCTGGTGGCGGCGCGCGGTGAGGTCGGCGGCCTGGAGGCGCAACGTCAGCAGTACGACCAGTGGGTCGAGGCGAAGAAGCGCGAGGACGAGGAGAACGCCCGCCGTGCGGCCGCCGCGGCAGCAGCCGCCGCCGCGCAGTCGGCCCCGCAGCGTCCGGCCCCCGCGGCTCCCGCGCCGTCCGGCAGTCGCGTGCAGACGGTCATCAACCGGGCGTTGGCTCAGCGCGGTGTCATCTACGCGTGGGGCGGTGGCAACTACGACGGCCCCACTTATGGCGTGCGTGACGGTGGCGTGGCCGACGCGTACGGCGACTACCGCAAGATCGGCTTCGACTGCTCGGGGCTGATGATGTACGCGTTCGCCGGCGCGGGCGTCTATCTGCCGCACTACAGCGGCTATCAGTACAACTCGGGGCGCAAGGTGCCGCTGTCGCAGATGGCACCGGGCGACATGATCTTCTGGGGTCCCGGCGGCGGCACGCACGTGGCGTTGTACATCGGCGGCGGGATGATGGTCGAAGCACCGGAATCCGGTGCGGTGGTGCGGATTTCGCCCGTGCGGTACGGCGGGATCATGCCGTACGTGACGCGCGTGCTGTGAGACCCGGTGGCCCGCCGTGACGACGGGCCACCGGAGTCCGGTCAGGCGGCGGCCAGGCGGAGCGGGGCCGTCTTCGTGTACACCCGGCTCAGCCAGTTGTGGTACGGGTGGACCGTCACGCCCTGCGGGCCGCGCACGACGACCTCTTCGAGGCACCAGTGCGAGCTGTCGCCCTTGTTGTCGAACGAGAGGTCGATCGACCGGATCGGACCGAGGTTGCTCAGCGTGAAGCTGTACGAGTCGGTGTGGCCGCGCTCGCGGTCGTCGCCCGAGGTGTCGAGGTTGTTCCACCCGCTGGAGATGGTGCCGTTCAGGCGCGCCTCGACCCTCGCGTCGGTGCCGGCGTCCTCGACGTCGCAGGTGACGAGGTCGACGGTGTAGACGGCGGGTGCGGCCTGTGCGGTCGTCATGCCCATGATGGTGGCGAGCGTCGCGGCCGAGATGCCGACGATCGCACGAGCTGCGAGCTTCATGCTTGGTTCCCCTCTGGGTTGAATCGGTGTTGCGGAGAGGAACGTGCCGCAGCGCTGTTGCACGACTGTGCGGGATCGATGTGATCCGCAGGTCAGGGCCGTAGTTCGCGGGTCCAGAGCTGGCCGATGACGTCGTGGCCGAAGCTGTGCTGCGGGGTCTTCTCGACCAGTTCGAACCCGTGCGCCTCGTAGATCTTCCTCGCGGACGTCAGCCCCTCGACCGTCCACAGCACCATGTGCCGGTACCCGGCGTCCCTGGCGAACTCGATGCACGTCTCGACGAGCTTGGTGCCCGTGCCGTGGCCACGCGCGTCGGGGTGCACGAGCAGCACACGCAGCTTCGCGGTCGTGTCGTTCTCCCGGACGCAGAACACGCATCCGACGCGTTGGCCGTCGAGCTCGGCGATCCACGCGGCCTCCTTGGTGTCGTCGTGGTCCGCCGCGTAGTCGCCGACGATCTTCGCGACGGTCGCCTCGAAGGAGGTGTCCCAGCCGTGCTCGGCGGCGTAGAGCTCGCCGTGCGCCTGGACCACCCAGCCCAGGTCGCCGGGCTGGTCGAGCGGGCGGATCAGCATGGTCGCCTTCACTGACACGACTGTTTCAGTAATGCGAGAATAGTGCTCATGCCTTCCGCGCGGGAGACCGAACTGCTCGAAGCCGCCTACCGGTACGTGCTCACCCGCGGCCTGGCGGACGTGTCGCTGCGGCCGCTGGCAGCGGCGATCGGATCGAGCACGCGCGTGCTGCTCTACCTGTTCGGCAGCAAGGAAGGCCTGGTCAGGGCGTTGCTGGCCCGCGCGCGAGCCGACGAGCTCGCACTGCTCGCCGACATCGGCACCGGGCCAGGAGTCGTCGCACGGCTGTGGGAGTGGCTGTGCGCGCCCGCGCACCGGCCGTTGCTGACGTTGTGGCTGGAGGCTTACGCGCGCTCTCTCGTGGAACCGGACGGGCCGTGGGCGGGCTTCGCGCGCGCGACCGTCGAGGACTGGTTGGAGGTTCTGCGGGTCTCGCAACCCGCGGACGTGCGGGACACGCCGGCCGGGCTGGTCGAGCGCACTCGGGAGCTCGCGTTGCTGCGGGGCGCGCTGCTGGACCTGCTGGCGACGGGGGACGAGAAGCGGGTCAGCGCGGCACTGGCGTGAAGCCGAGCGTGACGAGGAGCCGTTCCGAGGGCGTGTTGCCGTCGGTGACACCGGCGAAGACCGGGGCGTCGAGGGCCCGCAGCGAGGCGGCGACGGCCGAGGTGCCGAGGCCCCGCCCCTTCCAGCCGGGATGCGTGATCACGTACCCGAGCCAGAAGTCGTTGCCGTGCAACGAGATCAGCGACGCGGCGACGATACCGTCCCGCAGCACCACGAAGCTCGCGTGCGGCACGGCGTTCGGCCGCCACCCGGCGATCTCGACGGCGCCGTCGCTGTTGCCGCCCAGGTGCTCGTCGACGGTACCGGCGTAGGCGCGTTCCATGAGGTCGGCGAGCGCGGCGTCGTCCTCGTCGCCGACCGCGCGGAGGTGCTCCGGCAGGTCGGGCACCGGGCCCGGCGCACGGCGGTACACGGTCCGGTTCACCTGCTCAGTGTCGCGGCCGGTGTCCAGTAGCTTTGCCGGGTGAAGATCGTGGTGTTCGGCGCGTCCGGCATGGTCGGGCAGGGTGCGCTGCGGGAGTGCCTGCTCGACCCCGCGGTCGA
Organism: Lentzea sp. NPDC004789; assembly: GCF_053601075.1. Lineage (NCBI taxonomy): Bacteria > Bacillati > Actinomycetota > Actinomycetes > Pseudonocardiales > Pseudonocardiaceae > Lentzea > Lentzea sp. NPDC004789. Next base: position 323,820 of record NZ_JBSGBE010000002.1, on the reverse strand, counting down.
CGAGGTCGTGACGGTGGGGCGTGCCGCGCTGAGCACGACCGATGCGAAGCTGCGCCACCTCGTGCACGGCGATTTCGGTGACCTGTCGCCGATCGCGGAGGAGCTGGCCGGCGCGGACGCGTGCTTCTACTGCATGGGCGTGACGTCGGCGGGACGGAGCGAGGCCGAGTACACGCCCGTGACGCACGACTACGCGCTTGAGGCCGCACGCGTCGTCGGTGGCACGTACGTGTACGTGTCCGGTGAGGGCGCGAACGCCGACAGCACGACCATGTGGGCGAGGGTCAAGGGACGGACCGAGAACGAGCTGCTGGCGCTGGACCGGCCCGTCTACGTGGTGCGGCCGGGGTTCATCCAGGCACGGCACGGGATCACCTCGCGGACCCGGATCTACCGCTACGGCTACGCGGTGACGTCGTGGCTCTTCCCGGTGCTGCGCAGGATGGCGCCTCGGTTCGTCACGAGCACCGACCAGCTCGGGCGCGCGATGGTCGCGCTGGCCAAGGGCGCGCGGCCGGCGGTGCGGGTGCTGCGCAGCGACGAGATCAACCGGCTGGCTTGAACGCCTCCTCCGTCGTGACCACGCCCGCCGTGCGGCCCGGCGCCGTGTGGTTGCCCCAGTAGAGGTTGGTGTGCGCGATGACCTTGTCCGGGGTGGGCGCGCCCCACTCGGACAGGTCCTCGGTGGTGTGCGCGTCGCTCACCAGCAGGGCGTCGTAGCCGCGCGCGATGGCGCCGTGCAGGGTCGAGCGGATGCACTCGTCGGTCTGCGCGCCGGACACCACGAGGTGGCCGATTCCCCTGCCCGCCAGCACTTCCTCGAGGTCGGTCGCCTCGAACGAGTCGGCGTAGGTCTTGTGCACCACGGGTTCGCCCTCGGCGAGCTTCAGCTCGGGCACGAACCGCCAGCCGTCGGAGTCGATCGGCAGGTGCTCGGGGTTGCTGTGCTGCACCCACACGACGTCGACGCCGGCCGCGCGGGCCTTGCCGACGAGGGTGGCCACGTTGGCCACGACCTCGTCGCGGTTGTGGGAGTGGTTCACCACGCCGTTCTGCACGTCGATCACGAGCAGCGCGGTGTTGGGGCGGTTCGCCAGAGTCGTCACGAGGCTCACACTATGCCTCGGGTCTGACAGTTCTCAGCGCGAACGCAGCCGGCGCAGCATGCGGGCGTCTTCGAAGCCGACGTTGCGCGCGGCGGTCTCGACCGTGGCGCCCTGCCCGATGAGGTGTTCGGCCCGTTCGACGCGCAACGCCTGCTGGTACTTCAACGGCGTCATGCCCGTCGCCTTGCCGAACAACCGCGTCACGGTCCGTTCGCTGCACCCCGCGAGGGTGGCGAGGTCCGTGAGCGAGAGGCGGTCGGCGAGCCGTGACTCGATGACGTCCTGGATGCGGTGCACGGTCTCGTTGACGTGCGAACGGTGCCGCAGCAGCACGCTTGCCTGCTGGTCGTCACCGTTCCTGCGCGCGTAGACGACCATCGTGCGTGCGACGGCTGCTGCCGTGGCGGGGCCGTGCCGCGTCGCGACGAGGTTCAGCGCCAGGTCGATGCCGCTCGCGATGCCCGCGGACGTCACGACCCGGTCGTCCTCCACGAACAGGACGTCGCGGATCACCCGTGCGCTCGGGTAGCGCCGTTCGAGCTCGTCCTGCAGTTCGTGGTGCGTGGTGCAACGGCGGCCGTCGAGCAGACCGGCGCGTCCCAACGCGTCCGCACCGGCGCACACGCTTGCGACCGTGCCTCCGTTGGCGTGGTGCGCGCGCAACCACGCCAACGCGCGCGTGCTCAACGGTCCGGTGCCGGCGATCTTCGGTGAGCGCCATCCCGGCACGAAGACGAGGTCGTGCACGTCGAGAGAGGGCAGCTCGGTCGTCGCGCCCAGCGGCACGCCCTGATGGCTGAGCACGGACGCCGTGTCGCCCACGTACGTCAGCTCGTAGCCGCCCACGAGGTCGGACGCGCTGGAGAACACCTGCGCCGGCCCCGCGAGGTCGAGCAGGTGCACTCCCGGCACGAGCAGGAAAACGACTCTGGTCACGATCCGGTCAGCGTAGCGACATCCGAGATCCGCGCGAACCGGCCGGCCAGCACGTACTCGGTGCGCTCGATGATCTCCTCGACCCCGAGCACCTTCCCGGTCCGCCAGTGCGGCAGCGGCATGGTCGCGGTCGCGTCCGTCACGAACGTCATGTCGAAGCCCAGGTCCGAGCCCACCCGCGTGGTCGTCTCGCAGCACTGCTCGGTGCGGATGCCGCTGATCAGCAGCTCCCGGACGCCGTGCATCGTGAGCTGCTGCTGCAGGTTCGTCGTGGTGAACGCGTTGTGCGCGGTCTTGGTCAGGACCGGCTCGTCGTCGAGCGGCTTGAGCCCGTCGATGAGCCGCACGTGGCCGAGCGCGGGGTCGAACACGCCGCCGCTGCCGGGTTCGGCGTGCAGCACCCACACCACCAGGTCACCGGCGTCACGGCTCAGGTCGACCAGCTGGTTCACCCTGCCCACGACGTCCGGGTTCGAGACCTCGGCCCAGTTGGCGCGCTGACGGAACGACTCCTGCACGTCGATGACGATCAATGCTCGCTTCATGACCTCAAGCCTCGCGGCCGCGGCGGTGCGCGGACAGGCACGGCCTGGACGTGGTGCGGACGGATCCGGTCACCATGCGAAGATCACGACGTGGACTTGCGCGTGCTCGCGGGCGACCCGGCGGACGAGAACCTCGGTGCCCAGGTGGTGCTGTTCGTGAGGGGAGGAGACGCCGTCGACGGCTACGCCGTGCCATTCGTGCGTCTCGCGCACGAGGACGTCCGCAGAATCCTCGTGGGTTCCGCACGCACGGACGGCGAGCGGATCCGCGTCACGGTCCACGCGGTGTGGAGCGCGGACGGGGGCTGGCACCGGGAGCATTGGCGTGGCAGTGACGTGTCCAAGTTGCTGGCGCACCCCGCTCACCCGATCCCGGACGACAGCACGAAGGCGGACGTCATCGCCAAGGCCGTTGCGGAGGGGTCGCGGAACGCGGTCGCGCAGCTGCGAGGGCTGCGCTACGAGATGGAACGGCAGGTCGCGGACCTGCTGGCCCAGCGCAGGAACACCGCGCTGCGGATGGTGATGGCGCAGCTCGTCGAGCTGTCGATCGCGTTCAGCCGCGCCCGCGACCAGGCCCGCGACACGCTGCGCGAGGTCAGGCTGCCCGGTGTGGTGCGGCACTGCGAGGCGATGGACGTCGAGCTCGGCGAGGAGATCACGCGGCTGCAGTCGTTGCTGAGCAGCGTGTCGACGTTCGCCGTGGCCCAGGAAGGCGAGGCGCAGCAACGGTTCAACATGCTCGCCGCCGCCGCGGCCGCCGGGCTCGGCCTGCCCGCCCTGATCCTGTCGCTCTACGGCGCGGACGCCTACCTGCCGTTCACGTGGGACAAGGCGTGGCGGGCGCTGGCGCCGATCGCGGGCGCCCTGACGCCGGCGGCGGTGATCATCCTGCGGCGCATGCCAGGAAGCACGACCGTGAAGCACTACCTGGCGGCTCTGGGGCTCATCGCCGGGCTGATCGGCGTGCTGCTCGTCGCCGGTTTCCTGGCCCCTTAAAGGGGACGACGGCCCGCGAACCCGATGTCGGCCCGGTGGTACCAGGCCAGCGTCCGGTCGCCCTCCAGCCAGCACAGCAGCACCGGCACGCCGTCCCGTTCGGACGGGAAGTCGACCAGCAGCGGCGCGAAGCCCTTCAGCTCGGCGCCGGTCCGCTGCACCGTCTCCAGCAGCTCGTCCAGCCTGGCCTGCGCCGCCTTGAACTCCGGCAACCCGCCCAGCGGTGAACAGCCGGCGCCGAGCTCGGCGGCGTCGGCGCGCAGGCGGACGATCTCGTCCAGCACCGGCAGCAACCGGGTCAGCTCGGCCTGGGCTTCGGAGAGGGTGAACAGTCCCACGGCGGCAAGGCTGGCACAGTGGACGGAATGACGTGGCGACTGGGTGACCTCACCGTGAACCGGGTCGGGTTCGGCGCGATGCGCCTGCCGCAGCAGGGCGCCGCGTTCGATCCGAACGCGACACCTCGCGACCGCGCGCAGGCGATCCGGGTGCTGCGGGACGCCGTCGAGCTCGGCGTCAACCACGTCGACACGGCCGCCTTCTACTTCTCGCGGACCAGGTCGGCCAACGAGCTGATCAACAGCGCGCTGCGGCCGTACCCGGACGACCTGGTGATCGTCACCAAGGTCGGCCCGAGCCGCACACCGCAGGGGGAGTGGCTGCCGCTCGCCACCCCCGGCCAGCTCCAGGGCCAGGTCGAGGAGAACCTGCGGCAGCTCGGCCGGGACCACCTCGACGTGGTGAACCTGCGGGTCAGCGGCCTCGACGACGTCAGCGCGCACTTCGAGCAGCTCGCGCGGCTGCGGCAGGAGGGCCTGGTCCGGCACCTCGGGCTGTCGAACGTGAAGCCGCACCACCTCGACCAGGCGCAGCGGATCGCCCCGGTGGTGTGCGTGCAGAACTCCTACGGGCTCGGCCACCACCCCGAGCAGGACGACTTCGTCGGCCTCTGCCGTGAGCGCGGCATCGCGTTCGTGCCGTTCTTCGCGCTCGCCGGGGCGAACAAGGAGGCCGGGACGTCGGCCGAGGACGACGAGGTGACCGAGATCGCGGCGGCGCACCGGGCCACGCCGGCCCAGGTCAGGCTGGCGTGGACGCTCGCCCAGGGACCGCACGTGCTGGTCATCCCGGGCACCGGCGATCCGGGGCACCTGCGGCAGAACGTCGCGGCGGGCGAGCTGCGGCTCAGCGCGGAGGAGCTCACCCGCCTCGACGCCCTGCACCTCAACGGGGTCTGATCGACCGCGTCTGATTGACTGGGGCGGTGACGTACGCGGCGATCGTCCTCACCGGCGGCAAGGGGGAACGGCTCGGCGGCGTCGACAAGGCGGCACTGTCCTTTCGGGACGCCACGCTGCTCGACCACGTTCTGTCCGTTGTGGACGATGCGAGCGAGATCGTCGTCGTGGGGCCGGAAAAAGACCTCCCCGGCGTCGTCTGGGCGCGCGAGGACCCGCCCGGCGGCGGACCGCTCGCCGGACTGGCCGCGGGGCTGGCGAAGATCACCGAGGACTGGGTCGCGGTGCTCGCCGTCGACCAGCCCGGCCTCACCAAGGGCACGATCGCGAGGCTGCGGGAACCGGGGCGCAACGCCGTGCTCTCCGACGGCCGTCCGCAGTGGCTGATCGGCGTCTGGAAGACGGCTGACCTGCGCGAAGCCCTCCCCGAAGATCCGCGCGGCCTGCCGTTGCGCAAGACTCTCGGGCAGCTCGACCCGGTGGAGGTGTCCGCTTTGCCCGGTGAGGCGCGCGACGTCGACACGCCTGGTGACCTGGACACCCTTCACAGCGGTTGAACAGGCGAAGAGCAAGACTGGTCCACTATCGGTAAAACCCTGTTCTGCATGGAGGCCCGCACGTGACCGAGCCCGCCGCCGAGGCAACGCCGAACGCATCGGCGCCCGTCACCCCGGCTCGTGACGCCCAGCTGCTCGAACGCACCGTGTTCGAGGTGAAGCGGGTGATCGTCGGCCAGGACCGGCTCGTCGAGCGGATGCTCGTGGGTCTGCTGGCCAAGGGCCACCTGCTGCTCGAAGGTGTGCCGGGTGTCGCGAAGACGCTCGCCGTCGAGACGTTCGCCCGTGTGGTCGGCGGCTCGTTCAGCCGCGTGCAGTTCACGCCCGACCTGGTGCCCGCCGACATCCTCGGCACCCGCATCTACCGCCAGTCCAGCGAGGCGTTCGACGTCGAGCTGGGCCCGGTCGTCGCGAACTTCGTGCTCGCCGACGAGATCAACCGCGCGCCCGCCAAGGTGCAGTCGGCGATGCTGGAGGTCATGGCCGAGCGGCACGTGTCGATCGGCGGGCAGACGTTCGCGATGCCCAACCCGTTCCTGGTGCTGGCGACGCAGAACCCGATCGAGAACGAGGGCGTGTACCCGCTGCCCGAGGCGCAGCGCGACCGGTTCCTGTTCAAGATCCAGGTCGAGTACCCGACCGCCGAGGAAGAGCGCGAGATCGTCTACCGCATGGGCGTCGAGGCGCCCACGCCGAACCAGGTCCTCTCGCCGGAGGAGCTGGTGCGGCTGCAGGGCGTGGCCTCGCGCGTCTTCGTGCACCACGCGCTGGTCGACTACGTGGTGCGCCTGGTCATCGCGACCCGAGCGCCCGCGGAGCACGGCCTCACCGACGTCGCCGGCTGGGTCGCCTACGGTGCGTCACCGCGTGCGTCGCTCGGCATCATCGCCGCCGCGCGCGGCCTGGCGCTGGTCCGCGGCCGCGACTACGTGCTGCCGCAGGACGTCGTGGACGTCGTTCCGGACGTGCTGCGCCACCGCCTCGTGCTCTCGTACGACGCGTTGGCCGACGGCGTGCCGATCGACCACATCATCACGCGCGTGCTGCAGATCGTGCCGTTGCCGCAGGTGTCGGCCCGTCCGCAGCAGCCGGTTCCGGCTGGTAGGCAGTGACCCCGAAAGATGCTTCGGTGAAGGCCGGGAAGGAGCGCCCCTCGTGGGCGCCGCCGGTGCTGCGAGGCGTCCGCATGGAGGCCGCGCTGCGCATGCTGGAGCTCGACGTCCGGCGCCGCCTCGACGGCCTGCTGCAGGGCAACCACCTCGGCCTCGTGCCGGGACCGGGCACCGAACCGGGCGAGGCGCGCACCTACCAGCCCGGTGACGACGTGCGCCGGATGGACTGGGCGGTCACCGCGCGCACCACGGTCCCGCACATCCGCGAGACGGTCGCCGACCGCGAGCTGGAGACGTGGCTCGCGATCGACCTGTCGCCGTCGCTCGACTTCGGCACGGCGGCCTGCGAGAAGCGCGACCTGGCCATCGCCGCGACGGCCGCGGTCGCGCACCTGACGCGCGGTGGCGGCAACCGGATCGGCGCCGCGGTCTCGACGGGCGCGGAGAACGCGCGCATCCCGGCGCGCGGCGGTCTGGCGCACGCGCGGGGCATGATCCGCAAGATCGCGGAGATGCCGCGCGCGGCCGAGGGCACGCGCGGCGACCTGGCGGCGTTGCTGGAGCAGCTGCGCAGGCCACCGCGGCGGCGCGGCCTGATCGTGGTGGTCTCGGACTTCCTCGGCGGCATGGAGTGGCAGCGTCCGCTGCGCGCGTTGTCCGCGCGGCACGACATCGTCGCGGTCGAGATCGTCGACCCGCGTGACGTCGACCTGCCCGAGGTCGGCACCGTCGTGCTGGCCGACCCGGAGAGCGGGCGGCAGCGCGAGGTGACGGCGTCGGCGTTGCTGCGCAAGGAGTTCAACGCGGCGGCCGCCGAGCACCGGGCCGAGGTCGCCGCTGGTCTGCGCCGGGCGGGGGCCGGGCATCTGGTGCTGCGCACCGACTCCGACTGGATCGCGGACACCGTTCGTTTCGTGGTGGCGCGCAAGCGCCGCTGGTCTGGGGGTGTCGCGTGAGCTTCTCGAACTTCGTCGCCCCGTGGTGGTTCCTGCTGCTGATCGCGGTCGCGCTGCTGACCGTCGCGTACGTGTTCGTGCAACGGATGCGGCGCAAGCGGGTGCTGCGGTTCACGAACCTGGAGCTGCTGGAGAAGGTCGCGCCCAAGCGGGAACGCTGGTCGCGGCACGTGCCGGCGGCGTTCCTGCTGGCGGCACTGGCGCTGCTGACCGTGGCGCTGGCCGGGCCGACCTCCGAGCAACGGGTGCCGCGCAACCGGGCGACCGTGATGCTCGTGATCGACGTGTCGCTGTCGATGAAGGCGACCGACGTGAAGCCGTCCCGGCTGGAGGCCGCGCAGGTGGCCGCCAAGTCGTTCGTCGAGGGCCTGACGCCGGGCATCAACCTCGGCCTGATCACGTTCGCCGGGTCGGCCACCGTGCTGGTGGCGCCGACGACGGACCGGGCGGCCGTGTCGCAGTCGATCGACGGGCTGAAGCTCGCCCAGTCGACCGCGACCGGTGACGCGATCATGGCGGCGATGGCGTCGATCGACTCGTTCGGCAAGGTGGTCGGTGGCGCGGAGGGCCCGCCGCCCGCCCGCATCGTGCTGATGTCGGACGGCAAGGAGACCGTCGGCACCAGAAAGGCCTTCGACGCGGCGGACGACGCCAAGAAGGCCGGGATCCCGATCTCCACGATCTCATTCGGCACCGAGGACGGCGTGGTCGACATCGAGGGACGGCAGCAGTCCGTGCCGGTCGACGACGACTCGATGAAGGAGATCGCCAAGCTCTCCGGTGGCGAGTTCTTCAAGGCCGCCACCGCCGAGGAGCTGCGCCGCGTGTACGACACGCTCGGCGAGCAGATCGGCTACGAGAAGAAGCAGGCGGACGCGTCGAAGCCGTGGTTGCTGCTCGGCACCCTCACGGCGATGTTCGCGGCCGCGGCGGCGTTGGTGCTGGGGCAGAGACTTCCCTAGGGCCTGCCGTAGGTCAGCAGCACGACCCCGTTGCCGAACGCCCTGGTGCCCTTGAGCGCCAGGGCGTTCGGCCTCTTGAAGAACGGCGTGCCCGCGCCGAGCGCGACCGGGTTGACGTAGAGCCGGATCTCGTCGACCAGGTCGTGGGCGAAGAACGTGTCCAGCAGGGTGGCGCCGCCGACCATGCTGTCGCCGGGCAGGCCGCGGATCTCGTCCGCGTCGACCTCGGTGCGGGTCTCGCTGTTCCACTCGGTGAACGTCCGCGTCCGGGAGTAGATGATCTTGCGCACGTTCCGCCAGATCGGGGCGAACTCGCGCATCTTCTGCGTGAAGTCGGGCTGCTCCTCGGCGTGCGGCCACGCCTGAAGCATCAGCTCGTGCGTGCGGCGGCCGTCCAGGAGCGCGCTCATCGTCGCCAGGTCGGCGTTGATGTGGTCGTGCATCTCGTCGCTCACGTGGTGCCAGCTGATGTCGTGGCCGGGCCCCTCGAAGAACCCGTCCAGCGAGATCGACGCCATCGTGACGATCATCCGTGCAACCTCCGGTACTCCGCCGCCGCGCCTGGATGTAGAGGTACTTTGCCCGTGTCGATGAGGCTGCGCACGTCGAGGTACTGCGTGCCGAGCGCCTGCTCCGGCACGAGCTGCGCGGCCTTGGCGACCAGGAGCCGCACGACGGCGCCCGCGTACTCGTCGCTCAGGTCCGGCCGGCACACCAGCAGGTTCGGGGTGCCGATCGTCGGGACCTCGACGGGCGAGCCGTACACGCCCATGCGCACGTCCACGCGTTCGTAGACCTTGCCGTAGTCCTGGCGCAGCCTCGGCAGGAAGCCGTCGAGCGGGAGGAGCCGGATGCCACTGGCCCTGCCCAGCTCCGGGGTGGGGACGCCGCCGGACCACAGCAGCGCCGCGATGTCGCCCGCCTTGAGGGCGTCGACGGCGTTGCGCAACGGGTAGTGCTCCGCCCGCACGCCCAGCGCCAGGCGTTCGCCCTGCAGCGCGGCGCCGGACCCGGCCGCGCCCAGGGACACCCGTCTGCCGATCAGGTCGGCCGGGGTGCGGTAGGGGGAGGCGTCGAGCACCACGAGCTGCAGGTAGTTCTCGTAGACGCGGCCGAGGGCGACGATGCCGGACTCCAGGTGGGCGCTGTCGCTCAGCGTCAGGCCCAGGTCGGCGTTGCCCTCGCGGAGGAGCTTGAGGTTGTCGGCGCTGCCGCCGGTCTCCAGCGGGGTGATGGTCAGCGGGCTGGGCGCGAGGCGGTGCAGGAGGGCGGCGAAGTCGTTGTAGAAGCCGCCGGGCTCGCCACCCGCGATGCGGATCGTGCCGCCGGGTTCGGAGGAACCGCAGGCCGTCAGCACCAAGGTGCCCAGCAGGAACGCTCTGCGCTTCACAGCAGCGGCTCCTTCGGCAGTTCGACCGTGACCACCAGGCCGCCGTCCGCGTGCAACCTCAGCGTGCCGTCGTGCGCCGTCACGATCCGTTCCGCGATGGCCAGGCCCAGCCCGGTGCCGCGCTGCGACTCGTCCCCGCGCCAGAACCGCTCGGTGGCGCGCTCGATGTCCTCTTCGGACAGTCCGGGACCGTTGTCCCGCACGGTCAGCGTGGCGCGGTCGCACTCGACCGTCACCTGCGTGCCGCCGTACTTGATGGCGTTGTCCAGCAACACGTCCAGCACCTGCGCCAGGTCCGACACCGCGCACCGCACGAGTCCGGGCGCACGGTCCTCGACGGTGATCGTCACGCCCGTGGCGCGGGCCGCCGCGCGCCACGCGTCGACCCGGTCGTGCGCCACGACCTGCAGGTCGGCCAGCTCGGGTTCGACGCCGCCCGCCGCGCGTTCGGTGGCGGTGCTCTCCGCCGACGCCAGGGCCAGGAGACCGTCCAGCAACGACTCCAGCCGTTCCACCTCGGTGAGCAGCGAGCCGTTGGACGGCAGCATGTCCACGCGCAGCCGCAGCGCGGCCATCGGGTTGCGCAGCTGGTGGGAGGCGTCGGCGATCAGGCGGCGTTGCTGGTCGGCGGCCTCGGCGACGGCGTCGGACATGCGGTTGAACGACTCGGACAACGCGCGCAGCTCGGCCGGTCCGGCGGTGTCGGCGACGTGGGTGCGGCGCTGGCCCTCGGCGACCGCCCGCACGCCCCGGTCGAGCTCCTTGAGCGGCCGCAGCAGCCAGCGGGCGACGACCAGCGCCAGCAGCACGCACGCGCAGGCCGCCAGCAGGGCTCCTGCCAGCACCAACGCCCAGCGTCGCGCCACCTCCAGGGCCGCCACGCGGGTCGACGCCCGCAGCACCACGGCGCCCGCGACCTTCGTGCCGGTGCCGACGGGGCGGGCGAACAGGACGTCGCCGCCGGTCCAGGGCAGGACGGTCGGCACGGGCGCGGCCGGCTGGTTGCGCAGGGCGGCGTCGATCTGGGCGGAGACGTCGGCGGCCTTCATGCCCGCCTCGACGACGGGCTCGCCCGCCGCGGTGACGACCACGACCTCCTCGCCGTAGATCTCGTTGTACCGCAACGCCTCGGACACCACGGCGTCGGCGGGCAGGGTGGCGAAGCGGTCGAGGTCGGCGGTGCGGCTGATCACGAACTGCTGGGTGCGCTCGGAGGCGGTGCTCATCAGCAGCGGCAGGGCGAACGCGGTGACCGCCGACAGGGAGAACAGCAGCAGCACCACCAGAAGCCGTTGCCGCATCTATTCACCGAGCCGGTAGCCGAAACCGCGGATCGTGTGCAGCAGGCCCGGCCGGTCGAGCTTCGCGCGCAACTGCGTCAGGTGGACGTCCAACGTCCGGGAGACCGCCACGAAGGCGTTGCCCCACACCTCGTCCATCAGCTGCTGGCGGCTCACCGCGGTGCCCGGCCGGCGCGCGAGCACCGCGAGCACGTCGAACTCCTTGGTGGTCAACGAGATCTCGCGCCCGCCGACCAGGACCTGACGGCTCTGCAGGTCGATCTCCACATCGGACACCCGCACGACGTCGCCGGGTTCCTGCGCGCGGGCGGCACTGCGCCGGGCCACCGCGTCGATGCGGGCCAGCAGTTCGGCCAGCCGCACCGGTTTGACCAGGTAGTCGTCGGCGCCCAGGCGCAGCCCGCGCACGACGGTCCGCTCGTCGCCGCGGGCGGTCAGCACGAGCACCGGTACCGGGTCGATCCTGCGGAGCTTGCGCAGCACCTCCAGGCCGTCCTGGTCGGGCAGGCCGAGGTCGAGCAGCACCACGTCGGCGTCGCGGTGGGCGATCAGCGCGTCGGCACCCCTGCGCACGCGCACGGGCCGGTGGCCGTTCGCCCGCAGCGCCTCCACCAGGGCGTCGGCGACACCGTCGTCGTCTTCGACCAGCAGCACCCGCATGGGAGAAGTATCGCCCCATGAGGTTGTTTCCGGTGCGCGACGACGCGCCTAAGTGAATGTAAAGAAGACTTCGCCCAGGTTGTGACGGGGACGACAGCCCGAGATGGTGTCCGGCATGACAGTCGTTCAGGAGAAGAGCAGCGAGCGCCGTGTGGTGGCGAACGTGCTGCGTGGGTCGGTGGGCAATCTCATCGAGTGGTATGACTGGTACGCCTACACCGCGTTCAGCATCTACTTCGCGGCGGCGTTCTTCCCCAAGGGCGACCAGACCGCGCAGCTGCTCAACACCGCTGCCGTGTTCGCGGTGGGCTTCCTCATGCGGCCGCTGGGCGGCTGGCTGCTCGGCCGTTACGCCGACCGGCACGGCCGTCGCAGCGCGCTGACGTTGTCCGTCACGCTCATGGCGCTGGGTTCGCTGATCATCGCGTTGACCCCGTCGTACGCCACGATCGGTGTGGCGGCGCCGATCCTGCTCGTGCTCGCGCGGTTGCTGCAGGGCCTGTCGGTCGGCGGTGAGTACGCGACCTCGGCGACCTATCTGTCCGAAGTGGCCTCTCCCGCCCGGCGCGGTTTCTACTCGAGCTTCCAGTACGTGACGCTGACGGCCGGGCAGCTCGTGGCGCTGGGCGTGCAGATCGTCCTGCAGCAGTTCCTGTCCAAGCCCGAGATGTCGGCGTGGGGCTGGCGGATCGCGTTCGTGATCGGCGCGACCGGCGCGATCATCGTGATGTGGCTGCGCCGCGGCATGGACGAGTCGGAGAACTTCGAGCAGCAGAGGACGAACCCCGACAAGGGCACGTTCAAGGCGTTGCTGAAGCACCCCAAGGAGTGCCTGCTCGTCGTCGGCCTCACCCTGGGCGGCACGGTCGCGTTCTACACCTACACGACCTACCTGCAGAAGTTCATGGTGAACACGAGCAAGATCGACGCCGCCACCGTCAGCTGGATCAACTTCGCCGCGCTGCTGGTGTTCGTGGTGCTGCAGCCGGTCGCGGGCGCGCTGTCCGACCGGATCGGCCGCCGCCCGCTGCTGCTCGGGTTCGGCGTGCTGGGCACGCTCGCGACCGTGCCGTTGCTGTCGACGCTGGCGCGCACGTCCGAGGCGTTCCCGGCGTTCCTGCTGATGCTGGGCGGCCTGGTGATCGTCACCGGCTACACGTCGATCAACGCGATCGTGAAGGCCGAGCTGTTCCCGACGAACATCCGCGCGCTGGGCGTCGGCCTGCCGTACGCGCTGACGGTGGCCATCTTCGGCGGCACCGCGGAGTACGTGGCGCTGTGGTTCAAGCAGGCGGGGATGGAGAAGGTGTTCTTCTACTACGTCGCCGGGTGTGTGCTGATCTCGCTGCTGGTCTACGGGTTCATGCGCGAGACCTCGAAGGACTCGGTGCTCGACCGCGACTAGCAGGCCATGCGGAGGGCGGTCATGCGGCGACCGCCCTCCGTTTTCCCCGTCCTAGCAGCGTTCCTCGGTCATGCCGTCGTACCTGTTCGACCCGACGAACACGTGGCCGTAGGCACGGGTGCAGAACTGCAGCGTGTTGGCGCCGCGCGACCACACCTCCTGCTGACCCCGCGCACCGCTGCCGGTGTCGATCTCACCGTCGCTGTCGCGGGTGATGATCGCCACGCTGGCGTCGAAGCCGGGGTGCTTGTCCTTCCACGAGTCCCAGACGTAGATGTAGCCCCAGTTCTTGCCGCAGCCCTTGAACTGCTTGACCGAGGCGACGGTGTCGTTGCCCGACTTGAGGTACTTGGTCGCGCCGATCTGCGTGACGCTGCCGCACCTCGGGTTCGTCTCGGCGTGCGCCGCGCCGGTGAACGTCAGGGCGATCGTGGCCGCGGTCAGCACGACCGCGCTCAGCTTCCTCATGTCAGCAACGCTCCTCGGTTTCGCCGTAGTACGAGCCGCCGTTGCGCATGATCACCGAGCCGTACCCGCGGGTGCAGACGGACAGCGTGTTCGAGCCGGTCGACCACGCCTCCTGGACGCCTTCGGGGGCACCGCCGTAGCCCAGCGGCTCCCCGCTGCTGCGCGTCATGATGCCCGCGGCGGCCAGGAACCTGCTGCCGTGGGCGGCCTTCCACGAGTCCCAGACGTAGGTGTAGCCCCAGTTCTTGTTGCAGCCCTTGAACTGCTTGACCGAGGCGACGGTCTCCCCGCCCGACTTGATGTACTTCGTGGCGCCGATCTGCGTGACCGAGCTGCAGTACGGGCTGGTCTCGGCCTGCGCCGCGCCCGTGAACGTCACGGCGATCGCCGCGGCCGCCAGCACGGCGGCACCGATCTTCCTCATGTCAGCAGCGCTCCTGGGTCTGGGCACCTTCGATGTAGGACTCCGCAACCAGATCGCCCCATCCCCTGGTGCACTTGTCCAGCGTGTCCGTGCCGTACGACCACACCTCCTGCTGGCCGCGCGAGCCCTGCCGGTCGCCGGTCGGGAACTCGGCGCCGCGCACCTGGATCGCGGCAGTGGGGATGTAGTCGCGGTGGTTGGCGCGCCAGGAGTCCCACACGTAGATGTAGCCCCAGTTCTTGCCGCAGCCCTTGAACTGCTTGACCGAGGCGATGGTCGCGCTGCCGTGCTTGACGTACGCCGTGGGGCCGATCTGGGTGACGCTGGAGCACGACGGGTTCGTCTCGGCCTGCGCCTGTCCCGTGAAGCTCAGCGCTACCGCCGCAGCCGCCAGCACGGCGGCACCGATCTTCTTCATGTCAGCAGCGCTCCTCGGTCTCGACACCGTCGTCGTAGGACGACGCCCAGATGGAGCCGTACCCCTTGGTGCACTTGTCGAGCGTGTCCGTGCCGTACGACCACAGCTCCTGCTTGTTCTCGACGCTGTTGTAGCCGCTCGGGAACTCGGCACCGCGGACCTGGACACCGGCGTAGAGCCGGTACGTGCGGTGGTTGGCGCGCCAGGAGTCCCACACGTAGACGTAGCCCCAGTTCTTGCCGCAGCCCTTGAACTGCTTGACCGAGGCGATGGTCGTGCTGCCGCTCTTGAGGTACGCCGTGGCGCCGATCTGGGTGACGCTCGAACACGACGGGTTCGTCTCGGCCTGCGCCTGGCCCGTGAAGCTCAGCGCTACCGCCGCGGCCGCCAGCACGACGGCACCAATCTTCTTCTGCATGCGCACGAGACTGAACGGGACCGGTTAGTCAGCGGTTAATCACACCCAGCCGGGTCGCGAGCACGGTGGCCAGGTGGACCGGCCGCCGGTCGGTGGTGTGGCGGATCTGCGTGCGGCAGCTGAACCCGTCCGCGATGACCAGCGCGTCCTCGTTCGCGCGCAGGGCGGGCAGCAGGTCCTGCTCGGCGCACGCGATCGACACGTCGTAGTGGCCCTGCTCGAACCCGAAGTTGCCGGCCAGGCCGCAGCAGCCCTCGACGACCTTCGGCGCGACGCCCGCCCTGGTCATCGCCTCGCGGTCGGCCTCGAAGCCCAGTTCCGCGTACTGGTGGCAGTGCGTCTGCACCACGGCTTCCCGCGCACCCTCCAGTGAGGGCAGTTTCGGCGCGACGTGCGACGCGAACGTCTGCGTGGCGTCGGCGAGCGCGCGCACCGCCGGGTCGTCGGACAGCTTCGGCGCCTCGGTCTTCAGGAACGCCGTGCAGCTCGGCTCCAGCCCGATCACCGGCACGCCCAGGCTGGTCCACGGCAGCAGCGCGCGGGCGGTGCGTTCGACGACGCGGCGGGCCTTGGCGAGCTGCCCGGTCGAGTGCCACGTCAGTCCGCAGCAGACGTTCGCGGACGGGATCTCGACCCGGTTTCCCAGGTGTGCCAGCACGTTCGCGGCGTCGAGGCCGATGCCCGGCTCGAAGAAGTTCGTGAACGTGTCCGGGAACAGCAGCACCGGATCACCCTCGCCGAGCGGGTGCAGCTGCCGGACCAGGGGAGTGGCCGGGACGGGCAACGAGCGTTCGGGCGTGATGCCCGCGAACCGGGCGAACTGGGCCGTGAACCTGTTGACCAGCCCGTACTTCAGCCACGTCGGCAGCCAGCCCATCGCGTAGTGCGAACGCGGCCGCAACCGTCCCTTGTAGTGCTCGTGCAGGAACTCCGCCTTGTAGCTCGCCATGTCGACGTCGACCGGGCAGTCGCGCTTGCAGCCCTTGCAGCCCAGGCACAGGTCGAGCGCCTCGGCGACCTCGGGCGAGCGCCAGCCGTCCTTGATCACGTCACCGGAGAGCATCTCGAACAGCAGATGCGCTCGCCCGCGCGTCGAGTGCTTCTCCTCGCGGGTGACCCGGTAGCTGGGGCACATCACGCCGCCCGTGGTGTTGAGGCACTTGCCGACGCCCACGCACCGCCGGGTGTCGGCCGCGAACTCCGCCCTGGTCGGGATCCGGGGTGGCGCCACGAGAATCCGCAGGTCGTCGTCGAGCTTGAGCGGCTCGACGATCCGGCCGGGGTTGAGCAGGTCGCCGGGGTCGAACGCGTGCTTGAACCGCCGGAACGCCTCCAGCGCCGCGGGCGGGTACATGCGGCCGAGCAGCTCGGACCGGGCCTGGCCGTCGCCGTGCTCGCCCGACAGCGAGCCGCCGTGGCTCACCACCAGGTCGGCGGCGTCCTGCAGGAACTCGCGGTAGCCGTGCGCGAGGTCGAAGTCGATGCGGACGTGCAGGCAGCCCTCGCCGTAGTGGCCGTAGGTGATGCCGCGCCGGCCGTGCCGGGCGAGCAGCCGGTCGAACTCGCGCAGGTAGGTGCCGAGCCGTTCGGGTGGCACCGCCGCGTCCTCCCAGCCCGACCACGCCTCGCCGCCGTCGGGCATCCGGGTGGCGAGCCCGGCGCCGTCCTCGCGGATCCGCCACAGCGCCCGCTGGTGCGCCGGGTCGTGGATGATCATCGAGTTCTTCGCGATCCTGGCGACGCGTTCCGGGTGGTCCTCGACCTCGACGAACAGCCAGCTGCGGCCTTCCGGCAGGTCGGGACGGGTGCGGACGCTGCGGACCAGCGCCTCGTCGATGCCCTCGACCGCGAGCGCGTCCTCGATCTGCGTGACGTGGTCGGCGGCGGCGTAGGTGTCCGCGAACCCGAGCACGACCAGGATGCGGCGTTCCGGGCGGCGCACGAGCTTCAGCTCGGCGCCCAGCACCACGACGCAGGTGCCCTCGGTGCCGACGAGCTGCTGGGTCAGCGTCGGGGCGTCCAGGGCGTATCCGCTGACCCGGCGGCCCAGCTGCGGGAACCACGCCGGGTCGTAGGCGGGCAGGTCGAACGCGGGCGGGTTCGTGGTGTCGAACGTGCGGCCGTCGGCGGTCAGCACGTGCAGGTTCGCGACGTTCTCGCTGGTCTTGCCCCACTTCACCGAGTGCGCGCCGCACGCGTTGTTGCCGATCATCCCGCCGATGGTGCACCGCGAGTGTGTGGACGGGTCCGGCCCGAAGACGTACTCGCCGGCCCGCGAGTTCACCTGGTCGAGCACCGCGCCGGGCTGCACGAACGCCCGGTCGCCGGAGATCTCGATCGCGTTGAGGTACCGGCTGAAGTCGATCACCAGACCGGTGCCGCACGCGTTGCCCGCGATCGACGTCCCGGCGCCGCGGCTGGTGACCGGCACGCGGTGCTCGGCGGCCAGTGCCACAGCGGCCCCTACCGCGCCGGGCGTGCGCGGGCGGATGATCACCCGTGGCACGTGCCGGTAGTTCGACGCGTCCGCCGAGTACAGGGCCCGGCTCGCCGGGTCGTCGAGTACGTCGCCGTCCACGTGACGGCGGAGTTGATCGAGAAAGGCCCGCATCACCCGATCATGCCCGGATGGATGTGACATGGCTTGCGCCGATACCGGTCTACCTGCCGGTAGCCGATAGCCTCACCCGGTCAACCAGCAGCGATCGCAGGGAGAGCTAGTGAGTCGGTCCGTTCTGGTCACCGGAGGCAACCGCGGCATCGGCCTCGCCATCGCGCGGGCGTTCGCCGCGCAGGGCGACAAGGTCGCGGTGACCCACCGCGGGTCCGGCGCTCCCGAAGGCCTGCTCGGCGTGAAGTGCGACGTGACGAACTCGGAGGAGATCGACGCCGCCTTCACCGAGGTCGAGGCCGCGCACGGCCCCGTCGAGGTGCTGGTCTGCAACGCGGGCATCACCCAGGACACGCTGCTGCTGCGCATGAGCGAGGAGCAGTTCACCCAGGTCGTCGACGCGAACCTGACCGGCGCGTTCCGGTTCGCCCAGCGCGCCTCCCGCGGCATGCTGCGCAAGAAGTTCGGTCGCATCGTCTTCATCTCGTCCGTCGTGGGCCTCACCGGTGGCGCCGGTCAGGTCAACTACGCCGCGTCCAAGGCGGGCATGGTCGGCATGGCGCGCTCGATCGCGCTGGAGCTCGGTTCGCGCAACATCACCGCGAACGTCGTCACGCCCGGTTTCATCACCACGGACATGACCGCCGAGCTGCCCGAGGCGGTCCGCGAGGCGGCGCTCAAGCAGATCCCGGCCGGTCGCTACGGCGCGGCCGACGAGATCGCGCGCGCCGTCACGTTCCTCGCGGCCGACGAGGCGGGCTACATCAACGGTGCCGTGCTGCCGGTCGACGGCGGCCTCGGCATGGGCCACTGACGGTTTTGTTGTTCTCGGGAAAGGGTTGGATCAAGTGACCGGACTGCTCGAAGGCAAGCGACTGCTGATCACCGGTGTGATCACCGACGCGTCGATCGCCTTCCACGTCGCACGCGTCGCCCAGGAGCAGGGCGCCGAGGTCGTGCTGACCGGGTTCGGCCGGATGAGCCTCGTGCAGCGCATCGCCCAGCGCCTGCCCAAGCCCGCGCCCGTGGTCGAGCTCGACGTGCAGAACCAGGAGCACCTGGACACGCTGGCCGACCGCGTCCGCGAGCACGTCGACGGCCTCGACGGTGTCGTGCACGCCATCGGCTTCGCCCCGCAGAGCTGCCTCGGCGCGCCGTTCATGGACGCGCCGTGGGAGGACGTCTCGGTCGCGATGCACGTGTCGGCGTACTCCTACAAGGCTCTCGTGGCGGCTGTGCGCCCGTTGCTGTCGCACGGCTCGTCGGTCGTCGGTCTCGACTTCGACGCCCGTCAGGCGTGGCCCGCCTACAACTGGATGGGCGCGGCGAAGGCGGCGTTCGAGTCGATCAACCGCTACATGGCGCGCGACCTCGGCCCGGACGGCATCCGCGTGAACCTGATCTCGGCCGGTCCGGTGCGGACCATGGCCGCGAAGTCCATTCCCGGTTTCTCGGAGCTGGAGAAGATGTGGGGCGAGAAGGCTCCGCTGTCGTGGGACGTCGACGACCCGACGCCGGTCGCGAAGTCGGTGTGCGGCCTGCTGTCCGACTGGTTCCCGGCCACCACGGGCTCGATGGTGTTCGTCGACGGCGGGGTGCACTTCCTCGGTCTCTGACGTCACATCGGCTCGTCGTGTGAGCCGGTTCGGCGTCTGATTGGATGGGGCGGTGAGTTTCGATGCGCTGCTCTGGTTGTCCTTCGGTGGGCCAGAGGGTCCCGAGGACGTCCGCCCCTTCCTGGAGAACGTGGTCCGCGGACGTGGCGTGCCGCCGGAGCGGCTGGACGAGGTCGAGGCCCACTACCAGCACTTCGGCGGCGTGTCGCCGATCAACCGCCTGAACCTCGAGGCGATGGAAGCGGTGCGCGCCACCGGTTTCGAGCTGCCGATCTACTTCGGCAACCGCAACTGGCACCCCATGGTCGAGGACACCGTCGCGCAGATGAAGGCCGACGGCGTCAAGCGCGCTCTGGTGTTCCCGACGAGCGCGTACGGCGGCTATTCCGCGTGCCGTCAGTACGACGAGGACATCGTGCGGGCGCTGCGGGCCGTGCCGGACGGCCCCGAACTGGTGAAGCTGCGCCAGTTCTTCGACCACCCGCTGTTCATCTCCGCGTTCGCCGACGGTGTGCGCGAGGCCGCGAAGACGGTGTCGGGCCAGTACCGGCTCGTCTTCACCGCGCACTCGGTGCCGGTGTCCGCGGACAAGGCCGCCGGCCCGCCCGAGGAGGGTGGCTACCGCTACTCGCGCCAGGTCGTCGAGGCCTCACGCCTGGTCGCCGCCGAGCTGGGCGTCACCGAGTACGACGTGGTGTGGCAGTCGCGGTCCGGCCCGCCGCAGATCCCGTGGCTGGAGCCCGACATCGTCGACCACATCGACGCGTTGCACGCCAAGGGCGTCACGGGTGTCGTGGTGTGCCCGATCGGGTTCGTGTCCGACCACCTCGAGGTCGTGTGGGACCTCGACACCGAGGCCCGTGAGCGGGCCGCCGAGCTGGGCATGGAGTTCGCGCGTGCCGCCACGCCGAACTCGGACCCGCGCTTCGCCGAGCTCGTCGTGGAGCTGGTCGCGGAGCACACCGAGGGCGTGCCCGCGCGGAAGCTCTCCGAGTTCGTGGCCGCGGGGTGCACGGTGAACGGCGCGCCGTGTGCGCCGCTGTGTTGCGAACCGGTCAAGAGGCCGGTCCGAGCCTAGACAGGGCTTTTTCAACGGGCGAAGAATTGGGGTATGACCAGTTCCGCGCCGATTTCTGGGGCCGTCGAGGTCACCGGGCTCCGGGTGCACCGGGGCAAGCGTCTGGTCCTGCGGGATGTGAGCTGCTCGATCCCGCGGGGCAGTGTCACCGGGCTGCTGGGCCCGTCCGGCTGCGGCAAGACCACCCTGATGCGCTCGGTCGTGGGCGTGCAGATCGTCTCGGGCGGGTCGGTGACGGTGCTCGGCTCGCCCGCCGGCAGTCCCGGCCTGCGCGACCGCATCGGGTACGCGACCCAGAGCCCCTCGGTGTACGCGGACCTGACCGTCGCCGAGAACCTCCGCTACTTCTGCGCCGTGCTGCGCGCGCCCAGGTCCGACGTGCCGCGGGTGATCGACGAGGTCGGGCTGGGCGGTCACGAGTCGCAGCTCGTGTCCTCTTTGTCCGGTGGTGAGCTGTCCCGGACGAGCCTGGCCGTCGCGTTGCTCGGCAGGCCCGAGCTGCTCGTGCTCGACGAGCCGACGGTCGGTCTCGACCCGTTGCTGCGTGACGAGCTGTGGACGTTGTTCCGCTCGTTGGCCGCGCGCGGTGTCACGTTGTTGGTCTCCAGCCATGTGATGGACGAGGCCGCTCGTTGCGAACGTCTGTTGCTGATGCGTGACGGCGAGCTGCTGGCCGACTCCTCGCCGGACGCGCTGCTCGCCGAGACCGGCACCCACGACCTCGAACAGGCGTTCCTGTCGCTGGTCCGGGCGAAGGAGGCAGCGTGAACACGTCGATCCTGCTGGCCACGACCGCGCGGATCCTCAACCAGTTCCGGCACGATCGCCGCACCGTCGCCCTGATGGTGCTGATGCCGTCGCTGCTGCTGATCCTGCTGCGGTTCGTCTTCAACTCCGAGGCCGCCTTCAGCCGTGCCGCGCCGGCGCTGCTGGCGGTCTTCCCGTTCGCGATCATGTTCATCGTCACGTCGATCACGACCTTGCGCGAACGCACGACGGCGACGCTGGAACGGCTGATGACCATGCCGATCGGCAAGCTCGACCTGCTGTTCGGCTACGCGCTGGCGTTCGGCGTCGTCGCGCTCGTGCAGGTGCTGGTCGCCGTCGGCCTCTCGCTGACGTGGCTGGGCCTGGAGATCGGCGGCTCGGTGTGGCTGCTGGTCGTGATCGCGGGCCTGGACGCGTTGCTGGGCACGGCTTTGGGGCTGTTCGCGAGCGCGTTCGCCCGCACGGAGTTCCAGGCCGTGCAGTTCATGCCGTTGTTCGTCATGCCGCAGGTGTTGTTGTGCGGGCTGTTCGCGCCGCGTTCGTCCATGACGACCGTGCTGGAATGGCTGTCCAACGTCATGCCGTTGTCGTACGCGGTCGACGCGCTCACGGCCGTGACGACGTCGAGCGAGATCACCGGCGAGCTCGTGCGCAACCTCGTGATCGTGGCCGCGTGCGGGCTGCTGGCGCTGGTGCTCGGCGCCGTGACGCTGCGGAGGCGGACGCCTTAGTGCCGACCGGCACCCGTGTCGGCGAGCACCCGCACGGCCTCATCGACCGCGGCACAGCGCGCCCGCCGCACCGCCTCCGACACCGGCTTGAGCGCGTCGGTGCGCGCGCTCATCGCCGACGCCGACATCGCGCCACCCGGCGCGTCCGAACGCGCCACGGACAGGATCGCGTCGACCTCGGCGGCACGCTGCAGCACGCGCAAAGCCCGCGGCGGCATCGCGTCCGGCCACGGCAGGTGTGAGTTCGCGGCGGCCAGGTCGGTGATCTCCTTGCGCACGTTCGGGCGGTGCTTGGCCACGTCGAGGGACGCCAGGGCGGCGGTCGCCTCGCGCAGGGCGGCGCCCAGGCCGTGCTCGGCCTCGCCGATCGGGATGTGCTCCAGGCCGTTGGACGACGGCAGGTCGAACACCGTCCAGCGCATGACGCCGTCGGCCACGATCTTCGGCACCAGGCCGACGTGCACGGACGGGATCACGAGTGCCTCACCGGAGCGCAACGCGCAGGTCGAGAGCGGTCCTTTGCCGCCGAGGCCGCGGACGTCGCCGGGAATCGGCAACGCGAGCCGCGCCGAGGTCGCGCCCGCGCGCCGCAGGGCGGCCAGCAGCAGGGCGGGGCCCACCGGGGCCTCGTCGGGACCGGGGAGGTCGAGCGCCGTGGCGGTGCCGTCGTCGTCGGCGACCACCTCGTGCTGCTCGGCCCACGTGTGCAGGGCGTCGAGGACGTCGTCGGAGGCGGCCAGACCGTGCAGCCATCCCGACGTCCACACGACCAGCGTGGCACTCGCACAGGACACGCCGACGAGATTACGTGGCGATGCCCCGGCAGCCCCACCCGGTGTGCCCGATCCGAGACACCTACTTGCCGGGACCGATGTGTTGCTCGAGCAGCGCCCGGAACGACGTGCGGTCCTCATCGGACGCGAACGCCCGGTGCGGCACGGACAACGACGCCGCGCCCCCGTCCAGCGTCTCCAGCACGAAACCCTGCCGCGTCTCGGTCCAGGCCGGCAGCTCGTCCCAGACGATCTCCTCGCGCACCGCGTGGCCCACGGCCATCCGGAACGACTGGTCGTCCGCGCTGCCCACCACGGTCCGGCTGATCATCTCGTCGGACGAGAACCGCCACCACACCGCGACGGGCTCCATGAACCCGATGACCAGCGCGCACACGAGGCCGAACACCGCCGCGGGAACCATGCCGTCGAAGCCGAACAGGAGCACGAGCGAGAACACGCCCAGTGCGAGCGCGAACCACGGCGCCCACCGGAACATCGGCACCATCGCCCGCAGGCTGGCCCGCCAGTCCGCCGGAGACGGCGCCCACTTGAAATCAACACAGTTGCTCATCGCCCCGCATTGTCCTGCACGCGCAGGCCGCGGACCCGGCGGATCGCGAAACTGCGGGGCTGGAGTCGCTCCACGTCGACGGGTCCTGATTCGGTGCGTAGCGTCGTCTGCGTGACCCAGAACCTGGCCCGCACGGCGGGCGAACTGCGCGCCGCCGGGCACCTGCCGCGCGGCGTCAAGACCGAGATCAGGGAGAACCTCCTCGCGGCCCTGCGCGAGGGGCGCAACCCGTGGCCCGGCATCGTCGGGTTCGACCGCACGGTGCTCCCGCAGCTGGAACGCGCGCTGCTGGCAGGCCACGACGTCGTCCTGCTCGGTGAGCGCGGTCAGGGCAAGACCCGTCTGTTGCGCACCCTGGTGTCGTTGCTCGACGAGTGGACGCCCGTCATCGAGGGCTCCGAGCTGGGCGAACACCCGCTCGACCCGATCACGCCCGAGTCGCGGCGGCGCGCCGCCGAGCTCGGCGACGACCTGCCGGTGGTGTGGCGGCACCGCGACGAGCGCTATGCCGAGAAGCTCGCGACGCCCGACACGTCCGTCGGTGACCTGGTCGGCGACGTCGACCCGGTGAAGGTCGCCGAAGGCCGGTCGCTGGGCGACCCGGAGACGATCCACTACGGCCTGCTGCCGCGCGCCCACCGGGGCATCATCGCCATCAACGAGCTGCCCGACCTGGCCGAACGCATCCAGGTCGCGCTGCTGAACGTGATGGAGGAGCGCGACATCCAGGTCCGCGGCTACACGCTGCGCCTGCCGCTGGACGTGCTGCTGGTGGCCACCGCGAACCCCGAGGACTACACGAACCGCGGCCGCATCATCACGCCGCTCAAGGACCGCTTCGGCGCCGAGGTGCGCACGCACTACCCGTTGGAGGTCGACGCCGAGGTGGACCTGGTCCGCCAGGAGGCCGACCTCGTCGCCGAGGTGGGCGACCACCTGCTGGAGATCATCGCTCGCTTCGTGCGCCACCTGCGCGAGTCGTCGTCCATCGACCAGCGTTCCGGCGTCTCCGCCCGCTTCGCCGTCGCGGCGGCGGAAACCGTTGCGGCGTCGGCACTTCGCCGTTCCGCGCTGATCGGTGAGACGCCCGCGATCGCCCGTCCGGTCGACCTGCAGTCGGTGCCGGACGTGCTGCGCGGCAAGCTGGAGTTCGAGGCGGGGGAGGAGGGGCGCGAGGACGAGGTGCTCGTGCACCTGCTGCGCCGCTCGATCGCCGACACCGCGCGCGCCCGCCTGGCCGGGCTGAACCTCCGCGCGCTGGCCGAGGTCGTCTCGGACGGCCACCCGGTCGCCACGGGTGACCGCGTGCACGCCGGCGACCTGCTGGCCGCCCTGCCGGAGCTGCCGATCCTGCACGAGGTGGCGGCACGGATGGGCGCGGGCCCGAAGGACCCGGTCGGCCGCATCGCCTCCGCCGTCGAGCTGGCGCTGGAGTCGCTGTACCTGACGCGCCACCTGGCGAAGTCCTCGGACGACGACGATCGAGCGGTGTACGGATGAGGTATCGCCCATGAGGTATCGCTACGGACGCTGGAGCGGGGGCGCCGACCCGTTGGCGCCGCCCGTGGACCTGCGTGCGGCCGTCGACGAGCTCGGCCGCGAGATCATGGAGGGCGCGTCGCCGTCGGCCGCTCTGCGCGAGCTGCTGCGCCGCGGCGTCGACGGCACGCGCGGCCTGGACGACCTGACGTCGCGGCTGTGGCAGCGCCGTGCCTCGATCCAGCGCCGGCACCGGCTGGACGGCACGTTGTCCGAGGTCCGCCGGTTGCTGGACGAGGCTCTTTCGGCTGAGCGCCGGGCGTTGTTCCCGGACCCGTCCGACGACGCGCGCTTCCGCGAGGCCCAGCTCGACGCCCTGCCTCCGGGCACCGCCGCGGCCGTGCAGGAGCTGTCGTCCTACGACTGGCGTTCGTCCGAGGCGCGGTCCGCGTTCGAGCAGATCCGCGAGCTGCTCGGCCGTGAGCTGCTGGACCAGCGCTTCCAGGGCATGAAGGAAGCGCTGTCCAATGTGGACTCCGACGACGTCCGCCGGATCCAGCGGATGCTGCGCGACCTGAACTCGCTGCTCGAAGCGCACGCGGCCGGTTCGCCGGACACCCCGCGGCTGTTCGGCGACTTCATGCGCAAGCACGGCGAGTTCTTCCCGGAGAACCCGCGCAACGTCGACGAGCTGATCGACGCGCTGGCGGCCCGTTCGGCGGCCGCGCAACGCATGATGAACTCGATGACCGAAGCCCAGCGGGCCGAGCTGGCCGCGTTGTCGCAGCAGGCCTTCGGCGGCATCGGCGCACAGTTGTCCACTTTGGACTCACTGCTGCAGCGGCTGCGTCCGGGCGAGGACTGGACGTCGTCCGCGCGCTTCCGCGGCCAGGACCCGCTGGGCCTGGGCGAGGGCGCGCAGGCGATGGCGGACCTGGCCGAGCTGGACGCGCTGGCCGAGCAGCTCGGCCAGTCGTATCCGGGCGCCCGCCTGGAGGACATCGACCTGGAGGCCCTCGAACGCCAGCTGGGCGAGTCGGCATCGGTCGACGCCCGCCGGCTGGCCGAGCTGGAGAAGGCGCTGCGCCAGCAGAACATCCTGGAACGCGCCCCGGACGGCTCGCTCCGGCTGACCCCGAAAGCCCTGCGCCGCCTGGGCGAGACCGCGCTGCGCGGCGTCGTCGACCAGCTGCGCTCCTCGCAGGGATCCCGCGACACCGTCTCCGCCGGCGCCGCGGGCGAGCTGATCGGCTCGACCCGCCCCTGGCAGTTCGGCGACACCGAACCCTGGGACGTCCCCCGAACCCTGCGCAACGCCGTGCTGCGGTCGGGCTCCATGTCGCTGGACGTGGTCGACCTGGAGGTCTCCGAAACCGAACACCGCACGCGCGCGGCCGTCGCACTGTGCGTGGACACGTCCTGGTCTATGGTGCAGGACGGCCGTTGGGTGCCGATGAAACGCACGGCGCTTGCCCTGCATCACCTCGTGCGCACCCGTTTCCGCACCGATGCCTTGCAGCTGGTGACGTTCGGCCGTTACGCCGAGGCCGTGGACATCGGTCAGCTCACGGCGCTCGAGGGCGTGTGGGAACAGGGCACGAACCTGCACCACGCGTTGTTGCTGGCGGGCCGGCACGTGCGCCGGCACCCCGATGCCCAGCCCGTGGTGCTGGTGGTGACCGACGGCGAGCCCACCGCACACCTGGAGCCCGAGGGCGACGCGGAGTTCAACTACCCGCCGCTGCCCCGGACGCTGACGAAGACGCTGAACGAGGTGGACGCCCTGGCCCGGCTCGGGGCGACGATCTCGGTGTTCAAGCTGGGCGACGACCCCAGGCTGGCGGCGTTCGTCGACATCGTGGCGCGGCGGGGCGGTGGGCGCGTGGTGTCGCCGGACGAGGACGGGCTGGGTGCCGCGGTGGTGAGCGACTACCTGAGGTCGCGGCGTCGGCGGTGAGGCGGCTTGGTGTCGTGGTCGGCGATTGCGTGGGGTTGCGGAGACGGCGGTGCGGGCGTTTGGTGTCGTGGTGGGCGACTGTCTGACGTCTCGGCGCCGATGACCCCGTCGCTGCGCCGCTTCCTCGCGGCCGTCGTGCTGAGCGGCGTGCCGTCGACCGTCCACGCGCTGGCGACCGGCGACGACCCGTTGCGCGCCACCAAAGCCGCAGGGTCGTTGGTCGGCGGCGGTGCCGGTGCGGGCGTGGCGGTGCATCTGGCCGTGTCGGCCTGGTGGGCGTTCGTGCTCACGCGGCTCCACGTGCGGGGTGCGGTGGGTGGCGCGGTGGCCGGGCTGCTGATCGCGGCGCTCGACCTGGAGGTCATCGGGCGGCGCAACGTACGGCTGCGAGCGTTGCCGAAGGTTCCGCAGTGGCTGGACCACGTGGCGTTCGGCGTGCTGATCGCAGGTCCGCGCGGGCGTTCCTGAGCGCACACCGCCGGTCCGTGCGGAACAGGCGCTCAGGCCGCGAACAGCGCGGCCAGCCGGGGGAGGCGGGCGGCCAGCTCGGCGCCGTCGTCGAAGTCGAAGTCCCAGTCCGGGTCGAGCTCCGGGTAGTCGATGGTGAAGGCGTCCTCCGGGAGTTTCATGCCGGTGGCGGCCAGGTGGGCGTCCCAGGCGATGTGCAGGGCGGCCTCGCATTCGAGCTCCGCGCCGGACTCGGCGGCCGCCACCACGGCCGGTGAGGCGGCGAGGGAGTCGGGGTCGGCGAGGGCTGACTCGAAGACCGGCCGGCCGCAGGTCAGCAGCCAGCCGCGGAAGTAGTCGAAGCCGTCGTCCGAGCAGCCGCCGTTGATCAGGTAGGCGGCGGCCCACAGCGGGTTGCGGTACGAGTGCGTCAAGAGGTCCCACAGGATCTGCTGGGCCGCCACGATCTCCGCGGGCGGCCTGGTCGCCAGCAGGGCTGTGGCGGCGGACGCCACGGCGTCGGCGTCGGACGGGTCGGCGACGGCGGTGCGGGCGTCGGCGATCAGGGTCCAGAAGGTGTTCGGGTCCACGTGACGGAGCTTGGCAGAGGGGTCTGACATTTTCTGGGGCTCGCACACGCGCGGCAGTAGGTTGGCATCATGATCAGAACTCTGTGGCGTTCGCTCGAAGCCGTGCACGCGATGATCTACTTCGCCCCCGAGGCGGACCGCAGGTACACCGCCGCCGGGCTCGACCGGCCCGGTGGCTACTTCGCTTCACGGGCCGCCGCGCTCGGGCCCGTCAGCGCCGAGGTCGTGATCTCGACGTTCTACAACTTCAACCCCGCGCTGGTCCGGGCCCGCATCCCCGAGGCGTGGGAGAAGGTGTCCCCGCAGGAGATGCTGAGGCTGCGGCGGGAGGCGGCGGACGAGGCTCTCGCCAAGGTGCTGCCGGACGACCTCAAGGAGATCACCGACCTCGCCCGGCGGGCGGCCGAACGGGCCACCGAGATGCTGAGCGGGCGCACGCTCTTCGCCGCGCACGCGAGCCTGCCGTGGCCGGAAGAGCCGCGGTTGCAGCTGTGGCACGCGCAGACGTTGCTGCGCGAGTTCCGGGGTGACGGTCACCTCGCGGCGTTGCTGCGGCACAACATCACCGGTGTCGAGGCGCTCGTGCTGCACGCGGCGGAGGGGGAGATCCCGGCCGAGACGCTGCGCAAGACGCGTGCGTGGCCTGAGGAGAAGTGGGCCGAGACGGTGGAGGACCTGCGCGGCCGCGGGTTGCTGAACGACGAGCAGCTGCTGACCGAGAAGGGACGCGAGCTGCGGCAGAGCATCGAGGACGAGACCGACCGCATGAACGCGCCGGCCTACGACGTGTTGTCGGAGCAGGAGAAGCAGCGGTACGTCGAGCTGGCGACGCCGCTGAGCAAGGCCGTCGTCGAGGCCGGGCTGATCCCGGGCCGGCGCTGACCGGTCGCCCGCTCGTCGCTGCCGCGCTACCACTGGCCGTTCGGCTCGAACCGGCGCAACCGGGCGGACGTGCAGTGGGCGATGAGTACGCTGCCCCGGCTGTTCGCCGCCTCCGTCGCCGTTGATCCGGACGCCGTCGCGCTGGTCCGCGGGACCACGCGGGTGTCCTACCGGGAGCTCGACGCACGCGCGAACTCCTTGGCGCGCAAGCTGGTCGCGCGGGGTGTCCGGCCGAACGACCTCGTCGTCGTCGACACCCCGCGCTCGATCGAGTACGTGGTCGAGATCCTCGCGGTGCTCAAGGCGGGCGCCGCGTACGTGCCGATCGACCGGGAGTGGCCGCAGGCGCGCAAGGACTTCGTGCGCCGGGAGGCCGTCCCGGTGCCGGGCGAGGTCGCCCACGTCATGTACACCTCGGGCTCCACCGGGCAGCCCAAGGGCGTCCTGATCGGTCACGCCGGCGTCGCGGCGATGGCGAAGCAGGACTTCTGGCGGCACCACCGGAAAGTGCTCGCGCTGGCGTCCACGGCGTTCGACGCCTCCACCTACGAGATCTGGGTGCCGCTGCTCAACGGCGGCCAGGTCGTCTTCCCCGAGCACGACGTCGACATCGCCACCATCGAGCACGAGATCAACGAGCACGGGATCACCGCCGCTTTCCTCACGGCAGCGCTCTTCCACCTCGTCGCCCAGGAACGGCCACAGGCGCTCAACGGCCTGAAGGAGGTCTGGTCCGGCGGTGACGTCGTCAAACCCGAGGCGGCACAACGCGTTCTCGACGCCTGTCCCGGCATCGAGGTCTACAACGCCTACGGTCCAACGGAGAACACCGTCTTCGTCAGCCGCCACAGGGTCACCGACACGACCGGCCCGTTGCCGATCGGCACGCCGTTCCCCGGCGTGCGCACGAAGATCGAGAACGGTGAGCTGCTCGTCGCGGGCAGGCAGCTCGCCCTCGGCTACCACCGCCGCGAGTCGGACAGGTTCGCAGGCGGCTGGTACCGCACCGGCGACCGGGTCACCCGGCGCGAGGACGGCACGCTGGAGTTCCACGGCCGCGTCGACCGCCAGGTCAAGATCCGCGGCCATCGCGTCGAGCTCGAAGAGGTCGAGGCCGCACTGCGTCCCCTGACGCGTGACTGCACCGTCACCGCGCACAACGGCCGTCTCGTCGCATATGTGGTCAGCGACAAGGAGAACCTCCGCGAGGAACTCGCGAAGACCCTGCCGGACTACCTCGTCCCGGCGGAGTTCGTGCACCTCGACGGCCTCCCGCGCAACCACGCCGGCAAGGTCGACCGCACGGCTTTGAAAACCCCGGCCGAGCAACTCGTCTGCGACCTCGTCAAGGACGTCCTCGGCGAAGAGCTGACACCACAGGACAAGTTCATTCCCCACGGTGACAGCATCAGCGCCATCCAGCTGGTCAGCCGGGCCCGCGCGAAAGGCCTGCGGCTCAGCGTCCGCGACGTCCTCGACCACGACCTCCGCACGCTCGCCACCAAGATCCACCACGTCCCGCACACCGGACTCACGGATCTCCCGGACGGAGAACTCCCGCTCACCCCGCTGCAGGAAGGCCTGTACTTCCACGCCCTTCTGGAGCCCGGCAGCTACCTGGTCCAGCTCGTGTTCCACCTGAGGGGAGGTCCGGACGCGGCACGGCTGCACCAGGCCGCCGACCGGCTCGTCGCCCGCCACCCCGCCCTGCGCGCAGGTTTCCGGCCGGGCCCGGTCCAGTTCGTCGAACCGCGGGTCGCGGTCCCGTGGCAGGAGACCGGTCAGGACCTCGAGACCTTCCTGGCGGCGGACCGGGAGATCACCTTCGACCTCGCCACCCCGCCGCTGCTGCGCTTCACGCTCGTCCAGCCCGACGTGCTCGTGCTGACCTGCCACCACCTGCTGTTCGACGGCTGGTCGGTCCCGCTGCTGCTCGAAGACCTGTTCGGCGGCAACGAAGAACCGCCGCACCCGTTCCACCACCACCTCGCCTGGCTGCGCGACCAGCCCAGGACCGGCACCTGGCGCAGGGCACTGAAAACCCTCGACGAACCCACGCTGGTCACCACGAGCCCGGGAACCCGCCCCCACGCCCGCCTCGAAGGCGCTCTTCCCGCCGCGACCGCGGACATCGCCCGCCAGGCGGGAGTCACCCTCAACACCGTGATCCAGACCGCCTGGGCGCTGCTGCTGGCCACGATGACCGGCAAGAACGACGTCGTCTTCGGCGCCACGGTCTCGGGCAGGTCCGCCGACCTGCCCGGCGTTGAGCGCGTCGTCGGCTGCCTGATCAACACCATCCCCGTGCGGATCACCCTCAGCGCCGGCGAAAGCGCCCACGAGCTGCTGGCACGCGTCCGCGACGAGCAGCACGCCCTCCTGCCGCACCACCACGTCGGACTCGCCGAGATCCAGCGCGAAGCCGGGCTCGGCCAGCTCTTCGACACCCTCACCACCCTCGAATCCCGGCCTCAGTCCACAGTGGACGAAGTAGTGCACTGCGAGAGTCTCGACGCCCCGCATTACCCGCTGTCGCTGGCCGTCCGGCGCGACCTCACCGCCAGGCTCAACTACCGCCCGGACCTCTTCGAGCACAACGAGGTCCGCACGATCCTGCGCCGCCTCAACCGCATCGTCGAAGCCCTCGGCGCGAACACGAAGGTCGGCGAGATCGACGCCCTGGACCCCGAGGAACACGCCCGCCTCCGCACCTGGAACGCCACCGACACCGAAGTGCCGCAGCAGACCCTGCCGGAGCTCTTCCAGCACCAAGCCACCACGACACCCACCGCGACAGCGATCTCCCACCAGGGCAACGACATCAGCTACGCCGAGCTGCTCGACCGGGTCGACACCAACGCCCAACGCCTCGCAGACCTCGGAGTCGTCAACGGCGACCTCGTGGCGCTGAAGATGCGCCGCTCACCCGAGTTCGTCATCGCCATGCTCGCGGTCACCAGAGCGGGAGCGGCGTACGTCCCGATCGATCCGGACTACCCGCCCGACCGCATCGCCCTCATGCTCCAGGACGCGAAACTGACCCTCGACTCCTTGCCGGATTTCCGCCCCACAGCAACAAAACCACCATTTCCGCGACTGAACGACACCGCGTACGTGATCTACACCTCCGGCTCGACCGGCACGCCGAGAGGCGTCGAGGTGACCCACCGCGGCATCGCCGGCCTCGTGACCGCCCAACGCCGGGCCCTGGAACTCACCGCGGGTTCCCGAATCCTGCAATGGGCGTCACCGAGCTTCGACGCCGCGTTCTGGGAGATCGCCGGTGCCCTGCTCACCGGCGCCACGCTGGTCGTCGCCGACGCCCACGACCTCAGGCCCGGCGACCCGCTGAGCGATCTCCTGCACCGCGAGCGGATCACGCACGTGACGCTGCCGCCGAGCGTCCTCGCCGTCCTCCCGGACACCGCGATCCCACGGGACACCACGATCACCGCGGCGGGCGAGCCCTGCCCGCCGGACCTCGCCGCCCGCTGGTCGCGGCACCGGCGGTTCCTCAACGCCTACGGCCCCACCGAGGCCACGGTGTGCGCCACCATCAGCGACCCGATCACCGGCCGGGACGCCCCGATCGGCCGCCCGATCGAGAACACCAGGATCCACCTCACCGACGCGCTGGGCAGGCTCGTCCCGCCCGGTGTCACCGGAGAGCTGCACATCAGCGGACCCGGCGTCGCCAAGGGCTACCTGCACGGCGAACGGTTCACCACCTACCGCACCGGCGACCTCGCCCGCTGGCGCGAGGACGGCGTGCTCGACCACCTGGGCCGCGTCGACGGCCAGATCAAGCTCCGCGGTCACCGCATCGAGCCCGCCGAGATCGAGCACGCCCTCGCCCGCCACGCCGGCGTCCGCACCAGCGCGGTCGTCTCCACCGGCACCGGTCTCGTCGCTTTCGTGGTGCCGCGGGGAGAACTCCGGCCGGCGGCACTGCGGGCACACCTGCGGTCCGTGCTGCCCGGCCACATGGTCCCGTTGATCGAACCGGTCGAGTCGCTGCCGCTCACCCCGAACGGCAAGCTGGACCGCCGCGCGCTCACCACCCGCGCCCGCCACCGGCTCCACCTCCCCGGCCAGGACACGCCCGCGACGCCCGCACAGCACCAGATCTGCGCCGCCTACGAGGACGTGCTCGGACGGGAGAACGTCGGCGTCCACGACGACTTCTTCACCATCGGCGGCGACTCCCTGCTGCTCGCCGGGCTGCAGGCCGTGCTGGCGGACCGGCTGCACCGCCACGTCCCGATCGCCGACCTCTACACGTGCCGCACGCCGGCGGCACTCGCCGCCCACCTCGAACGCGGCCCCGACACCGCCACCACCGACCGCGCGGCACGCGTGAAGGCCGCACGGGTCAGAAGGGCACACCGTGGATGACCCCGACATCGCGATCATCGGCCTGGCGCAGCGCCGCTGCACGCCACGGGACGACATCGCGCTCTTCGACGCCGACTTCTTCGGCTACACCCCCGAGGAAGCCGCGGTTCTCGACCCTCAGCACCGGTTGTTCCTCGAATGCGCCTACCACGCGATGGAACGCGCCGGCTACGTCGACTGGGACGGCGTAGCGGGCCTCTACGGCGCCATGAACGTCAGCCACTACCTGCTGGACCAGGTCGGCCCGTGGCACACCTCGGCCGACGTGCTGCTGGGCAACATGCCCGACGGCTGCGCGGCCCGCGTCGCCTACGAACTGGACCTGCGCGGCCCGGTCCTGAACGTCCAGGCCGCCTGCGCCTCCAGCCTCGCCGCCGTCCACCTGGCCTGTCAGGACCTGCTCAGCCACCAGTGCGACCTCGCGCTCGCGGGCGGGGTGTCGGTCGACCCGGACGCCAGCGGCAACGGCGCCGGAGTCGTCGTCCTCAAACGACTCGACGACGCCGTCGGCGACGCGGACCACATCCACGCCGTGATCAAGGGCAGCGCCGTGGTCAACGACGGCAGGAGCCGCACGAGCCCCAACGGCATCGGTGCCGCGGGCGCGCGAACCGCCGCCGTCACGGCACTCGCGATCGCGGACGTCGACCCCGCGCAGGCCCGTCACCCCGAACCGCACGACCCCGAACTGGCCCAGGCCGCGGGCGTCCTCAGCCTCATCCACGCCGCTCTCACCGTCGGCCACGGCTACGCGAGCGTCGCCGCCGCGGGGTCCGGCGGCGCCCACGCCCACGTCGTGCTCGGCGAGGCCCCGAAACCCCCGCAGACGCCCAGAACCGGCTGGCAC
Source organism: Lentzea sp. NPDC004789 (assembly GCF_053601075.1). Taxonomy (NCBI): domain Bacteria; kingdom Bacillati; phylum Actinomycetota; class Actinomycetes; order Pseudonocardiales; family Pseudonocardiaceae; genus Lentzea; species Lentzea sp. NPDC004789. The sequence goes on along the minus strand of NZ_JBSGBE010000002.1, from coordinate 290,177 downwards.
CTCCTCCAGGTGTCCGCGAGGACCGAACGGGCGCTCACCGAGCTCACCGAGCAGCTCAAGGCCACGCCGCACGCGCTGGCCGACGTCGCCCACACCCTCCGCGCAGGCCGCCGGCGGTTCCCCCTCCGCACGTTCGCGGTCGCCCAGGACGGCCAGGACATCGAGTTCGCGGCGCCCGCCCGCACCGTCGGCGACGCCGCCGTCGTGCTGAAGTTCAGCGGTCCCGGCACCGAACGCGACATCGCCACCGCCCGGGCCCTGCTCGCCACCGGCATCACCCCGGCCCTCCTGCTCGGTCTGGGTCTCGGCGAGTACGCGGCCGCCGCGGTCGCCGGCTCCCTCAGCGACCAGGAGGCCGTCGGGTTCGCCACCGAACGCCGATGCCCGGAACGCTACGAGAAGGAGATCGCGAACTCCGCCCCGCGCGCCCCGAGGATCCCGCTGCTGTCCGGCACCACGGGCTCGCTGCTGTCCGAAGCGGACATCATCGACTGCCGTCACTGGCTCGCGGTCGCCGAGGACCTCGGCCCGGCCGCCCCGGGCCTGCCCGCGAACGCCGTCGTCGTCGACATCTCCGCGGCGTCAGGCGAACGCGGTGTGCTCGCGGCCATGGGCACGTTGTGGGCGCACGGCGTCGAGCTGCCGAAGTTCCGGCCCGCGCGCAGGGTGCCGCTGCCGGTGTACCCGTTCCAGCGGCAACGGCACTGGCTGGAGCCGCGCCAGTGGTCAGCTGGCCTTGAGGGTTCCGCCGTCGATGACGAGGTCGGCTCCGAGAACGCCGGCGACGACGGGTGATGCCAGGAAGGTGATGAGGGCCGCGACTTCCTCGGGTTCGGTGATGCGGCCCGAGGCGACGCCGAACGTCGCGGGCAGCGCGGCCAGGAAGTCCTCGTGGGTCGCGCCGAAGGTCTCGGCGACCTTCGAACCGAAGCCGTCGGGGTCGCGCCACAGTCCGGTGCCGACGGGCCCTGGCGAGACCGTGTTCACGCGCACGCCCTGTGGCCCGAACTCCTCGCTCAGGCGCTTGCCGAACGCGGTCAGCGCGGCTTTCGCCTCGCTGTAGCCGACAGGGCCTGTCGAGGGAACTCGCGCGTTGATCGAGGAGACGTTGATGATCGCACCGCGTCGAGCGATCAGGCTCGGCAGTGCCGCGCGGGACGCCCGGACCGCGCTGAACAGGTTGAGGTCGAGGAGGTGGTGCCACTGGTCGTCGCCGGCATCGAGGAAGCCGCCGAGCTTCAGCTCGTCCACATCGCCTGCTCCCACGTTGTTGACCAGAATGTCGACACCTCCTGTCTCGTCGAGTGCGGCGTCGATGACGGACTGCGCGCCGCCGGGCGTGGACAGGTCGGCGGCGACGCTGAGTGTGGCCACGTCCTTCAGCTCGGGCGTGATTCTTCGTGCCGCGCCGATCACCCGAACGCCCTCTTTCACGAGCGCGCGTGCTGTCGCCAGCCCGATGCCTCGGCTTGCGCCGGTGACGACCGCGGTCTTGCCCGTGAGTGCGAGATCCATACCGGACCACCTTTCTTGAACTACAGGTCAAAAACAGGGGCGTGCCGAAGCGTCCTCCGGCACCGCAGTGGTGCTAGAGGACGCTCAAGGCGGTGTCGATGATTCGGTGCAGAGCAGGGGCTTCGTGGGTCATCGCCATCACGCGCAGCCCGGCGAGCGTGGTGGCCAGGTGCTCGGCGAGCGCCTGGGCATCGCGATCACGCGAGACGTCTCCGTCGCGCTGTCCCCGCTGGATCCGGGCCGCGAACCAGCCGGTGGACTCCTCCTGCATGCGACGCAGCTTCTGGGCGATCTCGGCGTCCTCGCCGGCCAGTTCGACCGCCGTGTTGCCGATCAGGCAGCCACGACGCCGCGGTTGGGCCAGGTCGGAGTCGACCACCGACCTCAGTGCGTGGCGCAGGCACTCGCGCGTGGATCCCGGGTGCTCGAGCAGCCGCTGAGCCATCTCGGCGACCTGCTGGTGGTAGAGATCCAGGCAGCGGTCGAACAGGTCCCGCTTGCTCGTGAAGGCGTTGTAGAGACTGCCCTTGGCGACCCCGGTGGCGGCCGCCAGCTGCGCCGGTGAAGTGCCGCCGTAGCCGTGGCTCCAGAACTCCTCCATCGCGCGCGACAACACCACGTTGTCGTCGAACGCTCTCGGCCTGCCCACCGCGCGACCGTATCCAGTTCTAGACCTACGGGTCAAGAACTCCGTCCGCGACCTCGACGGCTAGTCGGTCTTCATCTCCCGGTCCGTCGACGCCAGCGCCTTCTCGGTCGGGCCGTCCGGTCCGGCGCGGTGCTTTCCGGGATGCATCAACGAGAAGTGCGCCTCCTCGCGCATCCGCTCGACCATGTGCGGGTAGTGCAGCTCGAACGCCGGGCGCTCGGACCGGATCCGCGGCAGCTCGTAGAAGTTGTGCCGCGGCGGGGGAGAGGTCGTGGCCCACTCCAGCGAGTTGCCGTAGCCCCACGGGTCGTCCTGCGGTGCCGGGTCGCCGTAGCGGTAGGAGCGGAACACGTTCCACACGAACGGCAGCACGGACGCGCCGAGCAGGAACGAGCTGACCGTCGAGATCGTGTTCAGCGTGGTGAACCCGTCGGAGGCGAGGTAGTCGGCGTACCGGCGCGGCATGCCCTCGTTGCCCAGCCAGTGCTGCACGAGGAACGTGCCGTGGAACCCGATGAACGTCGTCCAGAAGTGCAACTTGCCCAGCGGCTCGTTGAGCATCCGCCCGGTCATCTTCGGGAACCAGAAGTAGATCCCGGCGTAGGTGGCGAACACGATCGTGCCGAACAGCACGTAGTGGAAGTGCGCCACCACGAAGTACGTGTCGGACACGTGGAAGTCGACGGCGGGCGCCGCGAGCAGGATGCCCGTCAGGCCGCCGAACAGGAACGTCACGAGGAAGCCGACGGCGAACAGCATCGGCGTCTCGAACGTCAGCTGCCCCTTCCACATCGTGCCGATCCAGTTGAAGAACTTGATGCCCGTCGGCACCGCGATCAGGAACGTCATCAGCGAGAAGAACGGCAGCAGCACCGCACCTGTGGCGTACATGTGGTGCGCCCACACGGCCACGGACAGCATCGCGATCGCCAGCGTCGCGAACACCAGGCCCTTGTAGCCGAACAGCGGTTTGCGGCTGAACACCGGGAAGATCTCGGTCACGATCCCGAAGAACGGCAGGGCGACGATGTAGACCTCGGGGTGGCCGAAGAACCAGAACAGGTGCTGCCACAGGATCACGCCGCCGTTGGCCGGGTCGAACACGTGCGCCCCGAGGTGCCGGTCCGCCGCGAGGCCCATGAGAGCCGCGGTGAGGATCGGGAACGCCAGCAGGATCAGCACGGACGTCACCAGGATGTTCCAGGTGAAGATCGGCATCCGGAACATCGTCATGCCGGGTGCCCGCAGCGTCACGACCGTCGTGGTCATGTTGACCGCACCGAGGATCGTGCCCAGACCGGAGATCGCCAGGCCCATGATCCACAGGTCGGCGCCGACGCCGGGCGAGTGCACCGCGTTCGACAGCGGCGTGTAGGCGAACCAGCCGAAGTCCGCCGCGCCGCCCGGCGTCACGAACCCGGCGACCACGATGATGCCGCCGAACAGGTACAGCCAGTAGGAGAAGGCGTTGAGGCGCGGGAACGCGACGTCCGGCGAGCCGATCTGCAGCGGCAGGATGTAGTTCGCGAACCCGAACAGGATCGGCGTCGCGTAGAGCAGCAGCATGATCGTGCCGTGCATGGTGAACAGCTGGTTGAACTGCTCGTTCGACAGGTACTGCAGGCCCGGCCGCGCCAGCTCGCCGCGCATCAGCAGCGCCATCACGCCGCCGATCATGAAGAACGCGAACGACGTCGTCAGGTACATGATCCCGATCTGCTTGGGATCCGTGGTCTTGAACAGCGAGAGGAAGTACGAGCCCTTCGGGCGTGCGCGAGCAGCCCCGGGATGGGGTACTACGGGCGTGGGCTTGATAGTGGTCATAACCCCGTCGCGCCTCCTCACTGGGCCCAATTTTCAGGGCGGAAACATCGTCCTCCCGGTCAGACGTCGGGGCAATCCATGACGAGCACCGCCGAGGTCACCGGCACCACCGGTGCACCCACCGAGATGCCGCTGACCTGCACGCAGTACGCGCCGGGGGCCAGTCCGCCGAATTTGATCGCCATGGTCTCGGAGATCGCCGGGCTGCGCGATTCGACCTGTCTGCCGTTTTCGTCGAGCACCGCCACCTTCAGCGCGCGCGGGGTGGTGTCCTTCAGCTCGACGGTGACCTCCAGGTCCTCATCGGCGAGCACCAGGTCGGGCACGACGACCTGCGGTTCCGTGGCCGTGACGTTGCGCGGCACGATCGTCGTCGAGGTCAGGAACGCCTCCACCATGTCCAGCACCGCCGAGTTGTCCTGCAACGACGTGTGCTGCTCGACGACCCGGTGCAGGGTGTTCGACGACAACGCGAGGCCCTTGCGCGCCGCCCCGACCATCGGCACCGTGGCGTCGCCATAGAGCTCCTGGCCCTCGTACGTGCGGTAGCAGGTCACCTTGCCGTCGGTGATGCGCGCGGTCGTGGCGGTCGGTTGCTTGCCACCGAGAATCGCGTACGTGCGGTCGGCGAACGAGTCGGTCAACGCGCCGTGGAACGCCATCGCGTCCGCGACCATCTTCGTGTCGAGCTCGGGCAACGTCGTTTCGGTCGTCTTGACCAGGCCCTGAGGCGACTCGATGCAGGCGTACTCGGGCAGCAGCTGGTGCAGCGACGGCAGCGAGCGCGCGAACTCCGTCAGGTCGGCCGTGAGCGGCCCGAGGCCCTTGCGCACGCCGTTGACCAGCTGTTCCAGCGCCGAGGCCGCCCCGCGGAACGGCGTGCCCATGGTGATCAGCTTGTCGGTGCGCTCGGCCGTCCCGCACTGCTCGATGCACCACCGCGCGACCAGCCCGCCCATCGAGTGGCACACGAAGCTGACCTTGGCGTCCGGGCCGAGCCGGTCCAGCGCCTCGTCGACCCGGCGAGCGAGCAACGCGCCGTTGTAGCGGTTCGACAGCCGCCAGTCGTAGGCGAAGAGCAGGAGGTTGCCCTTCTCCACCGTGTAGCCGAGCGAGTTGAGCCGCTTCGTCACCCGGTCGTAGCCCTTCAACGGCGTCCAGATGCCGGGGATGACGTGCAGGTCCGCCATCAGCGCCACGGCCTCGACGCCGTCGCCGGGGTGCTCGTCGCCGATGCCGGCGGGCAGCCTGAGCCGCTGCAGGCTGCGGCCCAGCGTCAGCACGGCGCGCAGCGCGGCCCTGCCGGACACCTCCCAGACCATGCCGCCCGCGTCGGCGAGCGTGCTGCCGAGAATGCCGGGCACGACGACGACCAGCTGGTTCATCAGGACTCCTCGGCGAGCGTGCGGATGAGGGTGAGCAGGGTGGGGTCCGCGGGCACCAGGTAGGTCAGCTCGTGGATCCACGCCAGGCGCTGCTCCGGTGCCGGCAGCGCCGGCCGTGCGTCACCGGCGCGCGCTCGCGCGACCACCTTGTACAGCGCGGCCAGCGGGTACGGCTCCAGCGCCGTCACGGCCTGGGTGAGCGCCTGTGGTGACGTTCGGGCCACCAGCCCGCGCAGGATCTCCGTGGTGCGCTCGGGGTCCTCCTGGGCTTCCAGCACGAGGTCGAGCACGTCGGCGTCCTCGTCGGCCAGCAGCAGCAACGCGTGCACGGGCCGGTTGTCGCGCACGTTCTTCACGACTTCCTTGTCCAGCAGCTCCTCGCGGCGCGTCGCGAGCAGCTCGCGGCGGCGGGCGGGCGTGGCGTCGACGAACTCGTCCGCGAGGCTCGCCAGCAGCCACGGCCGGTACGCGTGCTGCACGCCCTGCTGCCGCGCGGTCGCCCGGCGCGACTGGATGACCTGCGCCTCGATCAGGCTCGTCCCGTACAGCGCCTCGGTGACCGCCACGTCCGCGTCCGTCGACAGCAGCTCGGGGTGGTCGAGCAGGACCGCGCGCTCGTCGGCGTACGAACGCGCGAACACCCACTTGCGGGCGGTGGCGAGCAGCGTGCGGTCGACGGTCAGCCAGTCCGGCGTGGTGTCCCACGGCCACGGCCCGGAGTCGTAGTGGCGGCGGGCGATGTCGTGCACGTCGTGGATCGCCTGCCGGGACTGCCCGACGTGCGTGAGCGCCTGGCACAGCCACCTCGCCGCCGCCGGGTCACCGGCCCTGGTCGCCGCCGCCCGCAGCGTCAGCAGCGTCGCGAGGTGCGGGCCGGTGAACCGGGCGGTCACCCGTTCCCACGTCTCGTCGACGGTCCCGGGCTGCTTCAGGCCCGCGCAGAGGACGTCGATCGTGAACAGCGCGGCGGCCAGCGTCGAGAGCCGGTCGGTGTTCTCCAGGCAGACCTCGACGGTCCGCAGCCCGGTCGCCAGCGCCTCGCGGGGCTTGTCCGCGTCCCGCTGCCGGCGCATGAGGTTGTGCAGCGCCTGGGCGTGGACGCGCAGCCCCTCCGCGAGGTCCGCCGCCTGGCGCGCGCTGGCGAGCGCCTCGTCCCGGCGGTGGATCATGCTGTAGGCGACGCTCAGGCTCAGCGCGGCGTCGGCGAGCTGCGGGCGGAACGCGGCGTGCCGCCCGAGCGTGCCGCTGATCTCCGCGGCCTGCCCGGTGGTGCTCGCGGCCTCGGACAGCCGGCCGAGCGCGAGGTGGTCGCGGGCCAGTTCGACCAGGGCGCTGACGAGGTCGGCGAGGAACACCGGGTTCGTCTGCGCGAGCGCGTAGTACAGCTCGACGGCCTGCTTGGAGCGTTGCATGGCCTCGTAGCGGCGGCCGGTCTCGCTGCACCGCGTGGCCAGACAGGTCATGGCGCGTGCGAGTGGGGCGTCGGAGTCAACTGCCGCGACCGCGTCTCTCGCCGTCGACAACGCCTCGTGCCTGCGTCCCAACATCGCGTAGACCTCGCTGAGGTCCACCAACGCCCCACTCAAGTGCGCCGCATACGTCGGGTTGTCCCCACCGTGCGTCGTCGTCTTCGCGATGCGTTGCGCAAGCCGTTTGTGCGTAAGGGTTTCCGCGGTCGTCGGTGTCGACGCGACCAGCTCGCGGTACCGCACCACGGCCTCCTCGGCGGGCGCGACGGCCTGCTGCACCCGGCCGGCCTCGCGGAACCGCCGCCCGAGCTTGTTCAGCACGAAAGCCAGGTCCGCCAGGTACATCCGAATCGTCGGCACCAACGTGCGGAAGTGCTCGGCGGCCTCTTCCAACGGTGCGATGGCGTCGTCGCCGCGACCCCAGTGCATCAGCTCGTTGCCCGCGGTGGTGGCCGCGAGAGCGAGGTCCGGCAACAACTTCTGGTTCATCATCGCCAGCTCGCGCAGGCCGTCCAACGCCCGCGCGCCCGCGTGACCGCAGTGCCGCCACGCGTACTTCCACAGGTAGCCCGGCACGTCCGGCGGCACGCCCGCCTCCAGCCGCTGCCGGTACAGCGCGATCAGCGCGGCCGCCACCGTCTCCGCGCCCGGCGCGAAGACGACCTCCCGGCTCGGCGCGAACTGCGGCCGCAGGTGGTCGGCGAACGTCTGGTGCGTCAGCTTGAAGACCGCCGTGCCCTCCTCACCGTCCTGCACGATGTGACGGCCCAGTTCGGTGAGCACAGCGGTGACGTCGTCACGGCTGAACCGCTCACCGGACAACGCTTCGGCGACCGCGCGCCACTCCTCCTCGGGGAACCCCGCGCCGTAGCTCCACGTCAACGCGGTCAGCAGCGCACGTGCGGACGGCACCTTCGCGAGCTCGCGGTCGAACGCGGCGTCCAGGGAGAGCTTGAGGTCCGCGCCGCCGTCGGCGAGCACCTGGTCGGTGATCATCCACGCGGTCAGGAACGGCAGCTTCGCCAGCTCGTCCACAGTGGACCGCGGTGCCGCCGGTCCCAGCCGCGCCAGCACGTACTCGCGGACGTCGGAGGCGTTGTCGGCCTCGTCCAGGTTCAGGATCTCGACCGGTGACAGCTCGGTGAGCAGCGGCGCGCCGCCGGCCACCCGGTGCGCCTGCCGCGTCGAGACGATCACGACGGCGCAGCTCGCGAGCTTGGTCAGCAGCGAGGTCGCGATCGAGAACGACTCACCGCGCGCCTCGTCCAGGCCGTCGACCACCAGCACCGGCGGCACGGCGAGCGTGCTGACCACGCCGACCAGCTCGGCCGCGCCCCGCCGCGGCCCGTCGGGCTCTCCGATCAGTCCGGCACCGACCAGCTGGCGGCTGAGCAGGTCGGCGACGCGGTCGGCGTCCATCGCGCGGGCGTGCACGGCCGCGTCGACCGAGCCCGGTCCGGGATCGGCGTGCCGGAACGGCGGTCCCGCGGTGAGCAGCAGGTCCCGTTCGGCCGAGTTGGACAGGCTGACGACCCGCCCGAGGACCGCGGACTTGCCCGTGCCCGGCGACCCGGTGACCACGCGCAGGCCGGCGGTCCCGGACTTCACCCAGCTCACGACCTTGTCGACCTGGGCGGTGCGGCCGGCGAACCACGACCGGTTGTCCGTCGAGTCACCGCCGCGCGCCGCGAGGAGCAGGTGCTTGGCGACCGCGTTCGCGGCGTAGAGCGGGTTGGGCAGCATCGGCTGTGCGGACCCGTACTGCATGAAACGCGGCCGTTGGACGTCGCTGTCCCACGCGTTCAGCAACGCCGTGCCGACCGCGCCGCCGTCGACCAACGCCGTGCGGTCGCTCCATCGCCGTGCGTCCTCGTCGGCCGTGGGACCGGCACGCAGCAGCTTGCGCAGCTTGCCGCCGAACAGCCCGTCCCGGGCCGTTTCGACGCTCGAACACGACACCAGCACGCCCGCCCAGTGCACCTGGCCCGCGAGCAGCTCCTCCTGGATCGCCGCGACCGTGCGCACGGCCTCGTCGAGCTGGGCCCCGGAGTAGCAGGCGTCGATGATGATGAGCACCTGGTGCGCCCCCGACGCGGCACACCACAGCGCGAACTCGTGCAGCATGATCCCGTCGACCACGCCGTCGTTGTCCCTGGCCAGCAGCCTGAGGTTGCCCGCGACGGGGATCGCGTGCCCGCTCCACAACGCCACCAGCGCGCCGCCGTCCTGCGGTGTCGTGCGCAGCGCCTTCATGTGCGCGCGGATCTCGGCCTCGGCCGGGTCGGCCAGCGGTTCGCCCTCGTAGCCCTTGAGCAGGGCGTGCAGCTCCCGCACGTCGCTCACGGCGTGCTGCAGCGGCTGCACCAGCTCGTAGGAGCCGACGCCGATGCCGACGAACCTGCCTCTGACCCTTTCCCTCATGCGTCACAACCCCCTGTCCACACGTCGCGGGTGGGCCGAGGGTGTTACCGGGTTAACTCACATGGGCGAACCCGCCGAATCACCCTTGGGCAGTTCGCCCGACGGCTTGTCGGTGATGGTGTTCTTCTCCAGAAACCGCAGCAGCTCGACCGGGAACGGCAGCACGAGCGTCGAGTTCTTCTCGGCCGCCACCTCGACGATGGTCTGCAGCAGCCGCAGCTGCAGCGCCGCGGGCGTCTCCTCCATCGTGCCGGCGGCCTCGGAGAGCTTCTTGGACGCCTGCAGCTCGCCGTCCGCGGTGATGATGCGCGCACGCCGTTCCCGTTCGGCCTCGGCCTGCCGCGACATCGAGCGCTTCATGCTCTCCGGCAGCGCCACGTCCTTGATCTCGACCCGGTCGATGTCGATGCCCCACGCCAGCGCCGGCGTGTCGATCATCAGCTCCAGCCCCTGGTTCAGGTGCTCGCGGTTGGACAGCAGGTCGTCCAGCTCGCTCTTGCCGATGATCGACCGCAACGACGTCTGCGCCACCTGCAGCATCGCGAACCGGTAGTCCTCGACGTTGATGACGGCCTTCGCGGGGTCCGCGACCTTGAAGTACACGACGGCGTCCACGCGCACGGTGACGTTGTCGCGCGTGATGCCGTCCTGGGCCGGCACGGGCAGGGTGACGATCTGCAGGTTGACCTTGCGGAGCTGGTCGACCCCTGGGATGAGCATCGTCAGCCCCGGCCCGCGCACGCCCTGCTGGAGCTTGCCGAACCGGAACACCAGTCCCTGTTCGAACTGCTTGATCACTCTGGCGCTCATCGCGAGGCCGACGCCTCCGAGCACGACCAGCCCGCCGAGGATTTCGAAGATCATGAGCCCCCGCCCTTCGCCGGCGAATGCCTTTGATCTCCAACGGTACGCCCTATCGGCAGCTCAGCACGGGGTTCGCCCAGTCGGCGTGATCCCAGGCGTTGCCGTCACCTCCGTCTGTCACCCGGAACGTCAGCACCGTTGCTCCACTCGTGTCGACACTGACCGGCACGGCCGCGCTTTGTCCTGTGAGCACAGGGCTTCGGTACGCGGTCTGGCCGTCCTCGAGCACCTCGAACGTGACGCTGCCGTTGCCACCGGTCTCGTCGTCGACACCGATCGTGGCGGTCAGCGCCGAGCACCTGCCGCCGGTGTAGACCTCGAACTCCGACTCGGCGTGCGCGCCGACGCCCCGGTCGAACCTCGCGCCGCGGAGGCTGATCGGGTTGCCGTCACCGCCGGAGCTCTCGCCGTTGCTGCGGTCGCGTTCGAGCGGGCCCCAGCCGTTGCGCTCGGTGAGGAACGGCAGCGCGGACACCGCCGTCTCACCCGTCGGCGCGGGCGGGGTGGCGGTGAAGTCCGCGGTCAGGTTCGTGGTCGCCTTGCCCGCGGACACCTCGGCGAACACCGGACGGGTGCCGGTCTCGCCGCCGTCGCGCCTGATGGTCACCTTCGCGGAACCGCCGGTGAGATCGACGGTCTCGGGGCTGACCGCCCAGCTCTCCGGCGCGGTCAGCCGGGCCGTCGTGGTGCCGGGACACGGCTGGGTCACGACCAGCTCGGCCTCGACCTGCTCACCGGGTTCGAGAGCGGTGTCGGCGGCCTTCAGCTCGACGGCGGGCGCGCAGTCCACCCTGCCGCCGAGCGTGCCCGTGGCGGCCTCCGCGGGCGTGAGCGGGCGCAGCAGCACGGAGTACGCGTACTCGTTGCCCGCCTCCACCTGGAACTGCGGCAACGGCTCGTGGAACGTCTCGCTGACGCCCGTCACGCGATGGGACGCGTGCAGGGTGGTCCAGCCGTCGTTCTTCTTGAGCGCGAACGGGTACGGCGCCCGGTCCAGGTCGTCGTAGCGCGAGACCCGCACGTCCAGGTCGCCCGCGACGAGCAGGCCCGCGCGGCCGTCGGACAGCGTCGCCCAGCGGGTGTCCGCGTGGTTGCCGAAGTCCTGCGGCCGGTAGTAGTCGTTGAACTGCCGGTCCACAGTGGACCGGTAGAGGCCGACCGGGTTGCCGGACTTGCGGTCGTCGTAGTTCTCGCCGGGACCGCGGCCGTACCAGGTGAACCTGCCGAACGTGTCGGGGACCTTGAGCGTGAACCCGATGCCGGGCAGGTAGCTCAGGTCGCGCATCCGGTCGCGCGCGGCGACCCGGTGGCCGACGTGGATCTCGCCGTCACCGGTGATCCGGTAGGTGAACGTCTGGCCGAACGACGCGTTGGCGACGGCCTGTGCCGTCGACCTGGCGGTGATCACGGTGTCCGGACCGGACTGTGTGACCGTGACGCTCGACGGTGTGGTCCGCAGCCGGTCGAGGCCGTTGCGGTACCAGGAACCGTCCTCGCTCATGAACTCGTTGGACAGCGGCGCGCGCCACGCGTCCAGCTCCGGCCCCGACTTCAGCAGCTCGGTGCCGCGCACGCGCATCGAGGTCAAGGTGCCGGACTTCTTGCTCACGACATACCGGAAGTCCTTGCCGGACACCACGATCTCGTCGTCGTTCTGAGTGGTGGTGAGCTTGCCGGGAGCGCCGGAGGGGTGCAGGCCGGCGATCTGCGTGCCGCCCACCGGGAACTGCGCGATGCCGACGTCGTTGCCCCGCCGGTCGGTCGCGCGGACGGTGAGCCATCGCTCGGTCTGGGCGTGGAAGTCCGGCAGCGCGACCGTGCCCGGCTGGAGCCTGCCGCGGTGCTGGGCGATCGTGCGGCCGTTGTCCTGGACCTGCCAGCGCAGCTCCAGGTCGTCGGTGCCGGTGAACTGACGCTCGCTGACGATGGTGAGCTTGTTGTCGTGGTAGGAGAACCGGATGGGGGAGTGGACCGCCATCAGCTCGGCGGTCTCCGGCTGTGGCCGGCGATCCGCCCACACCACGCCGTCGACACCGCCGGTGCCCGAGCCGTAGGACTCCTTGCGCCCCTTGTCCTCCAGCTTCTCGAAGTCGAGCGCCAGCACGGCGGAGGTCTTCGGGTCGCCCGCCAGTTCGGCGTCGGTCAGGGCGCGGTGGTAGATCCGGACCTGGTCGATCGTGCCGTGTGCCATGCGGTGCTGAACGTTCTCCTGCATGGTCTCGGCGTTGCGGCCGATGTTGACGGGCCACTGCGACCAGTCGATCGTGCCGGTGTGGGCCAGGGCCGAGACCTCGCGGCCGTCGATCAGCAGCCGGAGCCTCGTACCGTCGAACGTGCCGGTGACGCGGTGCCAGTTGCCGTACCAGTCCGGCGGGACCGTCGCGCGCACGGTGCGCCAGGTGCCGCTGTAGATGTGGAACTCCAGGGTGTCGCGGTCGGCCATCTTCAGCGCGTACTGGTGGTCGCCCTTCGAGATCACCGTGAAGTCACCGGTCCACTCGGCGGGCTTGACCTGGGCGTCGAGCGTGAGCCCCGTGCTCACCTCGTCGAGCCCGCGGTCGCGGTAGACCTCCACGAAGTCGTCGAGCCCGCTGAGCTCCAGCGCTCTGCCGTGCGGACCGTCCACCTGGGACGGTTTGCCGGACAGCCACGTCAGGATGCCGCTCGCGTCGTCCGGGGTGGTGTAGAGCGGCAGCGCGATGTTCTGCTCGGCCCAGTCCCAGATGAAGCCGCCCTGCACCTGCGGATAGGCGCGCACGACGTCCCAGAACTCCTTGAAGTTGCCGAGGCTGTTGCCCATCGCGTGCGCGTACTCGCCCATGATGATCGGCTTGGTGGTGGTCTTCGCCTTGGCTTCGAGGCTCGCGGGCGACGGGTAGCGCGGGCCCCAGACGTCCGCGTACGGCGCGTCACCGTCCGGCGAGTTCGGCTGGTGGTACAGCGGCCGGGTGTCGTTCTTCCTGGCGTACTCGGCCATCGCGTAGTGCGCCTTGCCGAGCCCGGCCTCGTTGCCGGTGTCCCACATGACCACGCTGGGGTGGTTCTTGTCGCGCTGCATCATGGCGACGAACCGGTTGTGGAACGCGTCCTGCCACTCCGGGCGCTCGGCGAGGCAGTTGTCCGGGCAGCCGTCGTGGTGGTGGGTCTCGATGTCGACCTCGTCGGCGATCATCAGGCCGTTGCGGTCGGCGAGCTCGTAGAAGTACGGGTCGCTCGGGTAGTGCGAGGTGCGGACCGCGTTGATGTTGAACCGCTTCATCAGCTCGACGTCTTCTTCCTGGCCGGCACGGGTCACGTACCGGCTGCCGTGCACGGACGTCTCAGCGCGGTTCGTGCCGCGGAACAGCACGCGCTTCCCGTTGATCTTGAGCTGCCGGTCGATGATCTCGATCTTGCGGAACCCGACGGGCTGTCTGCCGGTCTGGATCACGCGACCGTCCCTGAGCAGCTCGACGCGCAGCTCGTAGACGTTCGGGGTCTCGTCGGTCCACTTGAGCGGGTTCGCGACCTTGCCGTCGCGCACGGCGACCTCCCGGCCCTGCGGGTCGAACAGCCTGGTGCGGACCGCGTGACCGGCAGCAGGGCCGCCGAGCCGGACGTCGGTGCTGATCGTGGCGTCGCGGTACTGGGCGTCCAGGTCGGTCTTGATCGTGACGTCGCTGAGGTACGTCCTCGGTGTCGAGTAGAGCCAGACCTCGCGGAAGATGCCGGAGAACCGCCACTGGTCGTAGTTCTCCAGGTGTGAGCCGGAACCCCAGCGGTGGACCTGGACTCTCAGCGTGTTGCGGCCGGGCCCGAGCTTGCTCGTGACGTCGAACTCGGCGGGCGTGTAGCCGCCCTGGTCGTAGCCGACGTACGTGCCGTTGATCCACACGAAGTAACCGCTGGTCACGCCCTCGAACCTGAGCAGGGTCCGGTCCCAGTGCGCCGGCAGGCCGAAGGTCTTCTCGTAGACGCCGGTGGGGTTGACGTCGTGCGGGACGGCCGGCGGGGCGTCCGGGTACATGTCGGTGGGGATGTTGCGGAACATCGGGTGGTCGAGGAAGTCGGTCTGCCACGTGTGCGGCACCTGGACCGTGCGCCACCCGTCGCTCGTCTCCCGGACGTCCTGCGGCCTGTCGAACATCCGCAGGCGCCACTCGCCGTTCAGGCTCAGGCGCTGCTCGGGCTTGAGGTCGGGGTGCGGCGGCTCCTGGTTCTCTCCCGTCATGCGGGGGTTCTCCAGGTACGCCAGCGCGTCCAGCTCCTGCGCGGACGCGGACGCGGTTGCCGGGGACAGGGACAGGGCTATCAACGTGGCGACAACGGCACGAAGCATGCTCTTGGACGCTAGGGACGCGCTGACAACGTCGTCAACGAATGTCCGATCTTTCTGTCCTGACGCATCGGGGGTGGTCGTCCCAACAGCCGGAAAGTGCACTCCGTCCGGCGGCACGCGTTAGTGTCGGACGCATGCAGACCTGGTCATCGATTCCTGTGCCGCGGGTTCCGGGGGACCCCCGACCGCTGCGGCTGTTCGACACGGCTACGGGCGAGGTGCGCCCGACGGCTCCAGGAGACACCGCCAGGTTGTACGTCTGCGGCATCACGCCGTACGACGCGACGCACCTCGGCCACGCCGCCACCTACCTGGCCTTCGACCTCGTGCAGCGCGTTTGGCTCGACAACGGCCACAACGTGCACTACGTCCAGAACGTCACCGACGTCGACGACCCGCTGCTGGAACGCGCCGAGCGCGACCAGGACGACTGGGTCGTGCTCGCCATGCGCGAGACGGCGTTGTTCCGCGAGGACATGGAGGCCCTGCGCGTCCTGCCGCCGCAGGACTTCGTGGGCATCGTCGAGGCGATCCCGGAGATCGTCGAGGTGATCGTCAAGCTCGTGAACGACGGCGTGGCCTACCGCGTCGACGACCCCGAGTACCCGGACATCTACTTCGCCCACAACGCGACCGGCCGCTTCGGCTACGAGTCCAACTACGACGCCGACACCATGGTGAAGCTGCTGGCCGAACGCGGCGGCGACCCCGAGCGGCCGGGCAAGAAGCACCCGCTCGACGCCCTGCTGTGGCGCCTGAAGCGCCCCGGCGAGCCCTCCTGGCCGTCCGAGCTCGGCGAGGGGCGTCCCGGCTGGCACATCGAGTGCAGCGCGATCGCCCACAACCGCCTCGGCATGGGCTTCGACGTGCAGGGCGGCGGCTCCGACCTGATCTACCCGCACCACGAGTACTCGGCCGCGCACGCCGAGGCCCAGACCGGCGAGCACCCGTTCGCCCGCCACTACGTGCACGCGGGCATGATCGGCCTCGACGGCGAGAAGATGTCGAAGTCGCGCGGCAACCTGGTCTTCGTCTCCAAGCTGCGCGCGGAGAAGGTCGACCCGAACGCCATCCGCCTCGCGTTGCTGGCGGGCCACTACCGCACCGACCGCCCGTGGACCCAGGCCCTGCTGGACGAGGCGCTGGAGCGGCTGGCGAAGTGGCGCCGGGCGGCCGCGCTGCCGTCCGGTCCGTCCGGTGTGGACACCGTGACGCGGCTGCGCGACCACCTGGGCAACGACCTCGACACGCCGCGCGCGTTGGCGGCCATCGACGCGTGGGCCGATGAGGCGCTGTCGCACGGCGGCTCGGACACGCACGGTCCGTCGCAGATCCGCACCGCCGTGGACGCGCTTCTCGGCGTGGAGCTCTAGTAGGGCTTTGTCAGGTCACGGTGACCCGGCTCCCGGAGCCGGGTCACTCGTGGTTCCAGCCGAACAGCCGGGTGAACACCTCGTGCTGGTCGAGGCTGTGCTCGTGGTGCACCACCGCGACGAGCTCGGTGAGCTCGGCGATCCCGGCGTCGTCGACACCGGGCAGGTCCTCGGGCTCGACGTGGTTCTCCGCGCACCAGCGCAGCACGGCCTCCGGTCCGTTGACCGACGCGACGAACGCGCGCTGCTCCCGGTGCTGCCAGGCCTTGGCGATCTCGTCGAGCATGCCGTCGGCGATCATCCGCGCGGCGCGGGCGCGCAACCGGTCGAGGTGCGCCCGTTCGCCGGCCAGCGGCAGCACGGTCGCGGTGAGCCGGAACGGGAACCGCCCGCGGCAGTCGGCGAACCTGCGCAGCAGCGAGATGGACCCGCCCTCCACCACCACGTGCTCGTGCGTCCCGCTCAACGCCTCGACCTTGGTCAGGAGCGCGTACGCGGCCTCGTGCACCGGGTAGCCGCCGTCCGGCACCGTCAGATCGGCGAGGTGGTGGCGGCGCGGCCCGTCCAGCCGGGCGCTGGTGACCGGCAGGTCGAGATAGCACTGAATCCGGTCGGCCACGACGATCGGCGCGTCGTGCTCGGCGGCGATCTTCAGTGCGACGTCCGATTTGCCCGCGCCGGTGGGACCGACGACCAGATGCACGGAATTCATTGCTCACTCCTTCGCGGTGGATCTCCTTCCACTTTCACTTCGCATAGCTAACTTGCCAGCGATCTTCAGGTCTGCTTCAGAAATGCGGGTAGTTTCGACCGCGGATGTCCGTTTGTTCCGTGCTCGGTGTTCGACGGTTCGCCGGCGGGGGATATGGTCGCGCCATGCGAATGGGCGTCTATTGCGGTTCTTCGGCCGGACGGGTGCGGCACGTGGAGGTCGCCGCCGACGTCGGCGGGGTGCTCGCCGAACGGGGCATCGAGGTCGTCTACGGCGGCGGCCGGATCGGCACGATGGGAGCCGTGGCCGACGGCGCGCTCAAGGCGGGCGGCTCGGTCATCGGGGTGATCCCGCGGCACATGATCGAGGGGGAGATAGCGCACGACGGCCTCACGAAACTGCACGTCGTGGACACGATGCACCAGCGCAAAGCGCTGATGGCCGACCTGTCGGACGCGTTCGTCGCACTGCCGGGCGGTGCGGGCACCATGGACGAGTTCTTCGAGATCTGGACGTGGGCGCAGCTCGGGCTGCACGCCAAGCCGATCGGCCTGCTCAACGTCGACGGGTTCTACGACCACCTGGTCGCGATGATCGACCACATGGTCGCTGAAGGTTTTCTGAAATCGCCCTATCGCGAGATGGTTCTCGTCGACGACGACTTCGAACGGTTGCTCAATCGTTTAGGTCGGTACGAACCGCCGGTGTACCGGTGGCTGGAAGAGGCGCCAATCGACTAGTTCATCCGATCCGCGCGTTCGAACGTGTCGTTCCCGTTAATTCGCTGAGGCGTTTTCGGGCAATTCGTCCGCGGCTGCCACCAGTTGGTGCTGAATGTGGCTGATGGTCTGGAAGTGCAGCGGTGTCGCTTTGCGGACCAACAGCTGCAGTGCACGGATCTGGCCGAAGGCCACGATCCACTCCTCGACCTCGTCGAGGGTCAGCGTGCGCGGGGCGGCGTTGATCCACTGGTCCCAGACGCGGTCGACGAGCGCGCGGTCGGCGAGCACCTTCCGGTGCCGCCGCCGGAACGACGCCGACCGCCACCGCGACACCGAGACGTCCGGGAACATCCTGCGCAGCACCGCCCGCCGCATCATGATCGGCCGCGGGAAGCGGAGTCCGAACACGACGGTGTTGCGGCGGTAGAGCCCCTCCAGCACCTGGAACGCCGGCTCCCAGCCCCGTGCGACGTGCTCGGGGACCATCACCCGCACGCCGCCGTCGACCCGTTGCGCGGAGAAGATCTCCTCGGCGGCGTCCCCGGCCTGCCGGAGCTCGGCTCGCAGCCCTGCCCGCACCAGCCGCAGCGCGATGGACTCCGCCGTCTCGCGGTCGTGGACGCCGACGCCCGCGCCACCACTCTGGTGGATCATCGTCGTCAGGCCGAGCGCGGTGTCCGCATCGAACCCGCAGACCGTGCGCAGCAGGTGGTTGGCGACCGCGAACGGCGTGTGGTCGTCGTTGTGCACGACGACGGCCCATCTCTCCCCAGGACTCACCGGCAGAGTATGCGTGACGGCCACAATGGACCGATGATGCAGGCGGCACGGCGCGAACTGGCGCGCATGCGGGAGTCGGAAGCGGCGTGGCAGGAGCTGCGCCACGAACCGTCCACCGGTGCGGACGGTCACGCCCGCGACGCGAACGAGACCCGGCGCGCGAAGGTCCTGTGGGCGTTGCAGTACGACCGTCGCCCCGATGACCTGCCGCTGCTGCGGTTCCTCGCCGAGCAGGAGGCGTTGTGCCGCAGGCACGCGCCGTTCCAGGGACTCGGCGAGCAGGCGGCGCTGGCGGGTTTCCTGCTCGCCCGGCACCGGCGGGTCGAGGACGTGTGGCGGCAGTACGAGATCAAGCGCGCCAACTTCGACACCCTGCTCGGCTACGACGTCGAGCACGTGCTGGCCGCCGGGGTCCAGGTCACTCTCGACCACCTCAGGGCGAGCGAGCACCCCGGCCGCGACGAGGCGCTGGAGTACCTGCTCGGGGCGGATGTGGACGAGGAACGCCTGCGGGAGTGGGCGGAGGCCAAGCGGGCCTGGTTCCCGGAGGACCCGGCCGAGGAGGACCCGCTGACGTGGGTGGAGCGGGCGAAGCTGGTGGGGGACCGCGACCTGGCGCGTGCGGAGCTGGACCGGTGGGCGCTGGACCGCCCGCGGGACGCGGGCACGCTGAACCTGCTGCGGTACGAGCTCGCCGGCCTGGGCGAGTTCGCCGAGGCCGCGCGAGTGCAGCGGGAGGCACTGGGGTTCGCGGAGAACGACTGGGACCGCGCGTCGGCGTGGCAGAGCCTGGCCGGGCTCGAACGCCGGGCGGGCGACCACCGGGCCGCGTGGGAGGCGCTGCGCGAGTGCCGTGCGGCGCTGGACGGGGTGGCGCAGTGGCGGGAGTCCGGTCTGGGCCGCGCCTACGTGGAGGAGCTGTTCCTGCTGGCGGGTGCCGCCGGACCGGGGCTCGCCGGTGAGGTGTTCGCCGAAGCCGAACGGCAGGCGCGCGAGGTGCCGGGACTGCCGCCGGTGGTGCTGCGAGCGGCCGCGGAGGCGGCGCTGCACGTCGGTGACGAGGCCGCGCTGCAGCGGTACCTGTGACAGGAGACCGCCCCCGGGGCGGAAGCACCGGGGGCGGTCTCGTCTACCGGTCAGCTCAGACGTCGAGCGTCCAGCTGTTCAACGTGCCGGTGTCCAGGAGCGCCGCGTCGCGCACGCGCAGCGTCCAGGTCCCGTTCGCGGCCTTGCTCGACAGGTCGCGGGTGTAGGTCTCCTTGATGTTGTCGGCCGAGCCGCCGGTCCGGTTGTGCAGGTTGTAGACCGTGCCGTCGGGAGCGACCAGGTCGACCACGAGGTCGCCCTTGTAGGTGTGGGTGATGTCGACCTTGATGGTCGAGGCGGCGGACGCGTTGCCCGAGCAGCCCGAGATCACGATGGTGCTGGTGACCGTGGACAGGTCGGGGATGGCGACCGGGGTGGAGTTGGTCTTGGCGTCACAGCCGCTGCCGACCGGGTTGACCGTCCACGAGAAGGTCGCGGTACCGGTCTTGCCGGCGGCGTCGGTCACCGTGGCGGTCACCGAGGAGGTGCCCGCCGTGGTCGGGGTGCCGGAGATCGCGCCGGAGGCGGACGCCGACAGACCGGCCGGGAGACCGGAGACGGACCAGGTGTACGGCGCCGTGCCGCCGGACGCGGACAGCTGCAGCGAGACCGCGGTGCCGACGGTGGAGGTCTGGTTACCGGGGTTCGTCACCGACGGGTTGCCGGGCTGCCCGCCGCCGAAGAGCGTGTAGAGCAGCTTGTTCGTCGAGCCGGTGCCGGGGTTGGTGATCTTGTTCGGCGTCGCGGCCGCGCTCAGGCCCGCCCACACCGCGGCCGGGCTGTCGGACGGGTGCGTGCCGAGCCACAGGGCAGCGGCGCCCGCGACGTGCGGGGTGGCCATCGACGTGCCGGAGATCGTGTTGGTCGCCGTGTCGTTGGTGTTCCACGACGACGTGATGTTCTCACCGGGCGCGAAGATGTCCGTGCAGGTGCCGTAGTTGGAGAACGAGGCGCGCGCGTCGTTGATGGTCGACGCGTTGACGGTGATCGCCTCGGCGACGCGGGCCGGCGAGGTCGAACACGCGTCGGTGTTCGAGTTGCCGGACGCGATCGCGTAGGTGACGCCGGACGCGATGGAGCGGCGCACGGCCGCGTCCACGGTGTCGTCCGCGCCGCCACCGAGCGACATGTTCGCGACCGCGGGCTTCACCGCGTTCGCCGTCACCCAGTCGATGCCGCTGATGACACCGGCGTAGGTGCCGGAACCCTGGCAGTTCAGCACCTTGACCGCGACGACCTTGGCGCCCTTCGCGAGGCCGTACTGCGAGCCCGCGATGTTGCCGGCGACGTGCGTGCCGTGGCCGTTGCAGTCGGTGTCGTTGCCGTCACCAGAGGTGTTGGTGCCCCACGACGCACGGCCGCCGAACGTCGTGTGCGTGGTGCGGACACCGGTGTCGATGATGTACGCCGTCACGTTCGACGCCGTGGTGTCGTACTGGTAGCTGCTGCTCAGCGGCAGGTCGCGCTGGTCGACGCGGTCCAGGCCCCACGACGGCGGGTTCTGCTGGACGTCCATCAGGTGCACCTGGGCGTCCTGCGACACGGTCGCGACCCGCGGGTCCGCGGCCAGCTTGGCCGCCTGCTTCTCGGTCATCTTCACCGAGAAGCCGTTGACCGCGTGCTGCCACACCGAGCCGAGCTGACCACCGAACTTGCTCGCGAGTTCCGGAGCGGCGGCCCTCGACGCCGTTCCGGCCTTGAGCGAGACGATGTAACTGTCCTTCACGGCCTCGGCGCGGTTGGCGCCGAGGATGGTTCCCACGTTCTCTTGCGCTGAAGCGGCGGGCACCACGGCGGCGGCCAGACACAGGGCGGCAGCGGCGGTGAGTCCCGTACCCAAGACTCTTCGCATTGCAGGGTTCTCCCTCGTGCAGGGAACAGGGTGATCTGCACGCTAGACCTAAACCGCAGGTCAGAGGGATACGCCGATCTGCGCGAACTGTTGACAGATTTGACACTTCGCCTTGAAGCGAATGTTTCCTCTGGGTTGCGGAATTGGGTCGGGAGAACGTATTCGGTTTCCCTATACCAGCCAGTCGACGGGTGTCCACCCCTCGATCGACTCTACCGGTTGGTAGGAACGACGACATAGCGTCGCCCAGACGGAGGAACGAACTGATCGGGCAGTTCGCCGCCTGGGGACGCCATTGCTTCCGGTGTCGTGCGTGGCTGTGTTGCAGCACAGCCGATCTCCTCATCGCGGTTGCCCGGTCCGGCGTTACACCGGTCCCTGCACAACGGAGAAACTGAGGAGAAACGCCTATGAAGCGCATGGTTGTCACGGCTGTCGCCGTGCTGACGGGCGCTCTTGCGACGACGGCTTCCCCTGCCGCTGTCGCCGCACCGCGACCGTCGGCCGGCCTGCTCGCCGCGATGCAGCGCGACCTGGGGCTCGACGCCCAGCAGGCGGTGGAACGGTTGCGTCAGGAAAGCGCGGCCGCGGTGCTGCAGCGCGTCGTGGAGGGTTTCGCGGGTGACAGCTTCGGCGGCGCGTGGTTCGACGCGTCGACCGGCAAGCTCGTCGTGGGCGTGACCGACGCGGCCAAGTCCGACCGGCTGCGCAGGCTCGGCGCCGAGCCCCGCACGGTCGCGCACAAGGCCGGTGACCTCGACGCCGCCAAGGCCAGGCTGGACGCCGAGAAGGCTCCCGCCGAGGTCACCGGCTGGTTCGTGGACACGAAGGCCAACGCGGTGACGATCACCGTGAAGCGTGGTCAGGCCGGCGCGGCGGCGTCGCTGGTGGAGAAGGCGGGCAGCCTCGCCAGGATCGTCGAGACCGACGAGGCGCCGCGGGTGTTGAAGGACGTCCGCGGCGGCGACGCCTACTACATCAACAGCGCCAGCCGGTGCTCCATCGGCTTCGCGGTGCGGGGCGGGTTCGTCTCCGCCGGGCACTGCGGCTCGGCCGGGGACACGGTGGCCGGCGTCGACCGGTCGGCGATGGGCACGTTCCAGGCGTCGTCCTTCCCGGGCAACGACTACTCGTGGGTCAAGACCAACGCGTCGTGGACGCCCACGGCCAAGGTGAACCACTACGGCGGCGCTGACGTCATCGTCTCCGGCAGCACCGAGGCCGCGGTCGGCTCGTCGATCTGCCGTTCGGGCTCGACCACGGGCTGGCACTGCGGCGAGGTCGAGGCCAAGAACCAGACGGTCAACTACCAGGAGGGTTCGGTCAGCGGTCTGACGCGCACGAACGCGTGCGCGGAGCCCGGTGACTCGGGCGGCTCGTGGGTCAGCGGCACGCAGGCGCAGGGCGTCACCTCGGGTGGCTCCGGCGACTGCGACAGCGGCGGCACGACCTACTTCCAGCCGGTCAACGAGATCCTCTCGGTCTACGGCCTGACGCTCGTCACGGGCTGATGAACTCGTGAGTGGTTTCCGCCGCCCGGCGGAAACCACTCACGACCGCTTTTCGAGCCACTTCTCGCGGTGCGCCCGCCACCGGTCCAGCATCGAGCCGAGTTCGCCGTGGCAGAACCGGAAGAACTCGCGCGTCTCGTCCAGCCGCGACCCCGCCTCGGTGCCGGGACCGAGCGTCTCGACGCCCTCGCCGAGCACCTCGTCGACCATCGCGAGCATCTGATCCTTGCGGAACGTCGCCTCGTACCAGACGTTGTCGCGCATCCGGTAGACGTCCCGGCGTGATCCGGGCTCTCTTTCGCGGCTCACGATCTGGACCGTCGTCAGGTAACGCACCGCGCCCGACACCGCCGCCGGTGAGATCTGCAGCAGTTCGGCGATCTCGGCCGCGGTGAGCCGTCCGGAGTCCGTCGCCATCAGCGCCGCGAGGATGCGCGCCGGCATGCGAGGTACGCCCGTGTCCGCGAGAATCCCGCCGAAGCGCTCGACGAACTGGCTCACCGCCTGCTGGTCACGCTGCGTAGCTCTGGTCACGGCGGCATCATCCCCTTTCGTCAGCCGATCGGGCAAAATTTACGTGCTTCACGAAGTTGTGAAATGAGTGTAGCTTACCGGCCATGACATCTGCGATATCCGTGTCGGGCCTGGTGAAGACCTTCGGCCCGACGCGTGCACTGGACGACCTCGACCTGGACGTCCAGACCGGTGAGGTGCACGGCTTCCTCGGCCCGAACGGGGCGGGCAAGTCGACGACGATCCGGATCCTCCTCGGCCTGCTGCGTGCCGACTCCGGCACCGCGCGGCTGCTCGGCGGCGACCCGTGGAAGGACACCGCAGCCCTCCACCGCCGCCTCGCCTACGTCCCCGGCGACGTGAACCTCTGGCCCAACCTGACCGGTGGCGAGGTCATCGACCTGCTCGGACGGCTCCGCGGCGGCTTGAACTCCAAGCGCCGCGAGGAGCTCCTGGAGCGGTTCGAACTGGACCCGCGCAAGAAGGGCCGCACCTACTCCAAGGGCAACCGGCAGAAGGTGGCGCTGGTCGCCGCGCTGTCGAGCGACGTCGAGCTGCTCATCCTCGACGAGCCCACCTCCGGCCTCGACCCGTTGATGGAGGCCGTCTTCCAGGACTGCATCAACGACGAACGCGAGCGCGGCCGCACCGTGCTGCTGTCGAGCCACATCCTGGCCGAGGTCGAGGCCCTCTGCGATCGCGTCTCGATCATCCGCAACGGTCACTGCGTCGAGACCGGCACGCTCGCCGACCTGCGGCACCTGACCCGCACGTCGATCTCCGCCGAGCTGGCCGGCCCGCCCAACGGCCTCACGGCGCTCGCGGGCGTGCACGACCTGGTCGCCGAGGGCAACCGGGTCAAGTTCGAGGTCGACTCGGACAAGCTCGACCTCGCGCTCAAGCAGCTCGTGTCCACCGGTGTGCGCACGCTGACCTCGCAGCCGCCGACCCTCGAAGAGCTCTTCCTGCGGCACTACGAGGACGCGAAATGATCGGCGCTGCCTTCATCGGTTCTGGGCACCTCATCCGGCTGGCCCTGCGCCGCGACCGGATCCTGCTGCCCGTCTGGGTCCTGTTCCTGGTCTTCACGACGCTGTCGACGACGACCGCCCTCGAAGAGCTGTACGGAACGCAACAGTCGCGGGCGCTGCTCGGCGCGACGGCGAACGCCAACTCCGCGTTCCTCGCGATGCTCGGCCCGCTCAACGACTGGTCGTCACTGGGCGGCCTGGTCGTCTGGCGCTGGGGCGTCTTCGCCGGCCTGTTCATCGCGATCATGGCCCTGTTGGTCGTCACGCGGCACACGCGTGCCGAAGAAGAAGCAGGCCGCACGGAGCTGATCGCCGCGACGGTCGTCGGCCGGCACGCACCGCTCGCCGCCGCGGTGATCGTCGCGGGCGGCACGAGCCTGCTGATCGGGGTGCTGCAGGCGCTGGTGCTGATCGGCAAAGGGCTCGACGCGGCCGGTTCGTTCGCGTTCGGCCTGTCCACGGCGTCGGTCGGGCTGGTGTTCACCGGTGTCAGCGCGTTCACCGCGCAGCTGTCGGAGAACTCTCGCGTGTCCAACGCGATCGCCGGCGCGTTCCTCGGCGTCACCTACCTGTTCCGCGCCGCCGGTGACGCGGCGGGGGAGTCGGGCCCGCGGTGGCTGACCTGGCTCTCGCCGATCGGCTGGACCGAGCACGTGCGGTCGTTCGCCGACAACCGGTTCTGGGTCCTGGGCATCTCGCTGGCCGCGTTCGTGGTCCTGGTCGGTGTCTCGGCCTACGTCGTGACGCGCCGAGACG
The DNA here is from genome assembly GCF_053601075.1 of Lentzea sp. NPDC004789. NCBI lineage: Bacteria > Bacillati > Actinomycetota > Actinomycetes > Pseudonocardiales > Pseudonocardiaceae > Lentzea > Lentzea sp. NPDC004789. Next base: position 265,396 of record NZ_JBSGBE010000002.1, on the reverse strand, counting down.
TCGGCCTCGGCCTGCTGGCGACGCGCCTCGGGCGTGCGGAGGGCACGATCGGCACCCCGTTCGGCCTGGCGTGGCGGCTGCAGAAGGGTTCGCTGATCGGCTGGTCGCTGGCGTTGTTCGGGGTCGGCGTGATCTACGGGAGCGTCGCGCAGGCGGTCGGGAAGATGGTCGAGGACAACCCGGCGCTCGGCCAGATCGTGCAGCAGATCGGTGGTGCCGATGCGATGGTGGACGCGTTCTTCGCGACCGTCACGCAGCTGCTCGGCCTGATCTCGTCGATCTACCTGGTCCAGGCCGTGCTGCGGTTGCGCTCCGAGGAGACCTCGCTGCGCGCCGAACCGCTGCTCGCCACGCCGGTCTCGCGGTGGGGCTGGGTCGCCTCGCACGCGGCGTTCGCCCTGGTCGGCGGCGCGGTCGTGCTGGCCTGCGCGGGGCTCGGCCTCGGCCTGGTGCACGGCGTGCAGACCGGCGACGTCGGCGGGGTGCTGCCGAAGCTGCTCGGCGCCGCACTCGTGCAGCTCCCGGCCGCGTGGGTGATCGCGGGCGTGGCGCTCGTGCTGTTCGGGCTGTTCCCGCAGTTCACGGGCGTGAGCTGGGCCGTGGTGTCCGTGTCGCTGGTGATCACGCTGCTCGGCCCGGCCCTGCGGCTCTCGCAGTGGGTCATCGACGTCTCGCCGTTCAGCCACGTCCCGAAGTACCCGGACATCGTCGCCGGGCCGCTGCTGTGGCTCAGCGGGGTGGCGGTGGTGCTTCTGACTGCGGGGTTCGCCGGGTTCCGGCGCCGCGACCTGACCACGTGATGACCGCCGGCACCGTGATCAGCAGCGCGGCCGGGACGAGGAACCCCAGCAGCGGATGCGACTGGTAGAGCGGAACGAACGCCAGCGGGGCCGCGGCGGCGCCCATGAAGCGCAGTGACTGCACGACACTGACGCTGCCGCCCCTGTTGGCGTTCTCGCTCTGCAGCACCAGCGCGTTGACGCTCACCATCACCCCCTGCGCCGCCGCCCCGGTCAGCGCCCACGCGATGACCACGACCGCGGCGAACGGCGTCGTCCCCACCGCCGCGATGAGCCCACCGCCGAGCGTCGCGCCGACGACCACCGTGGTCATCGCCCCGAACCTGTCGATGGCCTTGCCCACCTGCCGCGCGGTCAGGAACCCGACGATGCCGAACCCGGTGAGCAGCACCCCGCGTTCACCCGCGCCCAGCCCGAACACGTCGTCGAGCCGGAACGCCACGAGGAACGACAGTCCGCCCAGGCACGCCCAGCCGACGAACGCGACCGCCGCGGGCCGCAGCGTGCTCGGCACGAACGCACTTCTGATGCTCGCGTCGCGCTCCGGTTCGGCGTCCATCTGCGGCACGCCCAGGACGGCGATTCCCACGGCCACCAGGGAGATCACCACGAACGCGAGCCGCCAGTCGATCTCGGCGGTGAGCCCGCCGACCAGCGGTGCCGACGTCTGGCCCGCCGCCTGCATCGACCCGAACAGCCCGAGTGCGCGGCCGAGCTTCTCCTTGGGGGTGGAGGCGGCGATGACGGCCAGCAGCACCGGCATGGTGAAGCTGTTCGCCGCGCCCTGCAGCGCCCGTGAGGCCAGCAGCACCTCGAACGTCCACGAGCTCGCCGCCAGCGCGGAGGCCGCGGCGTAGGCGATGTAGGCGATCCGGACCGTCCGCTGTGGACCCCAGCGTTGCGCGAGCGTCCCGGACGCCAGCATCAGCACGGCGAACGGGACGAGGTAGAACGTCAGCGTCGAGGCCGCCGCACCCGGCGACCGGCCGAAGCTGGTGCCGATCTCGGGCAGGATCGACGTCGTGATGGCGCCGCCGAACGGCCCGATCAAGGCGCCGGCGTACAACCCGGCGCGTGCCAAACGGCCCACAGACACCTCCGCCGCCCCACCCTAGCGGCGAAGCGACGACAATGGTTAGCGCAGCTAAGTTTTCCTGACGCGGGGCCCTCGCGTCCTCTCCTGGAGTACGAAAGCTCCCCGCGTACACCATCGCGCGGTCGCCGCGAGCCGCTGCCGGGCAACTTCGCCCTGTTGCGCCGAAGCACACGCGGGGCCCTTTCGTCCTCTTCTGGAGTACGGAAGCTCCCCGCGTGCATCATCGCGCGGTTGTCGCGAGCCGCTGCCGGGTGGCTTCGCCCTGTTGCGTTGAAGTGCACGCGGGGGCCTTTTGTCCTCTTCTGGAGTACGGAAGCTCCCCGCGTGCACCGTTGCGCGGTTGTCGCGAGCCGCTGCCGGGTGGGTTCGCCCTGTTGCGTTGAAGTGCGCGCGGGGGCCTTTTGTCCTCTTCTGGAGTACGGAAGCTCCCCGCGTGCACCATCGCGCGGTTGTTGCGAGCCGCTGCCGGGTGGGTTCGCCCTGTTGCGCTGAAGCGCACGCGGGGCCCTTTCGTGCGCTTCTGGAGTACGGAAGCTCCCCGCGTGCACCGTTGCGCGGTTGTCGCGAGCCGCTGGCGGGTGGGTTCGCAGTGCTGCGGCGAAGTGCACGCGGGGAGCTTTCGTACTCTCCTGGAGTACGAAAGGGCCCCGCGTGCCGTCAGAACGTGGGGGCGTTGCGTTTTCCCGGAGGGACGCGGGGCCCGCGTTTTCGGTGGAAAGGGCTAGCGGGGGCCCGTTGACGGCCAGCCCGGGCCGCGGCCGCGGCGGCGCAGGTAGCGTTCGAACTCGGCAGCGATGTCGTCGCCGGACGCCTCGGTGATCTGGATGGCCGCGTCACCGCGCTCCTCCAGCGCGCGCACGTAGTTGCGCACGTCCTCGTCCTCGTCGGCCATCTCGGAGACGGTGCGCTCCCACTCCTCGGCCTGCTCGGGCAGCGCGCCGAGCGGGACCTCGATGTCGAGGACCTCCTCCACCCGGTGCAGCAGGGCCAGCGTCGCCTTGGGCGAGGGCGGCTGCGACACGTAGTGCGGCACCGCGGCCCAGAAGGAGATCGCTGGAACGCCCGCCTGCACGCACGCGTCCTGGAACACGCCGACGATGCCGGTCGGGCCCTCGTACTTCGAGTGCTCCAGGCCGAACTTCGCGGCGGCGTCGGGGTCGTAGGCGGTGCCGGTGACCGGCACGGGACGGGTGTGCGGCGTGTCCATGAGCAGCGCGCCCAGCGTCACCACGGTCGTCACCCCGAGGGCGTCGACGTGCCCCAGCAGTTCCGCGGCGAACTTGCGCCACCGCATGTTCGGCTCGATGCCGTGCACGAGGATGACGTCGACCGAGGAACCCGGCGGCCGGCACACCGAGAGCCGTGTCGTCGGCCAGTCGACCCTTCGGGTGACGCCGTCCACCATGCGGACTGTGGGGCGCGTCACCTGGAAGTCGTAGTAGTCGTCCGGGTCGATCTCGGCGAGCGGGGTGGCGTCCCAGGTGAGTTGCAGGTGCTCGATGGCGGTGCTCGCGGCATCGCCCGCGTCGTTCCAGCCTTCGAACGCGCAGACCATGATCGGGCTCGTGAGCGGTTTGCGCGAGGTCGAGGGGGTCGGGGATTCCTGGGACGGATCGTTCACGGCGCCAGACTACGGCCTCCTCCAGTCAACTCATCGTAGGCTTGGCCCATGCGTGATCGCGGAGCGTCGCCGTTGCTGGAAGCGCTGGTGAACCGGGTTGTCGTCGCTGACGGCGCCATGGGCACCATGCTTCAGGCCGCTGACCTCTCCCTCGACGACTTCAACGGTCTGGAGGGCTGCAACGAGATCCTCAACGTCACCCGCCCGGACGTCGTGAAGGCCGTGCACCGCGGCTATCTCGAGGTGGGCGTGGACGCCGTCGAGACGAACACGTTCGGCGCCAACCTCGCCAACCTGGCCGAGTACGACATCGCCGAGGAGATCTTCCGCCTGTCCGAACGAGGTGCCGCGCTCGCCCGTGAGGTCGCGGACGAGTTCAGCACGAAGGAGCAGCCGCGGTTCGTGCTGGGCAGCGTCGGTCCCGGCACCAAGCTGCCGACGCTGGGCCACGCCCCGTTCGCGACGCTGCGCGACGCCTACGTGGAGCAGTGCAGAGGCCTGCTGGCCGGCGGCGTGGACGCGATCATCGTCGAGACCTCGCAGGACCTGTTGCAGACCAAGGCGTCGATCATCGGCGCCAAACGCGCGATGGCGGCCGAGGGCCGGGTCGTGCCGATCATCGCGCAGGTCACCGTGGAGACGACCGGCACGATGCTGCTGGGGTCGGAGATCGGCGCCGCGCTGACCGCGCTGGAACCGCTGGGCATCGACCTGATCGGGCTCAACTGCGCCACGGGTCCCGCCGAGATGAGCGAGCACCTGCGGACGCTGTCGAAGCATGCGCGCGTCCCGTTGTCGGTGATGCCCAACGCCGGCCTGCCCGAGCTGGGCCCGAACGGCGCGGTCTACCCGCTCGGCCCGGAAGAGCTCGCCCAGGCGCTGGCGGGGTTCGTCACCGAGTTCGGCGCACGGCTCGTCGGCGGCTGCTGCGGCACGACCGCCGAGCACCTGCGCCAGGTCGCCGAGGCCGTGAGGGACCTCGGACCGTCCGCGCGCAGGCCGCGCCCGGAGCCCGGCGTGTCCTCCCTGTACCAGGCCGTCCCGTTCAAACAGGACGCTTCGGTGCTGATGATCGGCGAGCGCACGAACGCCAACGGCTCCAAGGCGTTCCGCGAGGCGATGCTGGCCGAGAAGTGGGAGGACTGCATCGAGATCGCGCGCGACCAGACGCGCGAGGGCGCCCATTTGATCGACCTCTGCATCGACTACGTGGGCCGCGACGGCGAGGCGGACATGCGCGCGCTCGCGTCCCGGCTGGCCACCGCGTCGACGCTGCCGATCATGCTCGACTCGACCGAACCCGCGGTGCTGCAGGCCGGTCTGGAGTGCCTCGGCGGCCGGTGCGCGGTCAACTCGGTGAACTACGAGGACGGCGACGGCCCCGACTCGCGGTTCCAGAAGATCATGCGGCTCGTCTCCGAGCACGGCGCGGCGGTCGTGGCGCTGTGCATCGACGAGGAGGGCCAGGCCCGCACCGCCGAGTGGAAGGTCCGCGTCGCCGTCCGGCTGATCGAGGACCTCACCCGGAACTGGGGCATGCGGCGCTCCGACATCATCGTCGACTGCCTGACGTTCCCGATCTCCACCGGCCAGGAGGAGGTCCGCCGCGACGCCGTCGAGACGATCGAGGCGATCCGCGAGCTCAAGCGCCGCTATCCGGACGTGCAGACGACCCTGGGCCTGTCGAACGTCTCCTTCGGACTGAACCCGGCCGCGCGGCAGGTGCTCAACTCGGTGTTCCTGCACGAGTGCGTGCAGGCCGGTCTGGACACCGCGATCGTGCACGCGTCCAAGATCGTGCCGATGGCCCGCATCCCCGACGAGCAGCGCGCGGTGGCCCTGGACCTGGTCTACGACCGCCGCCGCGAGGGCTACGACCCGCTGCAGAAGCTCATGGAGCTGTTCGAAGGCGTCACGACGAAGTCGAACAGTGCTTCCCGCGCCGAGGAACTGGCCGCGCTGCCGTTGTTCGAACGACTGGAGCGCCGGATCGTCGACGGCGAGCGCAACGGGCTGGAAGGCGACCTGGACGCCGCGCTGGAGCAGCGCCCGGCGTTGCAGATCATCAACGACACGCTGCTCGCGGGCATGAAGACGGTCGGCGAGCTGTTCGGCTCCGGCCAGATGCAGCTGCCGTTCGTGCTGCAGTCCGCCGAGGTCATGAAGACCGCCGTCGCGCACCTCGAACCGCACATGGAACGGTCGGAGGACGGCGGCAAGGGCCGGATCGTGCTCGCCACGGTGAAGGGCGACGTCCACGACATCGGCAAGAACCTCGTCGACATCATCCTGTCCAACAACGGCTATGAGGTCGTGAACATCGGCATCAAGCAACCGATCAACGCGATCCTCGAAGCCGCCGAGGAGCACCGCGCGGACGCGATCGGCATGTCCGGTCTGCTGGTCAAGTCGACCGTGATCATGAAGGAGAACCTCGAGGAGATGAACTCCCGGGGTGTCGCCGCGCGGTGGCCGGTGCTGCTGGGCGGTGCGGCGCTGACTCGCGCGTACGTCGAGAACGACCTGACCGAGATGTACTTCGGCGACGTCCGCTACGCGCGTGACGCGTTCGAGGGCCTGCGCCTGATGGACGCGATCATGGCGGCCAAGCGCGGCGAGGCACCGCTCGCCGACCCCGAGGCGCAGGCGAAGGCCGCGGAGCGCAAGGCCCGCCGCGAACGTTCGCTGCGGATCGCGGCGGCCCGCAAAGCCGCTGCCGAACCCGAGGAGACGTTCACCGGCCGTTCGGACGTGGCCGCCGACAACCCGATCCCGGTGCCGCCGTTCTGGGGCAGCCGGGTCGTGAAGGGCATCCCGGTCGCCGACTACTCAGCCCTGCTGGACGAACGGGCGACGTTCATGGGCCAGTGGGGTCTCAAGGGCACCCGCGGCGGCGGCCCGACCTACGAGGAGCTGGTCGAGACCGAGGGCCGCCCGCGCCTGCGCTACTGGATGGAACGCCTTGCCACCGAAGGGGTTCTCGCCCACGCGGCGGTCGTCTACGGCTACTTCCCGTGCGTGTCCGAGGGCGACGACCTGATCATTCTGGAAGAGCCGTCGGTGCGGTCGCCCGAACGCTTCCGCTTCACCTTCCCGCGGCAGAAGCGCGACCGCCGGCTGTGCCTGGCGGACTTCTGGCGTCCGCGCGAGTCCGGCGAGGTCGACGTCATCGCGTTCCACCTCGTGACGATGGGCCGGCCGATCGCCGACTACGCCAACGAGCTCTTCGGCAAGAACGCCTACCGCGAGTACCTGGAGGTCCACGGCCTCGGCGTCCAGCTCACCGAGGCGCTGGCCGAGTACTGGCACAAGCGCGTCCGCGAGGAGCTCGTGTGGCCGTCAGGTCTGTCCGTGGCCTCGGAGGACCCGTCCGACGTCGAGGAGTTCTTCCGGCTCGGCTACCGCGGCGCGCGCTACTCGTTCGGCTACGGCGCCTGCCCGGAGATGGAGGACCGCAAGCGCATCGTCGACCTGCTGGAACCCTCGCGCATCGGCGTGACGCTGTCCGAGGAGCTCCAGCTGCACCCAGAGCAGTCAACCGACGCCTTCGTGGCGCACCACCCGGAGGCGAAGTACTTCAATGTCTGACCTTTCCGCCGTTCTGTGGGACATGGACGGCACGCTGCTCGACTCCGAGAAGCTGTGGGACATCCCGCTCTACGAGTACGCCGAGAAGCTCGGCGGAACGCTCTCCCTGGAGACCCGCGAACGCATGGTGGGCACGAACGTGCCGACCACGATGCGCCTGCTGTTCGCCGACGTCGGCATCGACCCTTCCCCCGAGGACCTGGTGGACGGCGCCGCGTGGATCTCGCGCCGCACCGAGGAGGTCTTCCGCGCCGGGCTGCCGTGGCGTCCGGGAGCCGCGGAGGCCTTGCGCGCGGTGCGCGCCTCCGGTGTGCCGATGGCGCTGGTGACCTCGACCGAGCGGGCGCTGACCGAGGTCGCGCTGGACACGATCGGGCGGGATCTGTTCGACGTCACCGTGTGCGGGGACGAGGTGGACGGGCTGAACAAGCCGCTGCCCGAGCCGTACCTGAAGGCGGCGCGGCTGCTGGGCGTCGATCCGGCCCGGTGCGTGGCGATCGAGGACTCGCCGACGGGCGTGGCGGCCGCGGTCGCCGCCGGGTGCACCGTGCTGGTGGTGCCGTGCGACGTCGAGGTGGAGCCGGGGGAGCGGCGGATCTTCCGCGACTCGCTCGTCGGCGTGGACCTGGAGGTCCTGAAAGCCCTCTGAGCCGAGCGGCGGTGTTCACCGACGGCGACGGGTTGCTGACGTCTCGTTATCATGGGGTGGTCGGATGTCGGATCGGGCGAGGAGGTGGGGGCGTGTCCGATGACGTGGTCGTTGGCATCGCGCCGCCGAGCCTGGTCGAGACCGTGACCGGCCGGCTGCGCGAGGACATCCTCAGCGGCGAACTCGCACCCGGCGACCGGATCGTGGAGGAACAGCTGACCCGGCGGTTCGGCATCAGCCGGGCGCCGTTGCGCGAGGCGCTGCGGCTGCTGGGCCAGCAGGGCCTCGTCGAGCACATGCCGCGCCGGGGCGTGCGCGTGGCCACGGTGTCCGAGGCCGAGGTCGACGAGTTGTTCGAGCTGCGTGACGTGCTGGAACGCCACGCGATCACGGTCGCGTTGCGACGGGTGGACCTCGATCTCGCCGAACTGGACGCCGCGCTGGAGATGCTGGCGGGGGCGGTCGAGACCGGTGACAGCCTCGTCGCCGCGGCCGCGCATCGCCGGTTTCACCTCGCGGTCGTCGGACTGGCCGGGCGCTGGCACCTGCGATCGGCCTACGAGCCGGTGGTGGCGAAGCTCCAGCTGTACATGGCGACCAACCTGCAGCGTGAAGCCCATGAGCGCAGTCCGGTCGAAGGCCTGCACCGGCATCGGCGGCTGCGCGACGCGCTGGCCACCCGCGACCTGGATGTCGCGCTGCGCGAGTTGAGCCACCACGGTGCCCGCCAGTTCCTGAAGTGAGTCGAAGAACCGCGCTGGTAACTGAGACGTAACTCACAACGGTCCCGTTGGAAATCAAACGGTCGACAATCGACAACTATGACCGCGCGGATAGGACCGGTTCAGGCAGATCCCTACCCCTGGCCCTACGACACGGTGGTACCGGTCGACAGGGTCGCCCTGCTGTGCATCGACTGGCAGACCGACTTCTGCGGGCCTGGTGGCTATGTCGAGCGGATGGGCTACGACCTCGAACTCACCCGAGCGGGCCTGCCCGGCACGCAGAAGCTCCTCGCCCACGCCCGTGACGTGGGCATGCTGGTGATCCACACCAGGGAAGGTCACCTGCCGGACCTGACCGACCTGCCGCCCAACAAGCGCTGGCGTTCGGCCCGGATCGGCGCGGAGATCGGCAGTGCGGGACCGGCCGGGCGCATCCTGGTGCGCGGCGAACCGGGCTGGGAGATCGTCGACGAGGTCGCGCCCGCACCCGGCGAGGTCGTGATCGACAAGCCGGGCAAGGGCGCGTTCTACGCCACCAACCTGGATCTGGTGTTGCGCGCCAACGCGATCAGCCACCTGATCCTGACCGGCATCACCACCGACGTGTGCGTGCACACCACGATGCGCGAGGCCAACGACCGCGGCCTGGAGTGCCTGATCCTGTCCGACTGCACGGGCGCGACCGATCCGGGCAACCACGCGGCCGCGCTGAAGATGGTGACCATGCAGGGCGGCGTGTTCGGGGCCGTCTCCACTTCCGACGCCGTGATCGGGGCGACCACCACCGACTGACCGAAGACGAAAGGGCCCGACAGCCGATGACCACTCCCCTCACGGTCGACGCCGACCCCACGTCGTTTCTGTTCGAGCCGGCCACGACCGCGCTCCTGGTGATCGACATGCAACGGGACTTCGTCGAACCGGGCGGGTTCGGCGAAACGCTGGGCAACGACGTGAGCCGGTTGCGCGGTGTCATCGCCCCGCTCCAGCGAACCCTCGCCGCGACGCGGGCCGCCGGCATGACGGTGATCCACACCCGCGAGGGCCATCTGCCGGACCTGTCCGACTGCCCGCCGGCCAAGCTCCAGCGCGGCCGCCCGTCGATGCGCATCGGCGATCTCGGTCCAGGAGGCCGCATCCTCATCCGCGGTGAACACGGCCACGGCATCATCGACGAACTCGCGCCCGCCGACGGCGAACTGGTGATCGACAAGCCGGGCAAGGGCGCGTTCTACAACACCGAACTCGGCACGGTGCTGGCCGAGGCAGGCATCACCTCTCTGGTGGTGACCGGCGTGACGACCGAGGTCTGCGTGCACACCACCGTCCGCGAGGCCAACGACCGCGGCTACGAATGCCTGGTGCTGTCGGACTGCGTCGGTTCGTACTTCCCCGAGTTCCAGGACACCGGTCTGGCCATGATCTCCGCGCAGGGCGGCATCTTCGGCTGGGTCGCTCCGTCGTCCGCCTACATCGCCGCGATTTCCGTTCTCGCCACCCCGGCCCGTTGAGACCCGCGGAAGGAACCGGTCATGTCCATCCTCGCCCGCAACCGCTCCGATTCCGATGTCGAACTGCCGTTGTGGGTCAGCGGTGACCTCAACGCGTTCTTCGGTCTTGGCTTCAACGTCCTGGTGAACGTGCTGGTGCTCACCGGGCTGTGCCTGGGCGTCGCGAAGATCTCCTCGGGCGACGTGTACGGGGTGATCCTGCCCGCCCTGGGCATCCAGCTGCTGATCGGCAACGTCTACTACGCCTGGCTCGGCAGACGCCTGGCCCACAAGGAGAACCGCACCGACGTCACGGCGATGCCGTACGGGCCCAGCGTGCCGCACATGTTCATCGTGACGTTCGTGATCATGCTGCCGGTGTACCTGCGCACGAACGACCCGATCAAGGCATGGCAGGCGGGCCTCGCGTGGTCGTTCATCATCGGCCTGATCGTGCTGGCCGGTGCGTTCGTCGGCCCGTACATCCGGCGGTTCACGCCGCAGGCGGCGATGCTGGGCACGCTCGCCGGCATCTCCATCGCGTTCATCTCGATGCGCCCGGCCGGTCAGATGTGGGCGGCCGCGTGGATCGCGCTGCCGGTGTTCGCGTTGCTGCTCATCGGTTTCTTCGCCGGGGTGAAGCTGCCGTTCGGCATCCCGATCGGGATGGCCGCGCTGGTGGTGGGCACCGCCATCGGCTGGGTCGGCGGCTACATGCACCCCGCGGACGTGTCCACGGCCGCCAGGGACATCGTGACCGGCCTGCCGTCGTTCCAGTTCGACCTGTTGTGGCGCGGCCTGTCCGAGATCGGCCCGCTGCTGGCCACCGCCATCCCGCTGGGCATCTACAACTTCACCGAGGGCATGACCAACGTGGAGAGCGCCGCGGCCGCGGGCGACAACTTCAACCTGCGCAGCGTGCTGCTGGCCGACGGCATCGGCGCGATCGTCGGTTCGGCGCTCGGCTCGCCGTTCCCGCCCGCCGTCTACATCGGACACCCGGGGTGGAAGGAGGTCGGCGGCCGCACGGCGTACTCGATGCTGACCGGCGTCGTGATCGCGCTGCTGTGCTTCGGCGGCCTGTTCGGTCTGCTCAGCGCGCTGCTGCCGGTACCGGCGATCGTGCCGATCCTGCTGTACATCGGCCTGCTGATCGGCGCGCAGGCATTCCGCGTCGTGCCGCGGCCGCACGCGGTGGCGGTGGTCATGGCCATCATCCCCAACGTCGCGTCGTGGGCGACCGGCCAGATGGACAACGTGCTGTCGGCGGCGGGCACCAGCGCGGCCAAGGTCGGTGAACCCGCCCTGGAGAGCGCGGGCGTGGTCTACCAGGGCCTGCACCTGCTCGGCGACGGCGCCATCCTGGCCGGACTGGTGCTCGGCGCGATCACCGCGTTCCTCATCGACAAGCAGTTCTGGTGGGCCGCCGGATACGCGGCCGCCGGCGCGGTGCTGTCGTTCGTCGGGCTGATCCACGCCCCGCAGGTCGGCTGGAACGCGGGTGGCGGTCAGGTCGCGCTGGGCTACTTGTTCTTCGCCGTGGTCTGCGCGTTGTTCGCGTTGTTCCACCGCGATCCGACGTCTCCCACCGACGTGATCGACGCGAAGCCCGCGGCATCCGCCTCATGAACACGGCCAACCGGGTCGTCGGCAACGGGACCACCGGCCCCGTTGTCGACGACCCGGTCGTGCACGCCGAGGTGTCGGCGGCCTTCGCACGCTACGAAGCCGCACTGCTGGCCGGCGACCACGCCGTGCTGGACGAGTCGTTCTGGGCCAGCCCGGCCACCGTCCGGTTCGGCATCGCCGACCACCAGCAGGGCATCGACGAACTGCGCGCGTGGCGCGCCACCCAGGGACCACTCGCCGGCCGGGACGTTCAGAACACCCGGATCACCACCTTCGGCACCGACACCGCCGTGGTGACGACCTTGTTCCGCTACCCCGGCCGGCCGGTCGTGGGCCGGCAGAGCCAGACGTGGGTGCGGATGCCCGCCGGCTGGCGAATCGTCAGCGCGCACGTCTCGGAGATCAGCACCGAGACCGATCAGTAGAGCCGCCCGCGGCACCGGCGATTTTCAGACCCAGCACTCGCGCGGCACGAGCGTCGGCGTCACCGGCGCCCACTCCGGCACCGGCGGCAGGGCCCGTCCCTCGGGCGTGTCCACCGGCTTGGTCGTCGGCAGGTCGAGCCACGTCCGCCGCTCGGCCCCCAGATCGCTCGACAGCGGGAACATCATCCCCACGCCCTGCCGCAACCGGATCTCGGCGGCCAGCTCGGCGGCGCGCGGGGTGGCGATCACCCACTCCCGCAACGGTCCCCACAGCCACAGCGCGGGACCGTCCGGCAGGTCCGTCCTGATCTCCGTCCGGCCGTCCGCGGCACACCGCCGGATCGGCGGCAGGCCGCCGCGCAGCGTGCCCGCCCGCACCACGTGCCACCCCGCCAGCGGCACGTGCAGCGACGACACCGGCGGCGTCTCGGTGACCAGCCCGGCCTCCACCGGCTCGTACCCGAGGAACGTCCGGCGCACCGACACCGAGAACCGCACCCCGCCCGCGAGCGTCTCGGTGATCACCGGCAGCGACTCCGGGTACGGCACCGAGGAGGGCACGACGGGCGCCGACGGCGGCGTGCCGGGCGACGGCTCACCGACCTGGCCGGGAGCGAGCGCCTCCCACCTGGCCTTCTCCGGACGTGCGGGCGCGAACTCCGCGCCACCGGGCTCGAAGCCGTGCGGGCCGGCGACCCGGAGCTTCGGGTTGATCTTCCACACCTCGGGTGCGGCCAGGCCACCGTGCCGGGCGACGCGGCGCCGTCGTCGTTCGACCTCGGCCGCGAGACCGACGGGGTCGCGGGTGGGTACGAGGACGTCGTAGGCCGCGCGGATCCACACCGCGGGGCCTGGTGGCAGCACGATCTTGGTTTGCAGGCCGTCGCGCTGGTCGATCTTGTACTTGAGCTCCTTGCGCAGCTCGCCCGGCTGCACCAGGAGCACGGCGGCCAGCGGCGTGCCGAACACCGGCGAGTCGACCGGGGCGCCCGCCGCCAGGCGGCTGAAGTACACGCGGTCCTGCTCGATCACCACGGCCAGCTCGGGGGACAGCGGCACGATGATCGGGGCGTCGGTCATCGGCGCAGCTCCGGTGGCAGCAAGGGGATCAGGGCGTTGAGGTAGGCGGCGGAGTCCGGGGCGTGCCCCCGGCCCTCCGGACGCAGGCAGATCCAGCTGTCGCGCATTTCGAGCGTTCCGGTGAACTTCGTCGGACGGGCGGTCAGCGCGGGGGTGATGCGACGGACGAAGGCGATGTCGTGGCAGTGCACCAGGAACCTGTCGTCGAACGACGGCACCCCGACCGCCACGGCGCCGTCGTTGCGGTCGTCGAGCTGGTTCGCGCCGCGCGTGGTGACACGGAGCGGCGGGCACGGGCCGATGACCGTGCTGATGCGCTCGAACTCCGTCGTGTAGTAGTTGCCCGAGTCGGACACGCCGTGCCTGAAGGTCGTCTCTTCTTCGTCGCGGACGATGAACGTGCGCCCGCCGAACGTCTCGGTGCGTTCTGCGGGCTTGCGCGACCCGAACATCAGATGTCGAGCTCCTCGTCGGTCTTCGCGGACTCGTCGCCCTTGGTGCCGTACGCGACGGTCTTGTAGATGCCGTCGGCATACCCGGCGACCTTGTTCGCGATCTTGATCGGGTCGGTGTACTTGTCGTCCCCGACCTTGCTCTTGTCCAGGCCGATCGCCTTCTTCGCCTGATCCCGCACGGCCTTGTCGAGCGCTTTGCCGAACGTGGCGGGCTTGTCCTTGGCGACACCCTCGACGAACGCCTTGCCGATCTTCGACTCGCGCAGCACCTCGCGGATCCGCTTCAGCACGTTCATGATCTTCTGGATCAGCGAGCGGACCTTGTTGACCTCGTTGCCCGCCTTCGCGGTGGAGATCCCGGCCTCGACCGGGGTGGCGGCGGCCGCGGCGGCCTCGGACGCCCCGCACGTCGGGATGGCCGCGAGCTGGGCGGCGACCCACGTGACGACCAGCCACTCGATCAGGTCGCTCAGAATGCCCTTCAGGATGTCCTCGGCGACCTGCATGAACATGCTGCTGCCCTGCAGCAGCGAGGCGATGTGCCCGGCGGTGCCGGCCGTGCCCTCGATGCCGTGGTGGAACCCGCCGAGCTTCTGCGCGGCCTTGTCCCCGGCCTCGGACTTCCAGCTCTGCAGGCCCTCGTGCAGCTTCTCGTCGAACGTGCGGGCCAGGTCCTCGGTCTGCTTCGCGATGTCGTTGAACGCGCCCGCGGCCTTGCTCGTGGCCGCCGGGTCGCCGGTGACCAGGTCGACGGCCTGCTTCAGCGGCGCGACCACGTCCAGCAACCAGCCGAGCCCCTTGGAGATCAGCCAGTTCAGGGGATCGGTGATGGCACCGGCGAACTTCATGCCTTCCTGCATGAAGCCGTTCATGTCGGAGATGACGCTGACGACGTCCTTCGCGATGGCCTCGCCATCGCCCTTCTTGAGGTCGTCGCCGAGCTTCGCGCTGTCCTTCATGAGCGAGTAGCTGCTGCCGCCGAAGGGAACCAGCTTCGCCGACGACTTGCCCACGTTGTCGCCGGAGTACTGGTCGGTGTAGCCGCCGAGGACAGCACCGGCGTTCGACGTGGCCTTCCCTCCCGACACCATCGGGGGCGCGGTCGCGCTGTCCAGGTCGGACTGGAGGGTCTTGCCGAACGCGTCGGTGGTCGTCTGCTCGTGGCCCGCGTAGGTCTGCGCGGTGGCGGTGAGGGCGGCGTCGATCTTGCCGAAGCCCTCGGTCATCTTGCCGAAGTGGCCGTGCAGGTCGCCGAGGAGGCCGTCGTACTGCTCGTACAGGCCGAGCAGGTGGCCGAGCGCGCCCCAGCTGATCGCTGGGACGGACGCCGACGTGGCCGTGTCGTTGAGCTTCGTCGACGTGGTGGAGAGGGCGCCGACCGTCTTGGCGCACCGGGCCAGTTCGTCCGGGTGCACCACGAAGCCGGTCACCAGCGATCATCCCTGCGGTAGATGCTGCCGGTGTCCTCGTCGTCGTCCACCGGCGGGCGAGGGGGCGCATCGGCGGGGCGGCCGAAGATCTCCTGCTGGGTCTGCTGCACGCGTTCGGCGATCGGGAGGTCGGTGTGGCTCTGCACGATCTCCGCCTGCTGACGCGCGGCGGCCGCGACGGCCTGCTGCAGCGCCGACATCACGGACTGGGAGAGCTGGGCCGGGGAGAGCTTCCGCGCGTCCTCGCTGAACCGGATGTCCTTGATGGAACCGGACAAACCCGCGATGACCGTGACGGCGCGGTCGGGGGACTGGACGCTGGCCTCAACGCCTCTCAGCTCGCCGCCCATCGCGTCGTAACCGGCGGCACGGGCGTCGGCCGCGCGGTTGGCCTGCTCGAAGAACTCGAGCTTCTGACGCATCTGTTCCAGCAACTCAGCGCTGTCAGGCATGCACCGAACGTACCAACGCCGGCTGGGCGGGGTGGCCGAGTGTGCGACCACCCCACTCCATCAGGCGACAGCGGCCCGGTCGGAGGCCTTCGCCCGGCGCGCGGCCGGGTCGATCAGCAGGCCGAACATCACGCCGATGCCGACGTAGAGCACCGCCAGCTGGGCGAGCGAGCTGAGGCGGAACTGCCACAGCACGTTCACCGGCATGTCCGCGGGGACGGTGTCCGGCGGCGCGGGGAACGCCAGCAGCACCACCGCGACGGCCGCGACCACCGCGAGCAGCACCGCCGTGACGCGGACGGGCTGCGTCCGGTTCCGGAGCCGTTCGGCGAGCCAGCCGGCTCCCCACACGATCACCAGTCCGGCGGCGACGACGCCGAGGTAGAGCGCGGTCCGGTAGTTCACCGTCTCCGGGTCGCCCACGGCGGGCGGGTTGGCCGGGTACTTGAGCCACGGCAGGAGTGCGACGGCACCGAACACCGCGGCACCGAGCGCGAAGCTGCGGCTGAACGGCGTGCGGTCGACGAACCACCGCTTCGACAGCGCGTAGGCCGTGGCGAACACGAGCCCGACCGCGATGCCGACGATGATCACGCCGAGCATGCCACCCACGACCTGGGCGCCGCGGCTGACCAGCTCTTCCTCGCCACCGTGCGAGTGGCCCTCACCGGCGGCGGGCTCCCTGGCCTCCTCGACCGCGAGCGCGGCGCGGATGGGGATCTCGGTCACCAGCAGCTGCACCAGCGCGGAGGCGACGCCGGCGACGAGGCCCGCTCCGACTCCGCGCAGCGCCAGCGACTTGTACGTGGTCGTCATGTGCTTGGGCTGGAGGTCGGCTCAGTGGCACGGGACGCCGAGCGCGTGCCGGCCGTCGTGGAAGAACTCGTGCAGCAGCTGCGAGCTCGCACCGAGCGCGAGGCCGTTCTCCTGCAGGACCAGGTAGGTCACGATCAGGCCGAGCAAAGCAACGGCGAAGGCCCACTTGGGCACGCGGACGGCGGACAGATGTGCTGCGGGGCTCGTCATGACGGGCTCCTCCATACCTCGTGGAAGGTCAACTCTCCTTGCGGCGCCGCAGCCGGTCTCCTGACTCCCGGATCAACGCTGCCCCCGCGTCTTCCCAGCTCCCTCGCGGGTGCCAGTGACGTTCCCGGCGGGGATCGCTTCCCGGTCACAGTGGCGAGGACCGCGCCGGATTCTCACCGGCTTCCCGTCACTGCGGCGCGTGCACCGTAATTTGATCGGGCGCTCAAGCACAACCGGCCATAAGAGTTGTTGCGTTCCTCACTTCACGAGTGGACAGTCGCCGCACTTCCCACCAGCGGCGACGCGGTAGTAAAGGCAGCAGCTCCTGCGCACGAACCCGAGCTCGCCGGGGATGCTCAGGAATTCTCCCGCCTGTTCGAACGGTGGCGCGCTCATCAGCTCGTTGCCGCGGAGTTCCGCTTCCTCGGCTGTGAGCATGCGTGCGCGGACGACCATTTTGAGCGCGCCCGCGATGTTCGACATCGCGTTGCCCCACAACAATCCGCGCGCCACCGGAGCGACGCGTTGGATCGCCTCCACCACGGGTTCGAGGGCCTCGGCGGGTGCGGGGCCGAGCTGCGGAAGGTCGATGCGCACGCTCAGGCCGTTCGCCGGGTGGTGCTGCCACCACAGGTTCTCCGGCCGGATGTCGATCGGGAGGTTCGCGGCGGTGAGCGGGCTCAGCAACCGGGCGGTGTAGCTGAGGAAGAACAGGCTCGCCGCGACGCGCGGTTCGGTCGCGTTGTACCGGGCCGCGATGGCGTCGATGGTGTTCTTGAGCGCGGGGCCTTCCAGAAGCGCGGTCCCCGGCAGCCACGTTTCGTCCGGGCGGCCGACGTCGAGCGCGAAGAACGGGTTGATGCCGCGCACCCGGCGCAGCGCTTCGAGAATCTCCGCGAACCCGGTCGAATCCTGTGGCACGGGAATTCACGCTACCGGGTGTCCATGCAGGACAGATCACGTCCACGGCCTGGGACAGAACTGACCGCGGTGTGGACGCGGGTTCGCGAGGTGGGAGGATGTCGAGTCGTGAAGACCTTCGACTCCCTGTTCGCCGAACTGACCGAACGAGCCGCCACCAAGCCGGAGGGTTCCGGCACCGTCGCAGCGCTCGAGGCCGGCGTCCATGCGCAGGGCAAGAAGGTCCTGGAGGAGGCGGGCGAGGTCTGGATCGCCGCCGAGTACGAGTCCGACGAGAAGCTCGCCGAAGAGATCTCGCAGCTGCTGTACCGCCTCCAGGTGATCATGCTGGGCCGCGGCCTCACCCTCGAAGACGTTTACAAGTACCTCTGACGGAGACTTCCACATGCTGCGCGTAGCAGTCCCGAACAAGGGCGCGCTCGCCGAACGCGCCTCCGCCATGCTGACCGAGGCCGGCTACCGGCAGCGGCACGAGCCGCGCGACCTCACCGTGCTCGACCCGAACAACGACGTCGAGTTCTTCTTCCTGCGCCCCAAGGACATCGCGATCTACGTGGCGTCCGGCGACCTCGACCTCGGCATCACCGGCCGCGACCTCGCCGCCGACTCCGGCGCCGACGACAACGGCTCCTCGGTCGAGGAGCTCCTGGCGCTCGGCTTCGGGTCGTCGACCTTCCGCTACGCCGGTCCCAAGGGCACCGCCTGGCAGATCTCCGACCTGGAGGGCAAGCGCCTCGCCACCGCGTACCCGCGGCTGGTCGGCCGGGACCTCAAGGCTCGCGGCATCAGCGCCCAGGTGATCCGCCTCGACGGCGCGGTGGAGATCTCGATCCAGCTGGGCGTGGCCGACCTGATCGCCGACGTCGTGGGCTCCGGCCGCACGCTGCGCCAGCACGACCTGGTGCCGTTCGGCGAGCCGATCTGCGAGTCCGAGGCGGTGCTGGTGCACCGCGCCGGCACCGAGGTGACGCCTGCCAAGAAGCAGCTGACGGCCCGCCTGCAGGGCGTCGTGTTCGCGCAGCAGTACCTGATGCTCGACTACGACTGCCCGCGCTCGATCCTGGACAAGGCCGTCGGCCTGACGCCGGGCCTCGAGTCGCCGACCGTCGCCCCGCTCGCCGACGAGAACTGGGTGGCCGTGCGCGCGATGGTGTCGCGCAAGGAGGCCAACCAGGTCATGGACGAGCTGGCCGCGATCGGTGCCAAGGCCGTGCTGGCCTCGGACATCAGGTTCTGCCGCCTGTGATCCTGGAACACGCCGTCCTGGACGTGGTGGCGGGCCAGGAGACCGACTTCGAGTGGGCGTTCGGCGAGGCGCGGGAGCTGATCTCCGCCTCGCCGGGCTTCCTCGGCCTCGAACTGCTCCGCTCGTTCGAGACTCCCGGTCGTTACCTGCTGCTGGTGCGCTGGGAGTCGGTGGAGGCGCACACCGTGGGCTTCCGGCAGGGCCCGTCCTACGAGCGCTGGTCGGCGCTGCTGCACCGCTTCTACTCGCCGTTCCCCGTGGTGGAGCACTATTCGAGCGCGCTGAGCACCTCGTCGTCCGTGGTCTGATCGAACCGGTCGTACCAGCGGCTGACCGCGCCGAAGTGACGTGGCACGAGGATCGCGACCACCGGGGTGCCGAAGGCGTGGAGGGAGTCCTTCGCGGCCACCGGCACCGCGAGGGTGACGCTTCTGGGTTGCTGCCTGGCGACCCACTGCAGCGCGGCCTTGGCCGTGACACCGGTGGCCAGGCCGTCGTCGATGACGATCACGTCGCGGTCGTGGATGCGCAGCGGCGGCTTGTTCCTGCGGTAGAGGTTCGTGCGCCGGGCGGCCTCCTCGCGTTCCTGGTCGCACGTTCTCGCGAGCTGTTCCTCGGTGAGGTTGAGCGCTCTCAGGACGCTCGGGTCGTAGATCGGCTCGGTGTCGGCGGTGACCGCGCCCACGCCGTACTCGGGATGCCCTGGGGCGCCGATCTTGCGCGCCACGACGACGTCCAGTTCGGCGTCGAGTTCTGTCGCCACCTCTTTGGCCACCGGGACGCCGCCTCGGGGGAGGCCGAGGATCAGCGGTTCGTGCCACGGGTGGTCCGCGAGTCGCGCGGCGAGGGCGCGGCCCGCTTCCTGCCGGTTCGCGAACCTCTTCACAGTCCGGTTGACGGTACGCCGTTCCCGCGACGGCGGTGAACATCGAGACGGAGCCCGCGCCGGTGCGGTCGTGCCGGCCGAAGCGCGTCCGGAACTTGATCCAGGTGCCCAGGACTGGCGGAAGACGAACAGAACGCCGCTCGCGGCGTTCGGGCAGGGCGACGCGGGGGTGCCGCGATCATCGAGGTTGCCGGTGAGGGCGCGTCTCCGGTGCGTCGGCGGGGTATCAGCGCTCGCGCACGAACAACGCCTGCGCCGTCGTGCCCACCGGCCCCTCGACGTCGTGCACCGTGCTGGTGGCGAGCCCGGCGCCGTCCGGCCCGATGGTCGTCCGCGCGTCCAGGCCCACCCACTCGCCGACGGGCTGCCGGTGCAGGTGCACGGTCAGGTCGGTGTTGATCGCGTACCACTTCCGGATGTCCACCCGCGACGAGACACCGCTCGCCGAGTCGACCACCGAGAACAGCCGCTCCAGCGGTGAGGGCTCGAAGCCCTCGACGACGGCGACGCGCGGGCGGGCCCACACCTGGGCGTCACCGGGCGTGAAGATGCCGCCGGACACCGACAGCCACTCGACGGCGGCCAGGTAGCCGCCGGACCAGAAGTCCGGGATCTCCATCGGCGCGGCCGAAGCGGGCGGCGGGAGCGTGGTGCCGGAACCGCCTGCCACGGCGGTGGTGTCGGAGCCGACGATGTGCCACGCGCGTGCGGTGAGCGCCGCGCGGCCTTCGCAGGACAGGGTGGCCGAGAGCAGTTCTACCGAGCGGCCAGGGCGTTCGACCGCGGTGGACACCGCCAGGTCGGCGACCGGGACCGGGCCGAGCACCTCGAACGTCACGCGCGAGAGCGTGGGGCGCAGAGCGAGCAGTGCGCGCACCAGCAGGGCGGACGGCGGGCCGAGGTGCTGGCTGTCCGGGCCCCACGGGCCGACCGTGTGCGGCGTCGAGCGGAACGTGTCGGCGCCCAGGGGCAGGTAGAAGGCGGTCATCAGTCGCGGTCCTGGAGCGGCTCGGTGTCGTCGGGCTCCGGCCAGCCCGGGTAGGGAGGCGGGGTGCCGTCGAACGCCGGGCAGAAGGCCTTGTGGTCGCAGTAGTCGCACAGGCGGCTGGGGGACGGGCGGAAGTCGCCGGTCGGGGCCGCGCGCATGATCGCCTGCCAGATGGCTTCGAGGGTGCGTTCGAACCGGGACAGCTCGGACTCGTCCGGGGTGTAGGCCAGCGCCTGGCGGTCGGCCAGGTACATCAGGCGCAGCTGGCGCGGCACCACGCCGCGCAGGCGCCACAGGACCAGGGCGTAGAACTTCATCTGGAACAACGCCTTGGCCTCGCCGACCTCGCGCGGGGCGGCGCCGGTCTTGTAGTCCACGACCCGGATCTCGCCCGTCGGGGCCACGTCCACGCGGTCGATGTAGCCGCGCAGCAGCACGCCGGACGGGAGCTCGGACTCGACCAGCAGCTCGCGCGACTCCGGTTCGAGGCGGCGCGGGTCCTCCAGGCCGAAGTAGCCGTCCAGCAGGGCGGAGGCCGACTCCAGCCACTGCGCCTCCTCGTCGCCGCCCGCGTCGGAGAACAACGACGCGAACTCCGGACGTTCCGCCTTCACGCGCTCCCAGGCCGGAGTGATCATCGAACGCGCGCGGGACGGCACCCGCTCGGCGGCGGGCAGGGCGAAGAGGTCTTCGAGCACCGCGTGCACCACCGTGCCGCGCACCTGCGCCTTCGTCGGCTTCTCCGGCAGGCGGTCGACCGCGCGGAACCGGTAGAGCAGCGGGCACTGCTTGAAGTCCCCGGCTCGTGACGGGGACAGGGCCGGCCTGCGCAACGTGGTGCTCATGATTCGAACCTTAGGACAGGGGTCTGACAATTCCGCGCACACCCGACGGGCGTCAGGGGAGTGCGGCGAGCCACGTGCGGATCGCGGCGGCGGTGGTCGGCGCGTCGGTGGTGAGCACGGTGTCGTGGTCACCGGGCACGTCGACGGCCTGGTGCGGCAGCGGCCAGCGCACGGACCAGTCGCGGTCCGGGTCGATCCGCCGCATCCGCGGGGTCGGGCCCGCGCGCAGGAGCAGGGTCGGCACCGGCGACGGCTGTGGCGGCAGGCCCTCGAACATGCGCTGGTAGCCACCGCCCGCGATGATCCGGGCGTCCATGGTGGCGCCGTCGTACCACTCGGCGGGTTGATCCTGTTCGTCCGCCAGCAGCGAAAGCGCCCGATCGTCGTCGCGGGCACCTCCGCTCGCGTCGGTCTCGATGAGCACCACTCCGGCCGGGGCACGGCCCTGCGCGGCGAGGTGCGCGCCCAGCGCGTGGGCGACCACGCCGCCCAGGCAGTGCCCGACCAGCACCACCGGGCGGCCCGCCGCGGCGGTGCCGACCGCGTCCGCCTGGGTGCGCAGCAGGGTGTCCAGGTCCTCCGGGAGGGCCCGCGAGTCGCCGAAGCCCGGGTAGCGCAGCATCAGCAGGTCGTGCTCGCCGTCGAACTGCCCGGCGAGCGCGGTGGGCACCGGGTCTCCCGCGGCCAGGTAGCTCGGCAGGTAGCACAGCACCGGCCCGCCGCCCCGAGCCAGGAGCGCCGGTGTGATCGGGTGACCGGCGCGGAAGGTCGGCAGCGCGTACGACCCGAGGACCCGCAGCTTCATGGCCTCCACCGGTCCCTTGTCGCGCAGCAGTTTGTGGTATAGCGCGGCGAAGCCCAGCGGTGCCGGTTCGGCGGCGGTCCCCTCGGTGAGCTGCTCGTGGACGTGGGCGGTGAGCTGCGACAACGACGGGTGGTCGAACACGACCGACGGGCCGAGCCGCAGGCCGGTGAAGGCACGGATGCGGTTGCCCAGCTGCAGTGCGCTGAGCGAGTCGAAGCCGAGTTCGAGAAAGCTCTTGTCGGGCAACGAGCTCGCGTCGGGGAACCCGAGCGTCAGCGCCAGCTCGCCGCGGATCAGCTCGGCGAGCGCCGCCTCCCGTTCGGCGGCGGGAACGGCCGCGAGCGCGTCCGTCCAGGTGGCCGGGTGGGCTTGCGGCGCCTCGGCGGTCTCGGTGCCGTCGAGCAGGATCGGCACCAGGACCGGCTCACGGGTGCGGCGCGCGCGGTCGAACGCCGCCATGCCCACGTCGGCCGAGAGCGGGAGCGCACCGCCGGAGGTCCCCGCGGCCATCCCGTGCTCCCACGGGCCCCACGCGAGCGACTGCGCGGGAAGTCCCCGAGCCGTGCGGTGCCGGGCCAGCGCGTCGAGGAAGCCGTTGGCGGCCGCGTAGTTCGACTGCCCCGGCCTGCCCAGCGCACCCGCGGCGGAGGAGAACAGCACGAACGCCGACAGGTCGAGGTGCTCGGTGGCTTCGTGCAGGTACCAGGCGGCGTCGGCTTTGGGCGCGAGCACGGTGTCCACGCGTTGTGGCGTCATCGCCGACAGCACGCCGTCGTCGATGACGCCCGCCAGGTGGTAGACGCCCGTCAGCGCCGGGCCGCAGTCCGCCACCAGGCGATGCACCTCGGCCCGGTCGCCGACGTCGCACGCGACCGCGGTGATCTCCGCGGGCAGGTCGCTCGCCCAGCCGGGCAGCTCACCGCTCCTGCTCGCCAGAACGATGTGCTTGGCACCGTGCGCGGTCACGAGGTGCCGGGTGAGCACGGCGCCGAGAGCACCGGTACCGCCGGTGATCAGAAGGGTGCCCGTGGCGTCGACAGGGGCGTCGTCAGGAGCCGGTGCGGCGCTCAGCTCGGGAGCGAGGAGACGTCCGCCGCGCACGGCGGCGCGCGGTAGACCGGAGACGACCACGGATGCGGCCGGGTCGTCCAGGTCGACCAGCGCGACGCTGCCGGGATGTTCGGCCTGCACGCTGCTCACCAGCGCCCACACCGCCGCGGCGGCGGGATCCGGGTCGTCGCCAGTGGCGTTGTGGGTCACCACGACCAGCAGCTCGCCGGGGTGCGCCGTGAACCACTTCTGCAGATGCGACAGCGTCGAGCCGATCAACGTGCGAGCGCGCTCCGGCGGCGTGCCCGCGCAGGTTCCGGTGTCGAAGACCTGGTGGTCCGGCACCGCCGCGCCCGCGTCGACCGGTACCCACTCGATGCGGTGAAGTGCCTGTGCCGCAGCGGCTTCTGCGGTCCAACGCCCCGTGAGCCGACGCATCACCAGCGACTCGACCACGGCGACCGGGCGGCCGTCGGAGTCGCTCAGGGCGATCCGGACCGAGTCCTCGCCGGTGCGCGTGATCCGGACCCGTGCCGCGGTCGCCTCCGGTTGGTGCAGCGTGAATCCGGTGAACGCGTAGGGCACCCGCACGGTGTCCTGGTCGGCCGGGTCCGCGAACAGCGAGGCGTGCAACGCGGCGTCGAGCAGGCAGGGGCGCAGCGCCGGTGACCGTGCCGCGCGGGGCAGTTCGACCTCGGCGAACAGCTCGTCGCCGCGCCGCCACAACGCCGCCACGCCGCGAAACGCCGGACCGTAGCGGTAGCCGCGCACGGCGAGCCTGCCGTAGCTGACCGGAACCCGTTGCGCGCCAACAGGTGGCCACGCCGTCTGCGCGACAGAGGCGTCAGGTGCGGCAGCCGAGAGCACCGCGGTGGCGTGCCGGGTCCACGCACCGGCCGAGGCGGGGCGCGACCAGATGGTGATCTCGCGTCCGTCCGTCACGACCACCTGGACCTGGGCCTCGGTCGTGAGCACCAGCGGAGCGTGCACGGTCAGCTCGTCGAGCCGGACCGGTCCCGGCGGCGCGGTCTGGAAGGCCAGCTCCGCGAACACGGTCGCGGGCACCACCACGTCGTCGCCGATCCGGTGGTCCGCGAGCCACGGCTGGGAGGACACCGACAACACGCTGGTGTGGCGGATTTCCGGCCGGTCGGCCGCCGGTTGCGGCTCTCCGAGCAGAGCCGTTTTCCGCGCGGGCTCCAGCCAGAAGCGCTGGCGCTGGAACGGGTAGGTCGGCAGATCACGCCGACGAGCACCGCTGCGGGCGTAGACCGCCGCCCAGTCGACCTCCACGCCGTGCACGTGCAGTTCGGCCAACGCGTCCAGCAGCCGTTCCGCGACGGGGACGACCGCGGCGTCCGGCACGACGTCCTGCGCGAGAGCGGTCAGCGTGGCGGCCGGACCGACCTCGGCGAACACGACCTCACCCGCGGCCTCCACGGCGTCGCTGAAGAGCACCGTCTCGCGCGCCTGGCGCACCCAGTGGTCAGCTGTCGCGATCGCGTCCGTCTCGTGCCTGCCCGTCAACGTCGACACGATCGGAACGGCCGGGCGGTGGTAGGTGACCGACTCCGCGACCTCGCGGAACTGCGCGAGGCACGGGTCGACCATCGCCGAGTGGAAGGCGTAGCCGCCGCGCAGCCGGGTGCACCCGGCCCCGATGCGCTCGACCTCGGCCATGACCGCCTTCTCCGCACCCGACAGCACGACCGACGCGCGGCCGTTGATCGCGGCGATCGACACCTCGGCCGTGGCCGTGACCTCGTGGGCGGGCACGCGGACGGCGACCATCACACCCGGCGGCATCGACGCCATCGCGAGCCCCCGTGCCGCGACCAGCCGGACGGCGTCGGCGCGGGAGAACACCCCGGCGACGTGCGCGGCGGCCAGTTCGCCGATCGAGTGGCCCACCACGAGACCGGGGCGCACGCCGAACGAGTCGAGCAGCGCGCACATCGCCACCTCGTAGGCGAAGAGCGCGGCCTGCGCGTGGTCCGTGCGGTCGAGCAGCTCACCGGACTCGATCACCGACAGCAGCGGCGCGCCGAACTCCGCGCACAACCCGAGGAACACCTCCCCGAACACCGGGAACGCCTGCGAGAGCTCAAGACCCATGCGGGCCCGTTGCGCGCCCTGGCCGGTGAACAGCAACGCCGGCCGCACGCCTCGCCGAGTGCTCGCCCTGACCACGGCGGGGTTCTCGACGCCGTCGGCGAGGTCGCGCAGGCACGCCAGCATCGCCGGCCGGTCCGAGCCGAGCACGGCGGCACGATGGCTGAGCGTCGCCCTGGTCGTGGCGAGCGAGAACGCACTATCCACAGTGGACTCATCGGTCAAGGCCGCGTGGAGGACGTCGGCATGGGCTCGCAGACCCGCTTCACCGTCACCGGAAACCAGCCACGGCGCCGATGTGAGCGTCGGCTCGGCGTCGGGTACCTGGTGCGGCGGCGGCTCCTCGACGATCACGTGGGCGTTGGTTCCGCTGATGCCGAACGAGGAAACGCCCGCGCGCCGGGGGCGTTCGCCGCGCGGCCACGGGGTGTGCCGGTCGACGAGCCGGATGCCGGCCGCCGGCCAGTCCACCCGGGACGTCGGCTGTTCCGCGTGCAGCGACCGGGGGACGACGTCGTCGCGCATCGCCCACATCACCTTGATCAGCCCGGCGATGCCCGCCGCCGCCTGCGTGTGCCCGATGTTCGACTTCACCGACCCGAGCAGCAGCGGACGGCCGTTCCTCTGCCCGTAGGCCGCCTGCAGGGCGCCGACTTCGATCGGATCGCCAAGTCTCGTCGCGGTGCCATGACCTTCGACCAGGTCCACATCGGACGGCGAAAGTCCCGCGTCGGCGAGAGCGCGCCGGATCACCTCCTGCTGGGCGGAGGGGTTCGGCGCGGTCAGCCCGTTCGACGCCCCGTCGGAGTTGACCGCCGAGCCGCGCAGGACCGCGAGCACCGGGTGGCCGTTACGCCGGGCGTCGGCCAGGCGTTCGACCAGGACCAGGCCCACGCCTTCGGACCACCCGGTGCCGTTCGCGCCCTCGGCGTAGGACCGGCAGCGGCCGTCCGGTGACAACGCGTGCTGCTGGCTGAAGGCGACGAACGACAGCGGCGACGTCATCACCGTCACGCCGCCGGCCAGCGCCAGCGAGCACTCGCCCGCGCGCAGCGCCTGGGCGGCGAGGTGCAGCGCGACCAGCGACGACGAGCACGCCGTGTCGATCGTGATGGACGGCCCGGTCAGCCCGAGGGTGTAGGAGACGCGGCCGGACGTGACGCTGCTCGCGGACCCGAGCACGAGCTGGGCGCTCAGATCGGCGTGGTCGGCCTTGTGCTCGTCCGCGTAGTCGGAGTGCATGTGGCCCACGAAGACGCCGGTGTCGCTGCCCCGCAACGACGACGGCGCGATGCCCGCCCGTTCGACGGTCTCCCACGCGACCTCCAGCAGCAGGCGTTGCTGCGGGTCCATCGTGGCCGCCTCGCGGGGCGAGATGCCGAAGAAGCCGGGGTCGAAGTCCGCCGCGTCGTACAGGAACCCGCCGCGCTTCACGTAGGTCGTGCCCGCCCGGCTCGCATCGTGGTCGTACAACGCGTCGACGTCCCATCCGCGATCACCCGGGAACTCGCCGGTCGCGTCCACGCCGTCGAGCACCAGCCGCCAGAGGTCCTCCGGAGATCGGACCCCGCCGGGAAACCTGCAGCCCACCGCGACGATCGCCACGTCCTCTGCGGCGCCGCCGGTGTGCGCGGGTTGCGCCGCGCGCGTTTCGCCTCGAAGCAGGGTGTCCAGGTGTGCCGCGACCGCCGCGGGGGTGGGGTGGTCCCAGACCAGGGTGGCCGGCAGCGGGAGGCCGGTCCGGTCGCGCAGGCGTTGCCACAGGGTGGTGGCCTGCAGGGAGGTCAGGCCGGAGCCGCTGAACGCCTGGTGCGGGTCGGGTTCCGCGCCGCGGATCGCCTGGACCTCGTCGAGCACCAGCCGGGTCAGCGCGTCGAGCGCCGGGCCGGTCGGACGGCCGGGGTTTTCGGTGGGCGGGGCCGGTTCCGCGCGCGGCGGGTCTAACGTCGGGCCGGTCGGATCGCTTGCGTTCGGGGTGGGCTGAGCCAGTTCCGCGCGCAGCACGTTGCGTCGTGGCTTGCCGGACGGGGTGCGCGGGACCGCAGCGACGAACCGGATCTCCTCGGGCACCTTGTAGGCCGACAACGAGGCGGCACAGGCCGCGAGCAGCACGGCGGCGTCCACCGCGTCACCGGACGGCACGACGAACGCCACCGGGGTCTCGCCCAGCAACGGGTGCTCGCGCGCGACGACCACCGCGTCCACCACGCCCGGCTGCCGGGTCAGCACGGACTCGACCTCGACCGGGTCGATGTTGTGCCCACCCCGGATGATCAGGTCGTCCACCCGGCCCGTGACGACCACATGTCCGTGCTCGTCCACCCGGCCGAGATCTCCCGTGCGGTACCAGCCGGACACCAACGCGCGGTCCGTCGCCTCGGGCCTGCCGTGATAGCCCGCCATCAGCCCCGGACCGCTCACCCAGATCTCGCCCGGCTCGACCACCCGGACGCTCATCCCGGTGACCGGCGGCCCGCTCGTCCCGCGCCTGCGGGCGCCTGCGCGTTCGACGGCGATCATGCCGCAGGTCTCGGTGCTGCCGTAGCAGTCGAGCAGCGCGACCCCGAGCGCGGTCTCCACGTCGGAGCGCAGCTTCTCGTCGCACGGCGCGCCCGCGGTGACACACGTCCGCAGCGACGGAAGGCGGGTGAACCCGGCCGCCAGCAGCTGCCGGTAGGTGGTCGGCACGCCCGCGACGAACGTCGGCGCGTACTCCTGCGCCAGCCGCGTCACCGAGGCCGGGTCCTTGTGCACGCAGAGGCGGGCACCGGCGCCCGCGACGAGCACTCCCAGCACGCACAACGAATGCGCGAAGCTGTGCGACATCGGCAGCGGCCACAGCAGCCGGTCTTCTGCGGTCAGCCCGAGCAGCGGCCCGTAGACCTCGACCGGCGACCACAGTGCCGCGCGCTGCGAGGAGACCACGGCCTTGGGTGAACCGGTGGTGCCGGACGTGTAGATCATCCACGCGGGTTCGTCCGGTCCGAGGTCGTCACGCGGCTGCCCGTGCCCGCTCGCCAGCCGTTCGAACTCCTCGCCGGTGACGAGCAGCCGCGGTGCACCGCCCACCCGCGCCACCTGCGGCAGGTGCCGGGCGTCGGTGATCAGCAGGGCGGGCTCGCTGTCGGCCAGCAGATGGCCCAGTTCCGCGTCCGTGCACTGTGGACTGAACAGGACGCCGACCGCCGCGGCCCGAGCGACCGCGAGCACGCTCTCCACGAGCTCCACGCTGTCGTCGAGCAGGAACGCCACCCGCGCGCCGCGGTCGACCCCGAGGCCCGCCGCCAGCGCCGCCGTCCGATCGGTGAGAGCGCTCCACGTGACCGTGCGGACGTCGTCGGAGAACGCCGCCTTCGTGCCGTGCAGCTTGGCGTTGCGGGAAAGCAGATGCGCGACGTCGAGACCGGTGCCATCGGGGATCACCAACCCATCCCTACCCCGATTCGGACCGGGTCGCCACCGATCGGCCCGTTAGATTGGTGATCAGGATCGCCCGGTGGGAAGGGGAGCGGATGACACCGGCAGGGGACTCGTACGACGACGTGGTGGTGGTCGGTGGCGGGCCCGCCGGTTCGACAGCGGCCACCCTGGTCGCGATGCGCGGCCATCGCGTGCTGTTGCTGGAACAGTCGGCGTTTCCGCGGTACCAGATCGGCGAGTCGCTGCTGCCGTCCACCGTCCACGGGATCTGCCGCCTGCTCGGCGTC
Organism: Lentzea sp. NPDC004789; assembly: GCF_053601075.1. Classification (NCBI taxonomy): domain Bacteria; kingdom Bacillati; phylum Actinomycetota; class Actinomycetes; order Pseudonocardiales; family Pseudonocardiaceae; genus Lentzea; species Lentzea sp. NPDC004789. Next base: position 236,370 of record NZ_JBSGBE010000002.1, on the reverse strand, counting down.
GCGGACGAGGTCGCGGCCGCGGGCTTCACCCTGAAACGCGGCGGGACGTTCCGCTGGGGCGCCAACCCGGAGCCGTGGCAGTTCAGCTTCGCGATGTCACCCCGTGTGCCGGAGCCGATGTCGACCGCCTTCCAGGTGGAACGGCAGCGGTTCGACGAGATCCTGCTGCGCAACGCCGTCCGCAACGGTGTGGAGGTGCGCGAAGGCTGCCAGGTGCGCGAGGTCGTCGAGAGCGGCGGACGGGTCCGCGGTGTGCGCTACCGCGACCCCTCCGGGCAGGACCGGACCGTGCTCGCCCAGTACGTGGTGGACGCGTCCGGCAACACCAGCCGCATCCACCGCGGCACCGGCGAACGCGTGCACTCCGACTTCTTCCGCAACCTCGCCGTCTTCGGGTACTTCGCCGGTGGCGCGCGGCTGCCGGAACCGAACGCGGGCAACATCTTCTGCGCGGCGTTCGACGCGGGCTGGTTCTGGTACATCCCGTTGCGCGACGACCTGACCAGCGTCGGCGCGGTCGTCTCGCCGGAGCACCGGGCGCTCGTGCGGGGCAACCCGAAGGCGGCCTGGCTCGGCCTGGTCGCGGCCTGTCCGGAGATCGCGGAGAAGCTCGACGGCGTGCCGCTCGCGACGGAGCCGCCCTACGACGAGGTCCGGGTGCGCAAGGACTACTCGTACTGGAAGAAGGCGTTCCACCGGCCGGGCCTGGTGCTGGCCGGGGACGCCGCGTGCTTCGTCGACCCGGTGCTGTCGTCCGGCGTGCACCTGGCCACCTACGGCGCGCAGCTCGCCGCGCGGTCGATCAACGCCTGCCTCGGCGGCGAGGTCGAGGAACGGCGCAGCTTCCAGGAGTTCGAGAACCGCTACCGCAGCGAGTACGCCCTGTTCTACCGCTTCCTGATCTCCTTCTACGAGATGCACCGCGACGAGAGCTCGTACTTCTGGACCGCGAAGAAGCTGACGAACGTGGACGCGAGCGAGACCGCCGCGTTCGCCGAGCTGGTCGGCGGGCTGGCGAGCGCCGCCGCGGACCTCGACCGAGCGGTCGGCGCACTCGCCACCGCCGACGACCGGCACAACCCGCTGTTCGACGCGCCGGTGATCGGCGACACGTTCCGCGAGGGCAAGAACCTCCAGGAGGAGGCGTTGTTCGGCACCGCGCGGGAGGCGGGCGAGGGCGAGCTCGCGGTGGCCAAGGACGGGCTGGGGTGGACGGTGGACTGACCCGCGTGCCCGGCGGTACACCGCGAGATCACACCGGCGGCCTTACAGTGCACCCGTGGCCGCGCGGATCAGTGAGCGAGAGGGCGGCCTGCTGCTGTTCCGGGTGGCGGGCATCCCGGTGCTGCTCGCGCCGTCGTGGTGGATCGGGTCCGCGATCGTGGTGGCGTTCTACGCACCGCTCGTCGACGACCTCGCGCCCGGCACGCCACCGGGCGTCGGCCTGGCGCTCGCCGCGCTCTTCGCGGTGTTCCTGGGGCTGAGCGTGCTCGCCCACGAACTGGGTCACTGCGTCGCGGCGCTCAGACTGGGCCTGCCGGTCCGCAGGCTGCGCCTGTACCTGCTGGGCGGCCTGTCGGAGATCATGCGCACGCCCGGCAAACCGAGCCACGAAGGCGTCGTCGCGGGCGCGGGACCGGTCGTGTCCGTGGCGCTCGCGGTGATCTTCGGCATCGGCGGGTTCGCGATGGAACCCGGTGGCGTGCTGTGGCTTCTGGTCGTGCAGATCGCCGGCGCGAACCTCGTCGTCGCGATCTTCAACCTCCTGCCTGGGCTTCCGCTCGACGGCGGCCGGATCGTCAGAGCGGGCGTGTGGGCCGTGACCGGGCAACGTGCGATGGGCACCCGTGTCGCCGTGGTCGGTGGGTTCGCCGTGGCCTTCGCGCTGGTGGTGTGGGCGCTCTACGGCGTCGCGGACGGCGCGGAGGACCGTTGGCTGCGCTTCGGCGTGTGCGCGCTCACGGCGTGGGTCGTCGTCGCCGGAGCGAGGAGCGAGCTGGCCAGCGAACGACGCCGCACGTGGCCCGCCGGAGTCACCCTCGGCGACCTCATCCACCCGGTGCTGCAGCTCCCGGCCGAAAGCCCCGTGGCCGACGCGCTGAGCACCTCGGCCGGCCGCGGCGTCGTGCTGGTCAGGGCGGACGGTGTCGCCGCGGGACTGCTCGACACCGAGGCCGCGCGCAAGCTCGCCGCCGCGAGCCCGTTCGCGCCCGCGGAACAGGCCGCGGAACCGATCCTGCCGGAGACCGTGCTGCTCGCCGACGAGCCCGGCGAGGAGATCGTCGAACGCGTCCGGGGCACCGCCGCGTGGCAGTTCCTCGTCGTGGACCTGGAGGGTCGCCCGGCCGGTGTGCTGCGCAGGGAGGACCTGCGTGCGGCCATTGAGAAGGGCGTTTGACACCATTGCGCGGTGATTAGCGCAAGTGGACCGTTCCAGCCGGGTGACCGGGTTCAGCTGACCGACCCCAAGGGCCGGCACTACACGGTCGTCCTCGAGCCCGGCAAGGAGTACCACACCCACCGCGGCGCCATCCCGCACGACTCGCTCATCGGGCAGCCGGAGGGCTCGGTCGTGGCCTCCGTGGGCGGCACGAACTTCCTGGCGCTGCGCCCGCTGCTGCCGGACTACGTGCTCTCGATGCCGCGCGGCGCGCAGGTGATCTACCCGAAGGACGCCGCGCAGATCGTCATGTACGGCGACATCTTTCCCGGCGCGCGCGTTCTGGAGGCAGGGGCGGGCTCCGGCGCGTTGTCGTGCTCACTGCTGCGCGCGGTGGGGGAGAAGGGCAGCGTCCAGTCCTACGAGGTGCGCGACGACCACGCGGTCCACGCGATCCGCAACGTGGAGACGTTCTTCGGCGAGCGCCCCGGCAACTGGTCGATCACCGTCGACGACGTGAAGAACCACGAGGGCGAGGTCGACCGGGTCATCCTCGACATGCTCTCGCCGTGGGAGGTCCTGCCCACGATCGCGAAGAACCTCATCCCCGGCGGCGTCCTGGTCGTGTACGTCGCCACCACCACGCAGCTGTCCACGGTCACGGAGGCGCTGCGGGAGATGACGTGCTGGACCGAGCCCCACGCGTGGGAGACGCTCGTCCGCCCGTGGCACGTCGTCGGTCTCGCGGTGCGGCCGGAGCACCGGATGATCGCGCACACGGCGTTCCTGCTGACCACGCGCAAGCTCGCCGACGGCGTCACCGCGCCGAAGCCGCAGCGCCGTCCCAGCAAGGGCTGAGAAACGCGGAAGGGGGCCTCGCGCGAGGCCCCCTTCACCGCGGGTGCGGTCAGTTCGAGTCGATCTTCTCGATGCCGCAGACCTTCCAGTCGCCGCCCTCCTTGGACAGCTTGTAGATGATGCTGCCCGAGGTCGTCTGGCCCGGCTTGGACGGGTCGGCGAGCCCGCTGATCTTCTGCGTGAACGTGCCGCTGCTGCCCGACGTCTTGACGTCCGTCACGGTGGCCTGCACGCTCGGGTTCGGTGCGGCGGACTGCTGCTTCAGCTTCGGGTACTCCGCGGAGCACACGAGGGCCTTGACGTCCTCCGGTTTGCTGCTGCCCGCGCGAACGCCCTTCATCACGATCTTGGTGAACTCCTCGGCGACCTCCTTCGCGTCCGAGTCACCGCCGCTCGACGAGCCCTTCGACGGCGTGGTCGGCTTGGTGCTGCCGTCGGTCGGCGCCGAGTTGGTGTCCGACGAAGCCGTGCTGGTGTCGCTGGACTTCTTGCCGGAGAGCAGGACGGCCGCGGTGATGCCGCCACCGACGAGCACCAGCACGCCGATGATGACACCGATGATCAAGCCGGTCTTGCTCTTCTTCGGCGGCGGGCCGCCGAAGCCGCCGTAGCCGGGCTGCTGGCCGTACGGACCGGGCTGGCCGTAGCCCTGCTGCGGGAAACCGCCGCTCTGCGGGCCCTGCTGCCCGAACGGGTCCTGCTGCGGCGGGCCGTAGGAGCCGGGCTGCTGCCCGTAACCGGGCTGCTGCGGCTGGCCGTACCCCGGCTGGGGCTGCTGGCCGTATCCCGGCTGCTGCGGCGGCTGCTGCCCGTACGGCCCACCGGGCTGCGGCTGCTGCCCGTACGGACCGGGCTGCTGCGGCGGGTAGGTCATCGAAACTCCCCCGATGCGGATGAGGTGATCTTTTCGGTGGACATTGTGGTACTTCGCGGAGTAGCTCGCGGCCGAATGAGCGCTAACGACACGCAGGAGTGGTCATGCACACCATGTGCAGTTGCCAGGCGGGCGCGCGAAGGCCGCGTCTGATAACGATTGCGGCAACTCCACCGCGAATCGAGCGCGATGCACTGCGCTGTCGGGGTGGTGCGCCGGTTGCGCCGGCAGAACCACCCGGTTGGCCGCACGCCCTCCGGTCGTACCGGAGTCGGGCTGGAGCGGGTCCTCCGACGAGCGCGGACGGGGTGTGTTGCGGTGCGTGACCACCGATCGGAGCAGTCAGTGGTCCACCTGGTGGGACGACGGCGGGTTGCCGCCCGTCTTCGTGTCGCGAGCCGTACCAGACGTGTTCAGGGTCGTCCGAGGGTGGTCGCACAGCGTGGGGACCGGGCGGCCGCCCAGGTGCTCCCATGACCCTCTCCTCGGACTTCTCGCAGGTCGATCGGCATGTCGCCGGACGAAACGCCGGCCGGGGTTTCTGGGACGCACCGTAGCGGGTAGGCGGTTCCACCGGACACCGAGATGGAGCAGTTGACCTCTCTTGGAGGCCGGACCGTTGCGTCACACGAGCGAAGATGATGTTGTGAGTACCCCATTTTGTCGGTGATCGCCGGTACCGTAATCGGTACGAACACGGGAGGAGGGTGCCGACATGCAGCACGGTCATCCCGGCAGCCAGCCCGACGAGGGTGGCGAGCTGAACCAGGGCAACAATTCTGCTGAGCTGACAGCGCAGATCAGGTTCCTCGAGGACGAGATCGCGTCGTTGCGTCGCAAGCTGACCGAGTCCCCGCGCCATGTCCGGTTGCTGGAGCAGCGACTGGCCGAGGCGACGGAGCGGGTCAGCCAACTGACCGAGCGAAACACGAAGCTCATAGACACCCTCCGCGAAGCACGAAGCCAGCTGCTCGCGCTGCGTGAGGAGGTCGACCGGCTGGCGCAGCCCCCCAGCGGGTACGGCGTCTTCATGGCGCGTTTCGACGACGGGACGGTGGACGTCTTCACCTCCGGCCGCAGGATGCGGGTCGCCGTGTCCCCCGCGGTCGAGCCGGAGAAGCTGTCCTTCGGCCAGTCGGTCCGCCTCAACGAGGCGCTGACCGTCGTCGAGGCCGGCGGTTTCGAGCGGTCGGGTGAGGTCTGCGCACTGCGGGAGATCCTCTCCGAAGAGGGAGAGGACCAGATCGCCCGCGCGCTGGTCGTCGGCCACGCGGACGAGGAGAGGGTGGTCTGGCTCGCCCAGCCGCTGCTCGACTCGCCGCTCAAGCCCGGCGACTCGCTGCTGGTCGACTCGAAGGCGGGCTTCGCCTACGAACGGGTCCCCAAGGCCGAGGTCGAGGACCTCGTGCTGGAAGAGGTCCCGGACATCGACTACAGCGACATCGGCGGCCTGTCCCGGCAGATCGAGCAGATCCGCGACGCCGTGGAGCTGCCCTTCCTGCACGCGGACCTCTTCCGCGAGTACGAGCTGCGCCCGCCCAAGGGCGTGCTGCTCTACGGCCCTCCCGGCTGCGGCAAGACGCTCATCGCCAAGGCGGTGGCGAACTCCCTGGCCAAGAAGGTCCGGGAGATCCGCGGCGAGACCGACAAGCAGGCCAAGTCCTACTTCCTCAACATCAAGGGCCCCGAGCTGCTCAACAAGTTCGTCGGTGAGACCGAGCGGCACATCCGCCTGATCTTCCAGCGGGCTCGTGAGAAGGCGTCCGAGGGCACCCCGGTGATCGTGTTCTTCGACGAGATGGACTCGATCTTCCGCACCCGCGGTTCCGGTGTGTCGTCCGACGTCGAGACGACGATCGTGCCCCAGCTCCTCAGCGAGATCGACGGCGTCGAGGGCCTGGAGAACGTCATCGTCATCGGCGCCTCCAACCGCGAGGACATGATCGACCCGGCGATCCTGCGGCCGGGCCGCCTCGACGTGAAGATCAAGATCGAGCGGCCGGACGCCGAGGGCGCGAAGGACATCTTCAACAAGTACCTGACGCCCAACCTCCCGCTGCACGCCGACGACCTCGCCGAGTTCGGCGGGGACCCGAAGGCCTGCATCGAGGGCATGGTGCAGCACACCGTGGAGCGCATGTACGAGGAGTCCGAGGAGAACCGCTTCCTGGAGGTCACCTACGCCAACGGTGACAAGGAGGTCCTGTACTTCCGGGACTTCAACTCCGGCGCGATGATCCAGAACATCGTCGACAGGGCCAAGAAGGCGGCGATCAAGTCGCTGCTCGACACCAAGCAGCCCGGCCTCTCGGTCCGGCACCTGCAGGCCGCCATCATCGACGAGTTCGCCGAGAACGAGGACCTGCCGAACACGACGAACCCCGACGACTGGGCACGCATCTCGGGCAAGAAGGGCGAGCGGATCGTCTACATCCGCACGCTCGTCACCGGGAAGAACCAGGAGGCGGGCCGCGCGATCGACACGGCCACGAACACCGGCACGTACCTGTAGGACCGTTTCACCGAACCGCCCCGGTCTCCTCGGCCGGGGCGGTTCGCCGTTCCTAACGGGCCGCGACGGCGAACGCAGCGACCTGCTCGCGGGTCTCGGTGTCCAGCGCCACCACGCGGCTGTCGTGGTCGATCAGCGTGACCAGACCCGCGTGCCAGCGGATCCCGTGCACGACCGCGGTCGTCCGTGCGGCGAGGCCGCCCTTGGTGCGGATCTCCGCGTGGTCCTCGCGCGGCGTCCACCATGCGTCCCCGTCCGCCGTGCCGTCGCAGTGCTCCCCGGAGGGCAGCAGCGTGCCCTCCGGCAGGACCTGCTGTTCCTCCCGCCGGGAGCGCTCGCGCAGCGTGAGCCCGGGCAGCTCCCACCGCCACCGCTCGACCGCCCGATCGCCCCGGTTGGTGAACACCACCGCGAGGCTGTGCTCGTTGCGCGCGAGGCCGAGGACGACCGCGTCCCGGTCGAGCTCCCGCCACACCGCGGTCGGCCGGTTCCTGCGCACGTCCAGGAACTCCAGCCCGTCCGGTCCCCGCACGACCGCGATGCCGCCGTCGAACGAGCCGACGAACGCGCGGTGGGCGAGCGTGGTCCAGTGGCGGACCTTGCGGGAGGCGACGTCGAGGTGGTGGACCTCGCAGACGGCGCCGCGCCGGCCGACCAGCAGCGCCGACCCGCCGTGGTCGGCGATGACGACCTGGTGGGCGGGCACGTCCCAGCGCGCCCGCGTGCGCCCGTCGCCGGTGAGGAGCCGGGTGCCCTGGTCGCCGAGCGCCACCAGCACCGCGTTGCCGCGCAACGCCACCGCGTCGTGGACGACGAGCTGGGCGGGCAGCGCGGGGAAGACGAGGTCCGGCACGTCCCGGCGGGGGCGGGGAGCCTTGGGCAGGTCGGCGGCGAGCAGCGGATCGGCGAGCTTCTTCAGAGCGCGCGGCACCGGGGTGCCGTCGCGGACGAACGCCCTGGTGGCCGCGCTGCCGAGCTCCCGGTCGGCGCCTTGCGGGGTGAGCGGCGTGTCGGCGAGGTGCGGGCCTGCGGGGGTGGGCTCCGGGGCGGCGCCTTGCGGGGTGGGTCGGGTGTCGGTGAGGTGCTGGCGTGCCTGGGAGAGCTCCTGGTCGGCGCTTTGCCCTGTGAGCCGCGTGTCGGTGTGGTGCGGGCCTGCGGGGGTGGGCTCCGGGTCGGCGAGGTGCTGGCGTGGCGGGAAGAGGTCCCGGTCGGCGCCCTGCAGCGCGAGCCACGCGTCGACGAAGTGCCGCCGGGCCGGGGCGAGCTCCGGGTCGTCGTCGTCCAGCAACGCCAGCGCCGCCACGTGCGTGCGGGCCGTGGGCCAGCCGACGGCGAGGTGGGCGAACAGCGTGCTGCCGGTCGGCCCGCCGAGCGCCATGCCCGCCTGGACGCTGGGCAACGCGAGGTCGCGGGTGGTCTCGTCGGGCCAGGCCGCGCCGACCGCGCCGAGGTGGTCGCCCGCCTCCTGCCGTTCGCGCACCCACTCCGTGCGCAGCTCACGGCCGTCCTGTTCGGGCAGCCGCGCGATGGCGGCCGCGAACGCACCGCGCGCCCGTGCCACGTCGATCGCCCGCGTCCTGTTCCCGGCACGCCACCACAGCCGCACGGCGAGCGCCGGGTCGAGGCCGCGGCCTTCCGCGAGCTCGGCGGCGTCGGTGAGCCTGCCGAGGCGTTCGAACAGCGCGACCGCCGCCGCGGGGTCGCCGAGCAGGTCGGCGTGCACGAACGCGGCCTCGTCGTGGCGCCCCAGCCGTTCCAGGTCCTCGGCGGCGGTCCGGTAGAGGCGCTGCAGGTGGTGCTGGACCTCGACGCCGTAGAACGGACCCGCGCCGGGCCCGAGGACGGTGGTCGGCCGCAGGTCCCCGGTGCGCCGTTGCGGCACCTTCAGGCTCAGCCGGCCCTCGCCGTCGCGGCCGATGCCGATGGCGTCGCGCAGGGCGTTGTGCCAGTCCTTGCGCTCGAACAGCTCGGTGAGCCGGCGCAGGTACCTGTCGTGCTTCGACCGCACGAGGGCGCGCAGTGGCGTGCGCATCGCGAGCCGCGCCCAGAAGTCCCCGCGCTGCCTGGCCGCGGCGGGACGGGTTGCCGCGGCGGTGCCCCTGGCCGCCCTGCCGATGGCGGCCAAGGCCGCGATGAACGCCATCGCCAGTACCGGCCTGAAGTTGCCGTGGGCCAGCAGGACGAGGACACCGAGTGCGCCCAGGACGATCAGGACCGTGCGGAACGTTGCGCCGCTCTCCCCGCCGGCGAGGCCTTCGACGTGCTGGGAGGGCGCCCCGATGCCCCCGCGGACCCGCAGCTCGGGTGCCTCGGGGACGGTCGACTCGACGGGGTCCGGCGCGGGCTCGTGGTCGGCGGGCGTGAGCCCGTACCGGACGAGGCCGCTCGTATCCGTCCACTGTGCACAGTCGAGCGGCGTCACGTCGTCCGGCACCTCGGTGAGGGGCAGGCCCGGTGCTCGTTCCGCGCGAACCTCGACCGGTTCGGCCAGCGCGAGCAACCACGACCCCGCCGGGGTCGCGTAGAGGCGTGCGCCGGGCTGCCACAGGTCCAGCACACGCGTCCGTGCCTCTTCCTCGCCGATGACGTGGACGTCGAGCACGAACGCCTTGGCGGTGACGGTGCCGCGGAACGTGGTCATCCGTCACCTCGCATGGTGGCGATCCGCCTGCCGCTGACGAGGTCGCCGACCTCGATGCGTCCGTCGTCGCGCCGGACCGCGACCCACGGCTGCTCCGGGTGCACCGCGGCGGGTGCGCCGGACCAGGCGGTGAGCGTGCGGGTGCCCGCCGCGGTCCGCACCCGCAGGACGAGTCCTTCCTGGAACACGATGCCCGGCCGCTTGCCCTCGAACAGGTGCAGCCCGAGCGGCCGGGCCTTGGCGGGCAGCTCGACGTCCTGGTCCGCGACCCGCCACCGCCGGTGGTCCTGCCACTTCGCGACCAGCGGTGCCGGCCCGAACAGATCAGGTGTCTCCGACGTGCGCGGCGTGTCCGTGTGGTGTGCTCCGGGCGCGACGACCGCGAACTCCGTGAGGCAGGGCGGCGATCCCGGTTCGAGGCACCACCAGTTCGACTTCTCCGACCACCGGCACAGCACCGTGCCCTCGTGCAGGTGCAGCGGGGCGAGCCCGGTGTCCGCGACCCGCTCGGGGTCGATGCCGAGCTGGTCCGCGTTCGCCTCGATCCGGTTGAGGTACCTGAGCTGGTTGCCGATGACGTGCGGCCGGACGACCCCGTCCCGTTCGACGAGCGCGACGAGCCTGTTGTGGACCTGCGCGGCGGCGAGCACCCGTCCGGGCAGGGTGTGCGTCCGCTGGATGCCGCTGCGCACCCGCAACGTCACCAGCTCCCGATCGGTGCCGCCGCGCGCCAGCAACACCCGTTCGGCGCCGGGGAACGACGGGAACCTCAGCGTGGTCGCGCGCTTGGGCTGGGCCTGCGGCGTGCGCAGGTTGCCGCGCAACAGCCGGACGCCGTGCCGTCTGCCGGGCAACGTCAGCTCGGTGGCGAGCCCGTTGAGCTCCACGCGCACGGCCGTCGCGCCCTGTTCGTCCCACGCCGACTCGGTGGTGGTGAGGCAGCGCGGCGCGGTCAGCCGCGGGCTGCCCAGCAGCCACAGGTCGTCGACGGTGTCCGCCCACTTCCGGACGTCCGCCTGGTCGGGCCGGGTGGCGCGGCGGGCGTCCAGCAGCCGTCCGAGGTCGGCCGGGTGCCAGCTGCCGGGCTCGTCGCCGAGCACACCGAGCAGCAGGTCCGGTTCCCGGCGCCGCAGCACGATGAGCGCGGCGAGGTGCACCAGCCGGGCGGCGCCGAGCTGGTCGGGCCCGGCGTCGACGAGGACCGCGGCCTGGCCCTTCCGGTGCTTCTCGACGAACTCGGGGATCGTGTGCAGGAGCTCACCCGTGGCGGCCTTGCGCAGGAACTCCCGCGGGAAGTGCTCGGCCAGCGCCCACTCGGACACCAGGATCCGCTCGGGCTCGCCCTTGCGGCCGATGCCGCCGAACCCGTCCGGCTCGCCTCGGTGCGGATGGGTGGCGGTGGCGGCGGTGATGAACTCGTCGAGCTCGGTGAGGAGCGGGCCGAGCGCGGTGGCGAGGTCGAGGTCCATCGCGGACAGGGCGGTAGCCCAGGGGCGGAGGGCTTCGGGCAACGTCATGCCGGCCGCTCCGGGGCGTGTCCGTTCGACAGCGCTCATGCCGGCCGCTCCAGGTCGTTGGCGCGCACCGCCACGAGCCGCTCCGGATCAGCCGCCCGCACCGGCGCCGGACCGGTCAGCACCGCACCCGGCAGCACCGCCAGCACGTCGGCGGGCAGCGCGTGCCGCAGCAACCCGGCCGGCGTCGACGGCGCGAGGGTCGTCGGCACCAGCAGGCCGTCGTCCCACCCCAGGTAGGTCACGCCGTCCGCCCACGGCAGGTCGCCCCCGACCACGAGGATCCACTCCGGACCGCACGCGACCCGCAGCTCGGCGCCCTCGCGCAACCTGCGCACCGCGGCGGCGCGCAGGTCCGCGCCGCCGGCCACGGCCGCGGGGGCGAGCGGTGGTTCGCGGCGCGTCCAGGTCAGCGGTCTCACGGCTGCAGCACGGCGATCAGGCGGGCGCGGGCGTCGCGCAGCGCCTCCGGCAGGTCGTCCGCCGCGAAACCGGCGTCGATCTCGCGCAGGGTGGCCTCGACGCGCAGCCGGTCCGGTTCGCCGCCGAGCACCTTCTCCGCGGTGAGGACCAGCCGTTCCGCGCGCGCCCGCGGACCGCGGGAGAACTCCTCCGCCGCGTGCACGAGGCTCGCGTTGCGCGCCCGGTCGATCAGGTCGCCGAGCACGTCGCGCGCCAGTGCCTGCGTCTCGCGGCTGGGCGCGATCAGCGGCAGCACCCACAGGTCCTCCGCCGACGCCGCGGTCCGCCCGTCCAGCACCGCCGCCGCGGCCACGAGCCGTTGCGCCCGCACCACCCGGCGGTCGCTCAGCACCACGCCCGCGTGCCGCAGCCTGCGCACGGCCGTCGCGGCCGCGGGCACGACCGGGCGCAGGTCCACGTCACGCGACAGGGCGGCCAGGCGGTCCACGGACGGCAGCGCGGCGGACACCGGGCCGCCCGGAGCCGACCACGCCGTCTCCAGCAGTTCCTCCAGCAGCGCGTCGGCCACCGGGTCCACGAACACCCGCACCAGGAACCGGTCCGCGAACGCCGCCAGCACCGGGTCGTCCGGCAGCGTGTTCGTGGCGCCCACGCACACCCGCAACGGGCTCTCCAGCCGCGTGGCGCCGCGCCGGAACACCCGCTCGTTCAGCAGTCCCAGCAACGTGTTCAGGATCGCCGTCGACCCGAGGAACACCTCGTCGAGGAAGGCGACCTCCGCCTCCGGCAGCATGCCGGCGGTCTCGATCTCGACCACGCCGTCGGCGAGCCTCCGCAGGTCCACCGGTCCGAAGATCTCGTTCGGCTCGGTGAAGCGGCCCAGCACGTACTCGAAGTACGACCCGCCCAGCTGCCGCGCCACCGCCCGCACCGCGGCCGACTTGGCCGTACCGGGCGCGCCGACGACGAGCGCGTGCTCGCCCGCGACGGCGCACAGCACGACGACCTCGGCGATCAGCTCGCGATCGACCAAACCGGACTGCGCGGCGGCGACAGCCTCCCGGACAGCGGTGACATCCCCAGAGAACACCGCAAGAGGCTAGCCGACCAGGCCCGACTCGTACGCCGCAATAACGAGCTGGGCGCGGTCACGCGCGTGCAGCTTCGCCAGCAGGTTCCCGATGTGCGTCTTCACCGTGCCGGTGCTCACGTGCAGTGCCGCCATGATCTCCGCGTTGGACAGTCCCCGCGCGATCAGCGTCAGCACCTCCTTCTCCCGTTCGGTCAGCACCTCCAGGCCCTTCACCGCGGGCGGCGAGGGGTGCCGCACGAACTCCGCGATCAGCCGGCGCGTGACCGACGGCGACAGCAGCGACTCCCCGGCCGCCACCACGCGGATCGCGGCCAGCAGCTGCGCCGGTGGCGTGTCCTTCAGCAGGAAACCCGAGGCACCGGCCCTCAGGGCACCGAACACGTACTCGTCCAGGTCGAACGTCGTCAGCACCAGCACGCGCGGACCGTTCAGCAGCCGGGTGGCCTCGATGCCGTCCATCTCCGGCATGCGGATGTCCATCAGCACCACGTCCGGCCGGAGTTCCGCCGCCAGCGCGACGGCCTCGGTGCCGGTACCGGCCTCGCCCACCGCGGTCAGGTCGGGCTCGTGGTCGACCAGCAGCCGGAAACTGGCGCGCAGCAACGCCTGGTCGTCGACGATCAGCACACGCGTCATCGGACCGGCAGCTCCGCCACGACCCGGAAACCGCCGTCCTCACCGGGGCCCGCGCTGAACGTGCCGCCGTACACGGCGACGCGTTCCCGCATGCCGATCAACCCGTGTCCCGCCCCGAGCTCCTTCACCCCGGGACCGTCGTCGGTCACCTCGATGCGCACCGACTCCCCGGTCACCTCGACCACCGCGGTGCACGACGCGGGCGCCGCGTGCTTCACCACGTTCGTCAGTGCCTCCTGCACGATCCGGTACGCCGACAGCCCGACCCCTTCCGGCACCGCGGCGTCACCCCGCACGTCCAGCGCCACCCGCACACCCGCCAGCGACGCGCGGTCCGCGAGCTGCGCCAGGCCCGCGAGACCGGGGGAGGGCGCCAGGTCCGCGTCGGAGCGCAGCACGCCGAGCAGCCCGCGCATCTCGGTCAGCGCGGCACGGCTCGTCTCGGAGATCACCTCCAGCGCCTCGTAGGCGTGCTCGGGTGACCGCACGTGTGCGGCGTTGGCGGCCTGGACGGCGATCAGGGACAGGTTGTGCGCCACCACGTCGTGCAGCTCGCGGGCGATGCGCAGGCGTTCGTCGCTCAGCGCCTGTTCGGCCCGCTGCTCGTTCTCCCGCGTGAGGAACGACCGCCGCAGCCGGGTGGTGTAGCCGATGACCCAGACGGCGCCGAGGGCGGCCACGGTGGCCAGGACGTTCGCCGGTTCACCACCGCCGACGCCGCCGACCGCGACCACTCCGGCGACGAGCCCGGCGAGCGACCACGTCCGGGTGCGGTCGACGGCCAGGGTGTAGAGCGTGAAGCACACCGCCGCCGCGGCAGCGCCGAGTGCCGGCACAGGCATCACCCGGCCGATCACCACCGCCACCGTGGCGGCCGTGGTGATCGCGAAGGCCGCCACCGGCCACAGGCGCCGGACCGCGACGGGCGCCGCCACGAGGGCGGCGGACGGCAGGACCAGCCACCACGGCCTGTCCTGGTGCTCCGTCATCGCGTACGCCACGAGCACCGCGATCACCGCCGCGGCGGCCGCGTCGACCAGGTAGAGGTGCAGCCTCGCGATCACGGTCACGACCGTAACGAGCGGTCGGCCCGGACGCCTCGGACCACGGTCCGATCTTCCGGTTCGGACCTCGGGCCGATCCGCCCCGCCCCGGCGCGCCCGACGCTGTCTCCCATGATCGAGGTGCGGAACCTGACGAAGAGATACGGCGGCACGACGGCGGTCGACGACCTGTCGTTCACCGTCCGGCCGGGACTGGTGACGGGCTTCCTCGGCCCGAACGGCGCCGGCAAGTCCACGACGATGCGCATGATCGTCGGCCTGGACCGGCCCACCGGCGGCCACGCGCTCGTCGCGGGCGAGCGGTACGCGGATCTGGACCACCCGCTGCGACACGTCGGTGTCCTGCTCGACCCGTCCGCCGTGCACCACGGCCGCGGGGCGCTGGACCACCTGCGCTGGCTCGCCGCGAGCAACGGGATCGGCCGGCGGCGCGCGGAGGAGCTGCTGGACCAGGTCGGCCTGGGCGGCGTGCGGCACAAGCGGATCCGGGCGTTGTCGCTCGGCATGAAGCAACGGCTGGGCGTCGCGGCCGCACTGCTCGGCGACCCGCGGGTGCTGATCTTCGACGAGCCGGTCAACGGTCTCGACCCCGAGGGCGTGCGGTGGATCCGCGACCTCATGCGCGGGCTCGCGGAAGACGGCCGCACGGTCCTCGTCTCGAGCCATCTGATGAGCGAGATGGCGCTGACCGCCGACCACGTCGTTATCGTCGCAAGAGGACGGCTGGTCAAGGAGACGTCCATCGAAGCCCTGACGCGCAACGGTTCCCTTGAGGACGCCTATCTCGACCTCACCAGCGGGAGGGGACTGTGAGGAACGCACTCGCCGCGGAGTGGCTGAAGCTGCGGACGGTCCGGGCGCCGTACGGGCTGCTGGTGGCGATCGGCCTGACGATCGCGTTCGGCGCGATGATCTCGTGGCTGATGGTCCAGGACTACGACACGTCACCGGCCGCGGAACAGGCCAGGTTCGCCTCCGCCGACGCCAGCGTGGTGGTCACGCCGGTCGTGCAGTTCTGCGTCGCCGCGCTCGGCGCCCTCGTCGCGACGTCCGACCCGAGGCTCACCGCGCTGACCGCCGTGCCGAACCGGAAACGCTTGCTGGTCGCCAAGAGCACGCTCGTCGCCACCACAGCGGTGGTGGTCGGTGCCGTCGCGCTCGCGCTGAGCCTCGGCATCAGCCGGCTGATCGCGGGGGACCGGCCGCCGCCGATCGCCCCCTGGGACTGGCCGCACGCACTGCCGTGGACCGGGGCGGCGGTGCTGTCGATCCTGGTGACCGGCCTGACCGGACTCGGGCTGGGGCTCGCGGTGAGGTCGACGGCGGTGACGATCGTCGTGGTGGGCGTCCTGCTGTGGGGCCTGCCCGCGGTCAGCCCGATGCTGCCGGAGCCGTGGAGCACCGACGTTTCGGCGGTGATGGTGCCGTATCTCGTGTGGCAGGTCGCGGGCACGGTGCACAACCCGCCGCTGGGCCCGCTGGCCGCCGTGGGATGCCTGATCGCTTACGTGCTCGTGGCGCTGGGCGCCGGAGCGGCCGGTCTCCTGCGGCGAGACGCCTGACGCCGTTTACGGTTGTCGGCATGGCACAGCTCGCGCTCGGTCTCGCGTCACTCGGTCGTCCCGCCTACATCAACCTGGGCCGGGAGGACGCGCTGCCGGCCGTGCGCGACGTCGAGTCCATGCGCGCGCAGTGTCACCGCGTTCTCGACACGGCCTACGAGCTGGGCATCCGCTGGGTCGACGCGGCCCGGTCGTACGGGCTGTCGGAGGACTTCCTGTCGTCGTGGCTGCCCGGCCACGACGACGTGACGGTCTCCAGCAAGTGGGGCTACGCCTACACCGCGGACTGGCGGCCCGACGCCGAGGTGCACGAGGTCAAGGAGCACTCGCTCGCCCGGTTCACGCAGCAGTGGCGGGAAACCGGCGCGCTGCTCCCGCGGGTCGATCTCTACCAGGTGCACTCGCTGACCGCCGACAGCCCGTTGTTCGGCGACCGGGCGCTGCTGGACGCGATGGTCGCGACCGGCGTGCCGCTGGGCTTCTCCACGTCCGGGCCGCGGCAGGCCGAGGCGATCCGCAAGGCACTCGACCTCGGCGTCTTCCGGTCCGTCCAGTCCACTTGGAACGTTCTGGAGACCTCGGCGGGGCAGGCCCTGAGCGAGGCGCACGACGCCGGGTTGCGGGTGATCGTCAAGGAGGGCGTCGCGAACGGGCGGCTCGTCGTGCGGCCGCCGCAAGCGGTTGCGGCACACGCGAAAGCGCTGGGCGTCGGACCGGACGCGGTCGCGCTGGCGGCGATCGCCCAGCAGCCGTGGGCGGACGTCGTGCTGTCGGGCGCGGCGAGCCCGGAGCAGCTGCGGTCCAATGTGGACGCCCTGCGGATCGAGGTCGACCTGCCGGACCTGGCCGAGCCCGCCGAGCAGTACTGGCAGACGCGCGCCGGACTGAGCTGGACCTAGTTCGCCCGGTTTCTGACAGATGTCACGGCCAGGTCGTGCGGAACATCGCTACCCGCGAAAACACCGCGCGACCAGCATTGCCGGCATGACGAACCGAACTGTGACCGACCCCGACGCCCGCGAGAAGCTGCACATCGCCAAGACGCTGCTGGGCGGCTACGCGGCCGTGGCCGTGCTGACCCTGCTGGCGATCGTGGTCTTCAGCGGCGACCCCGACCTCGTCACCAGCGCGGTGTGGGTCCGCGGCTCGATCCTCGCGGTCGCGTCGCTGGTGACCTTCGCCCTCGGGGTCTCCATGGCGGGCGGCTCGCGCGGGAACTACCGGCGGGTGAAGGTCATCGCGCTGGCCCAGGTGGTGGCGATCGTGGTGATCGAGTCCATCCCCGGCTCGTTCCCGGTCTGGTTCAAGATCGCGAACGGGGTGTGCGGGGCGCTGCTGGTCATCGTCGTGCTGCTGACCTTCGCCCGCAGCGTGCGCGCCACCTTCGCGGCCTAATACGGTTCTCGCCGTGGACGAACTGCGCGGTGTGGACGAGCGGCGGCGGCTGCTGCTCTCCCTCGGCATGCTCTGCTACCCGTTCCTGGCGGCCGCGGGCGTCGACCAGTACGCGCACGGCGCCGGTCTCGTCGCCGGCTACCTGCTGCTGGCGGCCGTCTCCTGCTGCTACCTGGCGCTCGTGATCGCCTCGATGCGGTCGGCGTGGCGGGTGTACTGGTGGCTCGTGGCGGCGATGACGGTGCTGGCCGTGCTGCTCGCGCCGCTGGCCCACGAGGGCGTGCTGATCCTCGCCGCGGTGATCGTGCCGTCGGCGGCGGCACGGGTCGGCGTCCGGACGGCGGTGGCCCTCGTGGTGCTGGGGGCGGCGACGTGCGTGGTCGTGCCGATGGTGGTGCCCGGCTGGAACACCGGCGGGAGCTGGTACTTCGCGGTGGCGGTGGTGTTCACCGCGCTGCTGGTGCTCGCGTTCAGCCGCACCGCCACGGCCAACCAGCAGCTGCGCGAGGCCAGGGCGGAGGTGGCGCGCCTGGCCTCGGAGGCCGAGCGCAACCGGATCGCCCGCGACCTGCACGACCTGCTCGGCCACTCGCTCACCGCGATCACCGTGAAGAGCGCGCTCGCCAGAAGGCTGGATCCGGACGCGGCGCGGGCCGAGATGGAGTCGGTGGAGCAGCTGGCCCGGCAGGCGCTGTCGGACGTGCGGGCCGCGGTGTCGGGCTACCAGGACGTCACGCTCGCCGGCGAGCTCGCCAAGGGCCGGGAGCTGCTGCGGGCGGCGGGGGTCGCGGCCGACCTGCCGACCGCCTGCGACGTCGTGCCAGCGCGGCGGCAGGAGCTGTTCGGCTGGGTCGTCCGGGAAGGGGTGACGAACGTGGTGCGGCACGCGCGGGCCGGCCGGTGCACGGTGGCGCTCACCGCGTCCTCGGTGGAGGTGCGCGACGACGGGGTGGGCGGCCCGCCCGGTGAGGGGTCCGGTCTGGACGGTCTGCGGTCCAGGGTGACCGCGGCCGGCGGCGTGCTCACCGCGGGTCCCGCGCGGCCTCGCGGGTGGTCGTTGCGGGTGGAGGCGGCATGACGATCAGGCTGCTGCTCGCCGACGACCAGGAGCTGATCCGGCAGGCGCTCGGGGTGCTGCTCGACCTCGAACCGGACTTCGAGGTGGTGGCCTCGGTCGGCCGCGGCGACGAGGTCACGGCCGCGGCGCTGGAGCACCGCCCGGACGTCGCGCTGCTGGACATCGACATGCCGGGCCTGGACGGCCTCGCGGCCGCCGCCGTGCTCACCGCGCAGGTGCCCGACTGCCGCGTGGTCATCCTGACCACCTTCGGCCGCACCGGCTACCTGCGCCGCGCCATGGAGGCGGGCGCCGTCGGGTTCGTCGTGAAGGACGCCCCGGCTGACGCGCTCGCCGAGGCGATCCGGCGGGTGATGGCGGGCGAGCGCGTGGTCGACCCGGCCCTGGCCGCGGCCACGCTGGCGGCGGGCGAGTCACCGCTGACCGCGCGCGAACGCGACGTGCTCATCGCGGTCCGCTCCAGCGCCACCGTGGCCGAGATCGCGGCGCGGCTGTACCTGGCCGAGGGCACGGTGCGGAACTACCTGTCCGGGGCGACGACGAAGACGGGCACGCGCAACCGGATGGAGGCGTTGCGGGTGGCCGACGAACGCGGGTGGCTCTAGCTGGAACCGTTGCGGCGCAACCGCCGGGGCCGCTGGCGCGGTCGGCGGTGGCTCAGCGGATCCGGTGTGGTGCAACCGCTGGGGCCGCGCGCGGTCGCCGGTGGCTCCGGCGGATCCGCGCTGTGGCGGAACCGCCGGTGGCGGGTTGCGCGGCTGGCGGTGGTTCAGCGGGACCCGGTGCGGCGCAACCACTCCTGAGCGATCTCACGACCGTCCGGCACCAGCGCCCAGCCGGGGTCGTCGATCCTCCCGCGCACCTCCCCGAGATCCATCCACGCGCCCCAGGCGACCTCCTCCGGCTGGTGCGTGAACGGCCCGTCCGAGCGCGTCTCGTAGACCCACGCGTGATACCGCGTCCGCTCGTCCACGTAGGTGGTCTGGAACAGGAACGTGAGCGGCGACTCGACGCCGAGCTCCTCGCGCAGCTCGCGCGCGGCGGCCTCGTCCGGTGTCTCGCCCGCGTCGATCACGCCGCCCGCGGTGCAGTCGTACAGGCCGGGGAAGACGTCCTTGGTGCCGGTGCGGCGGTGCACGTAGATCCGTTGGCCGTCCAGCGACAACACGACGATGGTCGCGCAGCCGTGCCACAGGTTCTCGGCGCGCATGCGTTCCCGCGTGACCGTGCCGGTCACGTTCGCGTCCTCGTCGTAGAGGTTGATCATCCCCGTGTCCTCCTGTGGTCGTACGTGAGCTTGCTACCGCAGTCCGACGCCCGCTGATCGGCCTCCTTCCTACCTTCGGGACCGTCGGACGTCACCGAGGAGGATTCGTGTCCACTTCCCTGCGGCTCGGCGTCGCCGAGTTCCGCGCCCGGCCGGGCCGCGCGCTGCTGCCCGGCGTCGCGCTCGTGGTCGGCGTGGCCTGCCTGCTGGCCGCGCTGGTGCTGAGCGACGCGCTCACCAGGTCGGTCGACGAGGGCGCGCCGCTCACACCGTCCACAGTGGGCCACGTGGTGGACGTCGAACGGCAGCCCTACGACGAGAACGCCGCCCGGCCGAAGCTCGACGACGCGCTGCTCGCCAGGCTCTCCGCGGTCGGCCGGGCGGTGCCGGTGCAGCTGGCGCAGGCCGACCTGCTCGACGCGAACGGGCGGGCGGTGCAGCACCGGGCGGAGGTGCACGTCCAGCAGCCGGACCTGGCGCGCTGGCCGTTGGCGGAGGGCAGGCAGCCCGCCGCCGACAACGAGGTCGCCGTCGACAAGATCACCGCGTACGAGCGCGGCCTCAAGCCGGGCGACCGGGTGCAGCTCGCCTCCGCCGACGGCAGGCCGTTCGAGGTCACCGTCAGCGGCGTCATGAAGAAGGGCGGGCTCGACTCGCGGCCGGTCCTGGTCGCCGGTCCCGGCCTCGCCCACAAGCTCGACGCGACGCCGGACACCCAGGAGATCTGGGTGATCGGCGGGACGCGGGAGGCCGTCGCCGCCGCGGCGGGCGCGTCGTACGTCGTGTCGGATCCCGGGCCGGACGCGGACAAGATCGGCAACGACCTGACGTTCATCCTGCTGCCGTTCAGCGTCCTCGCGCTGGCGACAGCGGTGTTCGTCGCGGCGGCCACGTTCCGGGCGGTCTACGCGCAACGGCAGCGGCAGACGGCGTTGCTGCGGTGCATCGGGGCCCAGCGCGGGCCGTTGGTGCGCAGAAGCCTGTTCGAGGCGCTCATCACGGGTGCGCTGGCGGGCGTCGGCGGCGCGCTGCTCGGCGGGCCGATGGCGTGGCTGCTGGCCAGGACGTTCGACGTCACCGGCATCTCCGCGCTGTTCGGCGCGGTGCAGCTCAGCCCGGACCTGCTGCCGTCGCTGGGGTACGTGATCCTCGGGGTCGTCGTCGCCGCGCTGTTGAGCGTGATGGCCGCCGTCCGGCCCGCGATCAACGCCGCGCGCGTGTCGCCGTTGGCCGCGTTGCGCGACGCGGAGAACGAGGTGCCGCCGCGCTCGGTCCGCCGGATGCGGCTGGTGTTCGGCGTGCTGTTCACCGGTGGCGCTGCCTTCCTCGCCCTGGTCGCCGTCGCCGCCAAGGGCACGATCGGGGCTCCTCTCGCCGTGACGTTCTCGGCGATCGCCGCGGTCACCGGCCTGTTCTGGATCCTCGGCCCGGTCACCGTGCCCTTCATCGCGCGGCTGTTCGGCAGGTTCGGCGGCACGCAGTGGAAGCTCGCGGGCGCCGAGGTGCGCAGGATGCCGCAGCGGTCGGCGTCGGTGGCGCTGCCGTTGCTGCTGGCCAGCTCGATGGTGACGTTCTTCCTGGTCGTGCTGGGCAGCGCGCAGGAGATGACCTACACCTACGCCAACGAGAAGCGCCCGGACGCCACCGTGGTGGACGCCGGGGAGCGGCCGCTGCCGGCGATCCCGGCGCAGCCCGACGTGGCCGCGAGCGTGGTGCTGCACCACGCCGAGAACGGTTCCGGCGCGGATCCCGAGCAGTTCAAGGCCTGGCTGAAGGCGGAGAACGTGCCCGGCGCCGAGAAGTTCACCTCCGGCACCGCGATCGTGCCGGAGCACTGGGCGGACAAGCCGTTCGTCGAGAACGACGGCAAGCAGTACCAGGTCGTGGGCACGGTGCCCGGCACCCTCACCGGCTACACGCCGATCCTCGGCGGGCTGACCTCGGGCGCGCCGGAGAAGCTGCTCGTGGCGCTGAAACCGGGGGCCGACTCGGCTCGGTTCCGGGCGAACCTGCAGGCAGCGCTGCCCGACAACCCCACCGTCATCGTGCAGACGGACGCCGACGAACGCGCGGAGGCCGACCGGTACATGCACCTCGGCACGGTGCTGATGATGGTGCTGCTCGGGCTGTCCGTGGCGGTCGCGGTGACCGGCATCGGCACGGCGCTGACGATCTCGGTGCAGGAACGCCGCAAGGAGCTCGCCCTCCGCCGCGCCTTGGGCGTGACTCGCGGCGGACTGCAGGGCGGAGTCATCGCCGAAGCGGTCATGCTGGCCCTGGTCGGGGTGATCGGCGGCGGGGTGCTCGGGTTCGGTTACGCCGAGATCGCGATCCTGGCGACCGGCCTCGACCTGTCGCTGCCCGGCGCGGGAGTGGTGTTGCCGCTGGTCATCGGCGCGGCGGCGGTCGTGGCGCTGGCCGTGGTCGCGGCGTTCGGGCCTTCGCGCGGCGCGTCCCGCATTCGCCCGGCGGCAGGACTGGCGTCCGGGTGAATAGGGTGAGGGGAGCTTCACGGCGAAGCTCCCCTCACGCTCGTTGCCGGGGTCAGGTCATAAGGTGTTGCGCATGCGGCGGATCATGGGAACCGAGGTCGAGTACGGCATCGCGGTGCCGGGCGACGCGACCGCGAACCCGGTGCTCACTTCGACACAGGTGGTGCTCGCGTACGCGGCGGCGGCGGACATACCGCGCGCCCGGCGGGCCAGGTGGGACTACGAGGTGGAGTCGCCGCTGCGCGACGCGCGCGGGTTCGACCTGGGCTCACCCGGCGGGCATCCCGCCGACTCCGACGTCGAGGACCTCGGCGCGGCCAACGTCATCCTCACCAACGGCGCGCGGCTCTACGTCGACCACGCGCACCCCGAGTACTCGGCTCCCGAGGTCACGAACGCGCGTGACGCGGTGATCTGGGACAAGGCCGGGGAGCGGGTGATGGAGGAGGCCGCTCTGAAGGCCGCCACCGTGCCCGGTCAGCCCCGGCTGCAGCTGTACAAGAACAACGTCGACGGCAAGGGCGCGTCGTACGGCACGCACGAGAACTACCTCATGCAGCGGTCGACGCCGTTCACCGCGGTCATCGCCGGTCTGACGCCGTTCTTCGTGTCGCGCCAGGTCGTGACCGGGT
The DNA here is from genome assembly GCF_053601075.1 of Lentzea sp. NPDC004789. Taxonomy (NCBI): domain Bacteria; kingdom Bacillati; phylum Actinomycetota; class Actinomycetes; order Pseudonocardiales; family Pseudonocardiaceae; genus Lentzea; species Lentzea sp. NPDC004789. Next base: position 213,949 of record NZ_JBSGBE010000002.1, on the reverse strand, counting down.
CCGGCCGGGTCGGCATCGGCCCGTCGGGTGAGGAGGCGGGCTACCAGCTCTCCCAGCGCGCCGACTACATCGAGGTCGAGGTCGGCCTGGAGACGACGCTGAAGCGCGGCATCATCAACACGCGCGACGAACCGCACGCGGACGCGGACAAGTACCGCCGCCTGCACGTCATCATCGGTGACGCGAACCTGGCCGAGTACTCCACGTACCTCAAGGTCGGCACCACCTCGCTGGTGCTCGACATGATCGAGTCCGGGCTGCGGTTCGACGACCTGCGCCTGGTCGACCCGGTCCGCGCGGTGCACCAGATCAGCCACGACCCGACCCTGAAGACCAAGGTCGAGCTGACCGGCGGCCGCAAGTTCACCGGCCTGGACGTGCAGTTCGCCTACCACGAGCGCGCCTCCGCCTTCGTCGAGAAGGAGGGCATCGGCGACCGCGACGTCCTGCGCGTGTGGGGCGAGGTGCTCGACGCGCTCGCCCGCGACCCGGCGGAGTGCGCCGACCGGCTCGACTGGGTGGCCAAGCTGCGGCTGCTGGAGGGCTACCGCCAGCGCGACGGCCTCGCCTGGGGCTCCGCGCGGCTCAACCTGGTCGACCTGCAGTACTCCGACGTCCGCCTGGACAAGGGCCTCTACAACCGCCTGGTCGCGCGCGGCTCGATGAAGCGCCTGGTCAGCGAGGAGGAGGTGCGTGCGGCCATCACCACGCCGCCCGAGGACACGCGTGCGTACTTCCGCGGCCGGTGCCTGGAGCGCTACCCGACCTCCGTGGCCGCCGCATCGTGGGACTCGGTGATCTTCGATCTCGGTCGGGAATCACTCGTGCGGATCCCGACGCTGGAACCGCTGCGAGGCACGAAAGCGCACGTCGGAGCGCTTTTGGAGGCTTCCGACACCGCCGAGCAGCTGGTGGACGCACTGACTCGCGGGTGATCGTCTACCCGAGTGGCTCAGGATTTTTGTCGGTGCCGCTGGGTAGTGTTCTTGTCAGGCGAGTCAGTGGGAGGCCGAGATGTCCCAGGAACAGAAGCAGCGCCAGGGCGGTGGCGACGGCGACGAAGGTGCCGAGGGCGCTGCCGGAGCCGGTCAGGAACGCCGCGAGAAGCTCGGCGAGGACGTGGACGCGATCCTCGACGAGATCGACGACGTGCTTGAGGAGAACGCGGAGGACTTCGTCCGCGCATACGTGCAAAAGGGTGGTCAGTAGGCCTTCGGGGGCCTGTTGACCATTTCGGGGACGGGAGAACAACCAACACATGGACAACAGCTCGACCGGGCGTTACCCGGCCGCGGCGCTGCCTCCGGCGTACCTGACGCCGGGCTCGTCGTCGTTCACGGACTTCCTGCGGGCCCAGGCACCCGACATGCTGCCCAGCGCCCGGAAGCTCCCGGAGGGGACCATCCAGGCCCCGCACGGGACGACGATCGTCGCGGCCACCTACAAGGGTGGGGTCGTGATCGCCGGCGACCGGCGCGCGACGATGGGCAACGTCATCGCCCAGCGCGACATGAAGAAGGTCTTCGTGACCGACGACCACTCGGCCGTCGGCATCGCGGGCACCGCGGGCATCGCGATCGAGATCGTGCGGCTGTACGCGGTCGAGCTGCGGCACTACGAGAAGATCGAGGGTGTGTCGCTGTCGCTCGACGGCAAGGCGAACCGCCTCTCGGCGATGATCAGGGGCAACCTCGACGCGGCCATGGCCGGTCTCGCCGTGGTGCCCCTGTTCGCCGGCTACGACACCTCGGCCGCTGATCCGGACCGCGCGGGCCGCATCGTGTCCTACGACGTCACCGGCGGCCGCTACGAGGAGTCGCAGGGCTACCAGGCCGTCGGCTCGGGCTCGCTGTTCGCGAAGTCGGCGCTCAAGAAGCTCTACGACCCGGACGCGGACGTCGACGGCGCGATCCGCTCGGTCGTCGAGGCGCTGTACGACGCGGCGGACGACGACTCGGCCACCGGCGGCCCCGACCCGGTCCGCCGCCTGTACCCGGTCGTGGTCACGATCAACGGTGCCGACGGCGCCGTGGAGGTACCGGAGTCCCAGGTCCAGACGGTCGCCGACGCGGTCGTCGAAGGCCGCCGGTCCCGTCCCGCAGGCTGAGTCCCGATCCCTTTCCGACGTCAGGAGCACCACCCATGACGATGCCGCTGTACGCATCGGCAGAGCAGGTGATGCGCGACCGCTCCGAGTACGCCCGCAAGGGCATCGCAAGGGGTCGCAGCGTCATCGTGCTCAAGTACGCCGACGGCATTCTGTTCGTCGCGGAGAACCCTTCCAGCACGCTGCACAAGGTCTCGGAGATCTACGACCGCATCGGCTTCGCCGCCGTCGGCCGGTACAGCGAGTTCGAGAACCTCCGCCAGGCGGGCATCCGGTTCGCCGACGTGCGCGGGTACCAGAACGACCCGCGTGACGTGACGTCCCGCTCTCTCGCGAACGTCTACGCGACCACGCTGGGCACCTACTTCACCGAGCAGATCAAGCCGTTCGAGGTGGAGATCTGCGTCGCGGAGGTCGGCGACTCGTCCGATTCGGACACGCTGTACCGGCTGACCTACGACGGGTCCATCGTGGACGAGCCGCAGTACATCGTGATGGGCGGCACCGTCGACGCCGCCAACTCCGCGTTGAAGGACTCCTTCGCCGACGGGCTGTCGTTGGCCGAGGCGGTTCCGGTGGCGGTCAAGGCGTTGTCCGCCGGCTCGCCGTCCACCGGGAACGGTGGGCCGGAGATCCTGCCCGCCAACAAGCTGGAAGTCGCGGTGTTGGAACGGGCTCGGCCTCGGCGGGCGTTCCGGCGGATCGCCGGGGCGGCTTTGGACGGGTTGATGCCTGCGCCCACCAAGGGCGGGAAGGCTGTTGAGGACGTTCAGCTGCCCGGCTCGGAGGACGAGTCGAAGTAGGCTGGGCTTGTGTTGTCTGTCGGAAGGCCCTCGGTTTTGTGCCGGGGGCCTTTTCCGCGGGTGGGTGTTTGTGTTGTTCGGTCGCGGTCTGTGGGACGGGACCACCCCACCGGGTTTGTTCGGAAAGACGGCTCGGCTTCGCCTTCGCGGGTGATCAGGCGTACCTGGTCAGGAGTTCTGCCAGTTCCGTTGGTTTGCTCAACTGGGCGCAGTGGCCTGCCGCCAGCTCCACCGGTTCTACGCCCAGCCTGGCTGCGACTACTCGGCGCATGAACTTCGGGGTGAAGAAGCGGTCCTCCGTGCACAGGACGAAGTGCGTTGGCACGTCCGGCAGTGCGTCCAGCGGCCACGGCTTCGCCATGGCGGCCTCGGACATGCCGCGCTCCCGTCGCTGCGCCTCCTCCGCCAGGTGTGGCGGGACGTCGTGCCAGAACTGGTCCTCCAGGCCGGAGTCTTCGTAGCCGGTCGCGGCCCACCAGTCGCCCGGTGCCTCGCCCGGCTTGGGGAGCATCGCCGTCACGAAGACGAGCGCGGTGGCGTTGATCCGTGCGGCTACCAGTGGTGCTACCAGGCCGCCGAAGGAGTGGCCGACGACCACGACGTCCGAGGTTGAGGGGAGGGCGTCCACGACTGTGGACGCCCAGTCCGTCAGGTCCTTCGTGTCGTCTTCCGCGGGGAGGTCGGGGGCGATTGCGGTGTGGCCCTGGGCTTCCAGGGCGGCTGCTACCAGGTGCCACGACCAGCCGACGTCGCCTGCCCCGTGGACGATCGCGAAGGTTGTCATGCGTGCAGGTTATTGGCGGCGCTCGATCGGCAGGCGGGAACGGGTGAAGAGGGCCGCGCCCAGCATTGCGGCGGCGGGGACCGCCAGGAGTGAGATGGCGATGTTCGGCCACGGGATGGTGAGCGGGTTCGGTTGTGGTTGTGGCCAGGTCTTGGTGTAGCCGACGTTCAGGGCGGCGAGCAGGGCCAGGGCTGAGCCTGTGCCTGCCGTGGTGCCGAGTAGGCCGCCCAGGCCCGCGATCACGCCCGCTTGGCTCAGGGACAGCAGTTTGCGGAGGCTGGGGGTGGCGCCCACTGCGGCCAGGGTGGTGAGGTCGCGGCGGCCGTCGGCTGCGGCCAGGCCGGTGGCCAGGGCGGCGGCCGCCAGGGTGATCAGGGCCGCTACCAGGGCCAGGATGCTCAGGGCCTGTTGGACGTCCGATTCCGTTGGGCGGTCCACGTGGACCTCGTACTCGCCGCCGAGGGCTGCGGTCAGGGCGTCCTGTTCTGCTTCGGTGGGCATTCGGGTCGTCGTGCCGTACATGGTGAACGTGGAGACGGTGAAGCCCAGGGACTTCGCGGTCTCCTCGGTCATCAGGGCCATGGGGGCGTGGTCGCGGTTCGGGGTCGCGGTGCCCGGGGCCGGTGTTGTGGTGGCCTGGGTGCCGGTGGCGAGGAGGACCTGGTCGCCGGACACCAGGGCGGGGTCGTTGACGACGATCTTGCCCTCGCGCAGGGCGGTCTGGGCCGCGGTGGTCTCGTCCGGCCGCAGGTGCAGCAGGGACTGGGCGGCTTCCGGGCCGGTCACCGCGACGAAGCCGTTGGGGGAGTTGAAGGTGCCGAAGTAGCGGTGGGCGCGGTTCACGCCGGTGCAGCGCTGGTCGGCTCGGGCGGACTGCTGTTCGGCGTCGGTGGGTGGCCGGTGCAGGACGTCCAGGGAGTAGGGGCACTCGCGGTCCGCCGGTGGGCGGATGTGGGCGAAGCACGGGCCACCGTCGCAGGCCAGGAGTTTGATCTCGTGGGTCTCGGCGACCGGCGTGGTGGCGCGCATGGCGGTGGCCACCGAGGCGGGGATGGCGGTGGTACCGGTCTTGTTGAGGTTGTCCCGGCGGTACACGCTCACGTCGCCCATGTCGCCCGCCACGCGGCCGGCGTCCTGTTCGGACTGCGAGGTGAGGACGACGCTGACGGCCACCGCGCCGATCACCGCGGCCATCACGGCGGAGATGGCCGGGGCGGCCGCGGTGCGGTTGCGGGAGGCGTCTCGCAGTGCGATGCGCAGGGCCACCGGGAGCCAGCGGCCGGCTTTGGCCAGCAGGCCCAGCAGGGCCGGGGTGCAGAGGACCAGGCCCACCTCGGTGAGGATCAGGGCGACGAGGATGCCGACCACCTCCATCCCGATCGCGCTGAGGACGCCGACGGCCACGCCCGCGGCCACCAGCACGAGGCCGAGGACCAGCCAGCGGCGCCGCGAGCGGGTGATGCCCCGGCGGCCCGCCAGTGCGGTCACGACGTCCTGGCGCGAGGAGATCCAGGCCGGGACGAGGGCGGCCAGCACGCCGGTGACGACGGACAGCAGGGCCAGCGCGGCCAGCGCCGACGGGAAGAAGCGCAGGGCTCCGAAGCGTTCGGTGAGCAGCCGTTCGACCAGTGGACGGCCCGCCACGGCGGCGAGAACGCCGGTCAGGACACCGCCCAGGGCGGCGAGCACGCCGACCACCACGCCGTCGGCCAGGACCACGCGGCGGACGTGGCCGGGAGCGCCGCCCACCGCGGAGACGAGGGCGAGGTCGCGCTTGCGGCGGCGGGCGCCCACGGCCAGTGCGGAGCCGGCGAGCAGGGACATCTCCAGCACGGCCAGGCCCGCGATGAGGACCAGGACGTCCGCGCTCAGGTCGCCGGACTCGTGGATCTGCGGGTAGCGGTCGGCGACCGGTGGGGGGTTCCGCAGGACGGTGCGGGACAGGACCGCGATGCCGAACTGGTTGAGCTCCTTGACCTTCGTCCAGTCGACCGGCGTGGTGACGAGCCAGGAGCGGTCGGCGCCCTCGAAGGTGCCGGGGAGTGCGACGACGGTGGTGTCGTCGAGGCGGTCCGGGTCCTCGACGACGCCCACGACGGTGAACGTGCGGCCGGTGTCGGTGGTGACGGTGCCGCCGAGCTGGGTGCCGGTGCGGGCCATCGCCTTGCGGGACAACGCGATCTCGGTGGTGGTGGCGGCCGCTCTGCCCTCCAGCACGGTGATCATGCCCGTGGTGAGCGGGTTGTTCAGGTCGAGCATGCGCAGCACCGCGCCGCCCACGCCCGCGGTGGTGCGGAGGTTCACGCCGCCGCGTTCGACCGGGACCAGCCCGGTGCCGGGAAGGAGGGCTTTGAGACGCTCCTCGGACGGGGCCTGGCCTTCCCCGTTGCCCACCGGAATGGCGAAGTCGCGGGTCGGTTCCTGGATGATCGGGCTGTGGTAGGTCCAGCTGACCAGGGCCTCCGCGGTGCCCATGCGGCGGGACGCCTCCTCGGCCGGGGTCAGGGTGGTCGAGTCGTGGACGACTGCGGCGAACGAGAGCGCGGCGACCGGGACCGCGATCAGGGCGATGACGAGTGCGGTGCGGCCGCGGGACCTGCGGGCCTCGCGCCAGGCGATGCGCAGTGCTGCGCGCCATCCGTTCACGGCGTGCTCAGCAGTTCTTCTGGCTGGTCGCGCTGCGAGACGTCGACGACGACGCCGTCGCGCAGGAAGACCACGCGGTCGGCCCAGGCGGCGTGGCGGGCGTCGTGCGTGACGAGGACGGCGGCGGCCCCGGCGTCCACTTTGGAGCGCAGCAGCCGCAGCACGGTCTCGCCGGTGCGGGAGTCCAGCGCGCCGGTGGGTTCGTCGGCGAGGACGAGGCGGCGCTCGCCGATCAGGGCGCGCGCGATGGCGACGCGTTGCTGCTGGCCGCCCGACATCTCGTCGGGGAACCGGTCGGCGTACCCGTCGAGGTCCACTTCGGACAGTGCCTGCTCCGCCTGCCGGCGCGACCTGCGGACGCCGTCGAGGTCGAGGGGGAGTGCGACGTTCTCCGCGGCGGTGAGGCTCGCGATGAGGTTGAGGTCCTGGAAGACGTAGCCGATGCGCTTGCGGCGCCAGCCGGCCAGCTGCTTGCGCGACAGCGACCGCAGGCCGGTGCCGTCGACCAGCACCTCGCCGCTGGTCGGGCTGTCGAGGCCGCCCGCGAGGTTCAGCAGTGTCGACTTGCCGGAGCCGGACGGGCCCATCACCGCGACGAGCTCGCCGGGCGCGACGGTCAGTGAGACGCCGTCGAGGGCGTTGACCGCGGTCTCGCCGGTGCCGTGCACGCGGTGGACGTCGCGCAGTTCGAGGACGCTCATCTCGGCACCTCGACCTCGGTGACCTGGGGGACCTGCGGCTCGTAGCGCACGAGACTCGCCTCGCAGTGGTCGAGCCAGCGCAGCTCCGCCTCCGCCTGGAAGATCATCGCGTCCAGCACGAGCAGCCACGGCAGGTCACCGGGCTGGGTCTTGAGGCGCGTGTACTCCTGCAACGTGCGCATCGTGGCCATGCGCTGCGTCATCACCACCTTGGCGACGTCGACGCCCGGCGTGGTGATGGCGAGCGCGAGCTTGATCGCCACCTCGTCGCGGGGCCGGTCGCCGCGCTGCACCGGCGACGCGAACCACTTCTTCAGCTCGGTGCGGCCCTGCTCGGTGATCTCGTAGGGGCGCTGGCCCTCGTTCTCGGGCAGTGCGGCGACCAGATCGTCGCGCTCCAGGCGCGCCAACGTCGTGTAGACCTGCCCGATGTTCAACGGCCACGTGCCGCCGGTGGCCGAGTCGAACGCCGCCCGCAGCTGGTAGCCGTACATGGGCCCGCGCTCCAGCAGCGCGAGCAGACCGTGTTTGACTGACATACCTACTGAGTATGCATACCGAGTATGTTCCTGGCAACGGTGACTGACCAAACGCACGTGCGGGCACGCCTGACTTCGGGAACCCTGGACGGTGCCGGAGACGTCCGGCCGAAGGTGGACTGGGGGACGACGTGGTCGACGCCGCACGGGGTCGAACTGGGGGACTGAGCTTGCTGGGGGCGCCGGGCCGGTCGCGCGCCGAGCCGTGTCCGGCCGCGCGGATCGGGGACTACGAGCCGGAGCGCGAGCAGTCGTGGCTGCGGTGCCGGGTGCTGGGGTTCCTCGCGACGAGCTGCCACGACGACGTCTGGCAGGCCAAGCGGCGCACCGACCTGGAACTGGTCGCGCTCGACGGTGACGTGGTGGTGGGTGCGCTGGACGTGTCGGTGCCCGGTGCGGAGGCGACGATCGAGACGGTGGTCGTGCACCCCGACCACCAGCGCCGGGGCATCGCGACGGCCCTGCTGGCGGAAGCGCTGCGGAGGCTGGAACGGTGCGGCGTCACGACCGTGGACGCCTGGACCCGTGACGACCAGCCCGCGCTGGGGTGGTTCGCGCGCAACGGGTTCGCGGAGTCATCGCGGTATCTGCAGGTGTACGCGAACGCCGACGAGGCCGCGACGGCGGTGATCGCGAAGCACGGGCTGACGGCGACCAGTGCGTTCCTGCACGCGCGGATCGAGCGGGAAACCGAGATGCGCCAACGGTTCGAGCGCGTCCACGTGTGCCGGAGAATGGTCCGCGCGCTCTAGGCGCTGATGCCGCTGAGCTTGGGGATCGTGGCGGTGCGCCCGGCCAGCAGCATGACCAGCGCCTCGATCGGGCCGCTGACCTCGGTGCCCTCGCCCGCCGACCAGTCCGCGTCGGTGGCGACCAGCCGGTGCCCGGCCAGCCGGCGGCGCGCGTGGAACGGGAAACCGATGTGCCACAGGTGGTCCGCGGCGACGACGGCGGCCTCGACGGGCATGTGGCGGTCGAGGCCGAGCGGCAACGTGATGTCCTGCGTGTGCACCATGACGTCCATCAGGCAGTCCTTGAGCTTCTGACCGGGCGCCAGCTTGCGCGACCCGACGATGCCGCGCAGCTGCGCGACGAGCTCCTGCCGCGGCCTGAGGGCGGCGCGGCGCGCGGTCTGGTCGACCATGCGGTTGAAGCTGCCGCGCGCCCTCGCGAACTCGCGGATGGCGTCGCCGATGGTGGTGTGCGGCGCGAGCGACAGGTGGGCGGCGACCTCGCGCACGGTCCAGCCCTCGCACAGCGACGGGTGGGCCCACTCGGTGTCGCTCAGCCCGGCGAGCAGGTCCGCCGTCGCCGCGCGTTCGGCGTCGATCGTCTGCCAGATCTGGGTCTCGTCCACGGCCGTCTCCCTTGATTTAGTACGAGAGGCTGACTACTTTAGTCAGAGTCTCTGACTGAAACAAGGGGGAGTCGCGTGAACATCGGGCTGATGCTCTACATCCCTTACCGGGACCTGGAGAACCGCATCATGGCGGCGGTGACCGAGGCCGGTTACGACGTGACGCTCGCCCAGGCGCGCGTCCTGCAGCGGATCGGCCCGGACGGCACGCGCCTGACGGAACTCGCCGAAGCGGCCCAGGTGACCAAGCAGACCGCCGGATTCCTGGTCGACCAGCTGGAGAAGGCGGGCTTCGTCGAACGCGTGCCGGACCCGACGGACGGACGCGCGCGGCTGGTCCGGATCACCGAGAAGGCTCAGGGCGCCATGCCGGTCGCGGCGCGGGAGATGGCCAGGATCGAGGCCGAATGGGAGCAGCACCTCGGCAAGCGCCGCATGGCTCAGCTGCGCGAGGCGCTGGAGAAGCTGTGCGAGATCACCGACCCGTACCGGTGACCCAGCCGAGCAGCCCGAACGTGCGCCCGCCGGCGTAGGCGGCCAGGCCGGCGGCCGGGTACTCGATCAGGTCGGCGGGCAGCGCGCCGAGCGGGAACCACCGCACGGCCGAGCACTTCTCCGGCTCGCGGTTGGCCGGCTCGCCCAGCCAGCGGCGTGCCTCGAAGAACAGCCCGAGCCGCGGTTCGACGCCGGATCCGTTGACGTGCAACGTGTGGACGTGCCGCAGGTCCTCCGGCGCGAGGACGACGCCGACCTCCTCCTCGGCCTCCCGCACCGCCGCCGCGAGCACCGACTCGCCCGCGTCGAGCTTGCCCGACGGCAGGTGCCAGCGGCCGTCGAACAACGGGTTCGTGTCGCGGCGCCGGGTGAGCAGCACCCGGTCGCCGCGCACGAGCAGCACGTGGACGTCGATGAGGTGGCGGTCGGCCATCAGGACGCCAGCAGCTCCGACACCCGCGACCGCACCTCAGGCGAGTCCAGCCCGCGCACCATCACGGTGGTGCGGCGGCGCAGCACGTCGTCCACCTCCGACGCCCACTCGGTGCGGCGGGCGTGCTCGACCTGCGCCCAGATGTCCGGGCCGTCCGGGTGGACGCGCTCCAGCAGGGCCGGGTTCTCCAGGCCGAGCGCCACGACCTCGTGCGACGTGGTGCCGTAGTGCGTGGCGAGGTGGCGGACGACGTCGTCGGGCAACGCGTCCCAGGCGTGGCCGAGCACCGAGCCCACGGTGTCGGGCGAGGCGGAACCCGGCAGGGCGACGCCGTCCAGGGGCGCGTCGAAGGTGCGGCCGAGCTCGGCGTTCACGCGGGCGAGGACGGTGGCGCCGATCTTGCGGAACGTCGTCCACTTGCCACCCGCCACGCTGATCATGCCGCCGGAGCCCGCGGTGATCACGGTCTCGCGCTTGGCGTGCGAGGTGTCGCCGGGGCCGCCGGGCAGCACGCGCAGGCCCGCGAACGTGTAGGCGATGTTCGCCTTGTCCAGGCCCGTCACGGCGACGCCCGCCTCACCGAGGATCTGGTCGACGTCGCCGTCGGTGCACGCGACGGCCGCCGGGTCGCCCTCGTAGGCCTCGTCGGTGGTGCCGAGCAGCAGGTGGCCCTCCCACGGGATCGCGAACGACACGCGCACGTCGTCGACCGGGATCGTCAGCGCCGCCTTCCACTCCGACGACGTCCGCATCACCAGGTGCGAGCCCTTCGACAGGCGGATCGACGGGTCGGCGGACGGGTCCTCCATGCGCCGCAGCACGTCCAGCCACGGGCCGGTCGCGTTGACGACCACGGACGCGTCGACGCCGAACTCGCCCAACGAATCCTTCAGGTCGACACCGGTGACCTTCGAGCCGGTCTTGCGCAGGCCCACGACCGAGATGTGGTTGAGCAGCACGGCACCGGCCTCGGCGGCGGCGCGCGCGGCGGTGATCGCCACGCGGCTGTCGTTCATCTGGTGGTCGTAGTACATCGCGGCACCGCGCAGACCGTCGGCGCGCAGGTCAGGCACCCACTCGACAGCCCTGCGCGCCGACAGCACCTTCCCCATGCCGTCGCCGAAGCCCGACAGCGCGGAGTACAACGTCACGCCCGCACCCAGCACGAACCGGCTGTGCGGGCCTCCCTTGTAGACGGGGACGAGGAACGGCAGCGGGCGCACCAGGTGCGGTGCGAGGCGGTCGCCCAGCGCGCGGCGTTCCTTGTGGTTCTCGTGCACCATCGGCACCGCCGACGGGCCCATCGCAAGGTAACGCAGGCCGCCGTGCACGAGCTTCGACGACGCGGACGAGGTCGCGCCCGCGAAGTCACCGCTCTCCACCAGCGCGACCCGGAGCCCGGAACGCGCCGCGGCCCACGTGGTCGCGATGCCCAGGATGCCGCCGCCGATCACGACGACGTCGAACTTGCCGTGCTGGAGCTCCTCGCGAGCCCGTTCCCTCTGGTTAAGGTCAGTCATCGTCCTCGTCCATCCACCCGACGGTCCGCTCGACCGCCTTCTTCCACTTCCGGTAGCCGCGAGCGCGTGCCGCCGGTTCCATCGACGGCTCCCATTCGGCCGCCTTGTGCCAGTTGGCCTTCAGCTCGTCCGTGCCGCTCCAGTAGCCCACCGCGAGACCGGCCGCGTACGCCGCGCCGAGGCACGTCGTCTCGGCCACGATCGGGCGCACCACCGGCACGTCCAGCACGTCCGAGAGGAACTGCATGAGCAGGTTGTTGGCGGTCATGCCGCCGTCGACCCGCAACGTCGTGAGGTCCACACCGGAGTCGGCGTTCATCGCGTCCACGACCTCGCGGGTCTGCCACGCCGACGCCTCCAGCACGGCCCGTGCGAGGTGCCCGCGCGAGATGTAGCCCGTCAGGCCCGCGATGACGCCACGCGCGTCGGAACGCCAGTGCGGCGCGAACAGTCCGGAGAACGCGGGCACGAAGTACGCGCCGCCGTTGTCGTCCACCGTGCGCGCCAGCGTCTCGATCTCGGCCGCGGACGAGATCAGCCCGACCTTGTCGCGGAACCACTGCACCAGCGCGCCCGTCACCGCGACCGCGCCCTCCAGCGCGTACGCGGCGGGCTGATCGCCGATCTTGTACCCGACCGTGGTGAGCAGCCCGTTGGCCGACCGCACCGGCTGGTCACCGGTGTTGACCAGCAGGAACGCGCCGGTGCCGTAGGTGCACTTGCCCTCGCCGGGCGCGAAGCAGGTCTGCCCGAACAACGCGGCCTGCTGGTCGCCGAGCGCCGACGCGACCGGCACGCCCTCGTAGGTGCCGTAGACCTCGCAGGACGAGCGGATCTCGGGCAGCATCGCCGGTGGCACGTCCATCGCGGACACCAGCTCGGGGTCCCAGTCCAGGGTCTCCAGGTTCATCAGCATGGTGCGCGACGCGTTGGTCACGTCGGTGACGTGGCGGCCGGTCAGGTTCCAGATCAGCCACGTGTCCATGGTGCCGAACAGGACCTCGCCGCGTTCGGCCCTCGCGCGCAGCCCGTCGACGTTGTCGAGCAGCCACCGCAGCTTGGGGCCGGAGAAGTAGGTCGCCGGCGGCAGGCCGGAGCGCTCGCGGAACCGGTCGTGGTCGTCGAGCTGCTTGATCAACGCGTCGGTGCGCGTGTCCTGCCAGACGATCGCGTTGTGCACGGGCTCGCCGGTCGCGCGGTCCCAGACCACGGTCGTCTCGCGCTGGTTCGTGATGCCGAACGCCGCGATGTCGGCGAACGAGAGAGATGCGTGGGCCAGCGCGTCGCGAACGACGGACTGCACGTTCGTCCAGATCTCCGACGCGTCGTGCTCCACCCAGCCCGGCTTCGGGAAGATCTGCCGGTGCTCGCGCTGAGCGACCGACACGATCGAGCCTGACTGGTCGAACACGATGCACCGGGACGACGTCGTGCCCTGGTCGATCGCCGCGATGTGACCCACGTGCACACTCCTCTGTGTGACCATTCGACATTGTCGAACGCTTGTCACATTACTACCAGGAGAGCCCACCCAGCTCGCGGGAGACACTGCGAGCTGCCTCACGTACGTAGGACACGAGTTCGAGCCGCGGCGGCTGATCGGGTGACTCGCACAGCCGCTCGACCGGCCCCGAGATGCCGACCGCGCCCACGACCGCGCCACGCCCGTCGCGGATCGGGGCGGCGATCGACGCCTCGCCCTCGACGAGTTCGTGCAGGTCGTAGGCCCAGTCGCGGACCAGCGCCTCGTCCAGTGCCGCCCGCAGACCGGCCTCGTCGAGCGTGTGCCGGGTGAACCGGCGCAGCTCGCCGTCCGGCCACTCGCCGAACGCCACCAGCACCTTGCCGAGCGCGGTCGCGTGCCACGGCAGCAGCGCGCCGGTGTCGAGCGCCTGCCGGCTGTTGTCCGGCCGGAACACGTGATGCACGACCAGCACGTGCTTGCCGTGCATCACGCCGATGCGCACCGCCTCGCGCGCACGCATCGCCAGCGTGTCCGACCAGTTCAACGCCTTGGCGCGCAGCTCGTTGCCGTCCAGGTAGCTGGTGCCGATCTGGAACAGCGCGGCACCCAGCCGGTACTTGCCGCCCTCGACGGGCTGTTCGACGAACCCGACCTCCTGCAACGTCCGCAGGATGCCGTGCACCGTCGGTTTCGCCAGGTCCAGCGCACGTGCGATCTCGCCGACGCTCAGCTGGTGCGCGCCGCCGTGCGCGAGCAGCTTCAGGACCTCCGCCGCGCGCTGAATGGACTGGATGGGACCGGGCACGCACCCCACTCTAGCTGCGCGTGTTCGACATTGTCGAACACCGATGGGTACGCGGGGAGCTTTCGTACTCCAGGAGAGGACGGAAGGGCCCCGCGTGGACTCAAGGGCGGTAGATGCCCAGGGCGGCTGGGCGGGAGCGGAAGGCGAAGCGGGTGGCCTTCTCCCGCACCTCGCCGTCCGTCGCGATGGAGATGGGGGAGCCGTGCACGACCACGTCCAACGACGGGACCTCGCGGTGCTTGTAGGTGCGTGACTGTTCCAGCGAGCCGAGCAGGGCGCCGACGAAGAACCGCAGCCGCGAGAACCTCCGGTCGGCGCGCACGTACCGCACGTCGAGCAGGCCGTCGTCCAGCCGCGGCCGCATGGTCGGCGCGAACCCCTTCGGCCGGTACGGCCCGTTGCCGACGAACAGCAGCCACACCGAGTGCTTCATGCCGTCGATGGTCATCTCCAGCGGCTGGGCCTGGCGCAGCACGCGGCCCAGCGCGATCGCCGCCGCCGGCCACTTGCCCCAGCGCTTCTGCAGCTCCTCCCGGATCCGCACCATGTCCGGGTAACCCCCGAGCGAGGCCGTGTTGACGAACCACTGCCCGTTGACCTGCGCCAGGTCCACCCGCACGCCCACACCGTCCGCGACCGCCTGCGCCGTGTCGTGCAGGCCCGTGATGCCGACATCGCGCGCGAAGTGGTTCAACGTGCCGGAGGGGACGAGCACGAGCGGTAGGTCGCGCTCAGCCGCAATGGCGGCCACGGCGGCCACCGTGCCGTCACCACCGGCCACCCCCAGCGCCTTCGCGTCGGGCAGCTCGGAGAGTTCCTCGATCGAGACGATCCGCGCCTTCGGCCACTCCTCGGCGATCTGCGGCGTCGGGTCCGGCCCGATGCCCGAGTGCGGGTTCACCACCACGACCAGCCCGTCGCCGTCCTGCAACGACGTGAGGTCGGCGTGCTCGTAGGCCGACGCGGGCTCGTTGAGACCCAACGGCCACCAACGGCGCGTCAGCATCGCGGCACCGACACCCACCGCCGCGCCGGCCGCGACGTCCGTCGGCCAATGCACGCCTGTGTGAACACGTGAATAGGCCACGGCGGCCGCGATCGGTGCCACCACCGCGCCGGCTTTGGGGGATTCCATGGCCACCGCGGTGGCGAAAGCGGCGGCGGACGCGGAGTGACCGGACGGGAATGACGACGACGTCGGCCGCCTGGACAGGCGGCGCTCGACGGCGATCAGGTCGGCGGCGGGCCTGCGTCGGGGGAAAAGCGACTTCCCGACGAGGTTCGCGCTGGCAGAGGCCCCGGCGATGGCCGCGAGACCCCGCAGCGCGCCGCGCCGGAACGGTCCCTTCCCGGTCGCCAGAATCGCCGCGACGACGAACCACAGCACGCTGTGGTTCGCGGCCTTGGAAAGCCTCTTCAAACCCCTGTCGAACCTGCTGGGAGGCAGTCCGGCGGAGGAGCTCATGAGCTTCTTGTCGAGAGCGCTGACCCGTTTCCACACCCCACCGACACTAAACCGCAACCGGCGTGCCGCCCGAACGGATCACCCGCGTGCGGCCGGAAGTCGCCTACTGTTGAGGGATGCAGCGGCGGATCTTCGGCATTGAGACAGAATTCGGGGTGACCTGCACCTTCCACGGGCAGCGTCGTCTGTCCCCGGACGAGGTCGCGCGGTACTTGTTCCGCCGCGTCGTCTCCTGGGGACGCTCTTCCAACGTGTTCCTGCGCAACGGTTCCCGGCTCTACCTGGACGTCGGCTCGCACCCGGAGTACGCGACGGCCGAGTGCGACGACCTGGCGCAGCTCGTCACGCACGACAAGGCGGGCGAGCGGATCCTCGAGGACCTCCTGGTCGACGCCGAGCGCAGGCTGGCCGACGAGGGCATCGGCGGCGACATCTTCCTGTTCAAGAACAACACCGACTCGGCGGGCAACTCCTACGGCTGCCACGAGAACTACCTGGTCGCGCGAGCCGGCGAGTTCTCCCGCATCGCGGACGTGCTCCTGCCGTTCCTGGTCACGCGCCAGCTGATCTGCGGCGCCGGCAAGGTCCTGCAGACCCCGCGCGGCGCCGTGTACTGCCTGTCGCAGCGCGCCGAGCACATCTGGGAGGGCGTGTCGTCCGCGACCACCCGGTCCCGCCCGATCATCAACACCCGCGACGAGCCGCACGCCGACGCCGAGCGCTACCGGCGCCTGCACGTCATCGTCGGCGACTCGAACATGTCCGAGGTGACGACGCTGCTCAAGGTGGGCAGCGCGAACCTGGTGCTGGAGATGATCGAGCAGGGCGTCCAGTTCCGCGACTTCTCCCTGGACAACCCGATCCGCGCGATCCGCGAGATCTCGCACGACCTCACGGGCCGCCGCACGGTGCGCCTGGCGGGCGGCAAGGAGGCCTCGGCGCTGGACATCCAGCGCGAGTACTACGAGAAGGCCGTCGAGCACGTGGCCAAGCGCTCGCCGGACCCGATGGCGCAGCGCGTGCTCGAACTGTGGGGCCGGACCCTGGACGCGGTCGAGTCGCAGGACCTGTCCAAGATCGACCGCGAGATCGACTGGGCCATCAAGAACCGCCTGATGGAGCGGTACATGGCCAAGCACAACATGGACCTGTCCAACCCGCGCATCGCCCAGCTCGACCTCGCCTACCACGACATCCGGCGCGGCCGCGGCGTGTTCGACCTGCTGCAGCGCAAGGGCCAGGTCGAGCGCGTGACCGACGACGGCGAGATCGAGGCCGCGAAGGACACCCCGCCGCAGACCACGCGGGCCAAGCTGCGCGGTGACTTCATCGCCGCCGCGCAGGCCGCCGGTCGCGACTTCACCGTCGACTGGGTGCACCTGAAGCTGAACGACCAGGCGCAGCGCACGGTGCTGTGCAAGGACCCGTTCCGCGCGGTGGACGAGCGCGTCGAGAGGCTTATCTCGTCCCTGTAGGAAGTGGCAGAGTGCCGTCGCATGAGGATCATCGCGGCGGCACTCGCTGCTTTCCTGGTACTTCCGGGAGTCGCTTCTGCCGACTCCTTCTGGGAGCTGAAACCGACCGGCACGGACGCACGCCTGCGCGGCCTGTCCGCCGTCTCCGGTCAGGTCGCGTGGGTCAGCGGTGCCAAGGGCACGGTCCTGCGCACGACCAACGGCGGCCGGTCGTGGGAGTCCGTGGCGCCACCGGACACCTCCGCGCTGGAGTTCCGCGACATCGAGGCGTTCGACGCGCGCAACGCCGTGGCGCTCTCGATCGGTGAGGGCGAGTCGTCGCGGATCTACCGCACCTCGGACGGCGGGAAGACGTGGCAGGAGTCGTTCCGCAACACCGATCCGAAGGCGTTCTACGACTGCGTGGCCTTCTTCGACCGGTTCCGCGGGCTGGCGCTGAGCGACCCGGTCGACGGCAGGTTCCGGGTGCTGCGGACGTGGGACGGCGGGCGTTCGTGGCACGTCGACGACACCGCGGGCATGCCGGACGCGTTGCCGGGCGAGTTCGCGTTCGCGGCGTCCGGTCAGTGCGTGACGACCAGCGGCAACCACGCGTGGATCGCGACCGGCGGCGGCGCGAAGGCACGCGTGCTGGAGTCGCGGGACGGCGGCCGGTCGTGGCAGGCGAGTGAGGTGCCGTTGCCCAGCGGGCCGGCGGCCGGGGTGTTCGCGGTGGCGTTCAAGACGCCGTGGCGGGGTGTGGCCATCGGTGGCGACTACCAGAAGCCGACGGATCCCACGCCGGCGTTCGCGACCTACGACGGGCATGGCTGGCAGGCCGGCACGAAGGCGCCGGTCGGCTACCGGTCCGGCATCGCCTACCGCGGCAACGGTCTGGTGGCGGTCGGGCCGTCGGGCACGGACGTCAGCAAGGACGGCAGGAGCTGGCAGGTCGCCGACACCGGCAGCTTCGACACGGTCGACTGCACGGGCCTCACCTGCTGGGCGGCCGGGGAGAAGGGGCGCGTGGGCCGCACCGGCCATTAGGGTGAGCCGATGGGGTCGATCAAGAAGTTCCAGGTGACGTTCGACTGCGCGGAGCCCGAGCGGGTCGCTCGGTTCTGGTGCGAGGTGCTGGGGTACGTGGTGCCGCCGCCACCGCCGGGCTTCGCGAGCTGGGACGAGTTCGACCGCTCGCTGCCGGCCGAGCACCAGGGCTCGGCGTTCGCCTGCGTCGATCCCACCGGGGAGGGCCCGCGGCTGTTCTTCCAGCGGGTGCCCGAGGGCAAGGTCGTCAAGAACCGGGTGCACCTGGACGTGCGGGTCGGCACGGGGCTCGTGGGCTCCGAGCGGCTGGCCGCGCTGCAGGCCGAGCGCGACCGCCTGGTCGCGCTCGGGGCGAAGCAGGTGCTGCTGCAGCGGGCGGACGGCATGAACGAGTCGTGCATCTGGATGGAGGACGTCGAGGGCAACGACTTCTGTCTCGACTGAGGTCGTTTGCCCCCGCGCGGCGCCGGGTAGCTAGACGGGGTGTTCGAGGGTTTCTCGTTGCGCCGCATCGACGTCGGCGAGGCCGTGCTGCGAGTGAGGATCGGTGGGGCAGGGCCACCGGTACTCCTCCTGCACGGCCACCCTCGAACCCACACGACGTGGCACCGCGTCGCGCCGTTGCTCGCCACGGACCACACGGTGGTGTGCCCGGACCTGCGCGGCTACGGCGAGTCCAGCAAACCCGGTGACTACTCGAAGCGGGCGATGGCCCGTGACTTCGTGAGCCTCATGCGCGGCCTCGGGCACGAGCGGTTCGCGGTCGCCGGGCACGACCGGGGTGCCGCCGCGGCGATCCGGCTGGCGCTCGACCACCCGGACCGCGTCACGCACCTGGCCGTGCTGGACGGCCTGCCGATCGGGGCGCATCTCGCCCGGTGCGACGCGCGGTTCGCGCAGGCCTGGTACCACTGGTTCTTCCTGGCTCAGCAGGAGTTCGCCGCCGCGATGATCAACCAGAACCCGGATCTCTTCTACGGCGGGCGCTACCACGACACGCCGGTCGCGATGGGCGTGGAGAACTGGGCCGACTTCCAGCGGGCCGTGCACGACCCGCGGACCGTGCTCGCGATGTGCGGCGACTACCGGGCCGGCCTGCAGGTCGACCGTCAGCACGACGACGAGGACCGGGCCGCCGGGCGCCGGATCTCGTGTCCGGTGCTGGCGTTGTGGTCGGCCAAGGACGACCTGGGAGAGCTGTACGAAGATCTCCCCGCCGTCTGGTCCGAATGGGCCGATGACGTGCAGGTACGGTCCATCGACTGTGGACACCACATGGCCGAGGAAGCGCCCGTGGAACTGGTGCGGGAGTTGCGGACGCTGCTCTGAACGGACCGTTCACAACAGGTGATGTCAAGGTTTCGAACCGCACGGGGTTAGGGTTTGTCCGTGGCCATCGCACGCGCCGAACGCCTCGTCAACCTGGTGCTGTGCCTGCTGTCGACCCGTCAGTACCTGACAGCGGAGCGCATCCGCGCCATCGTCCCGGGCTATCACGAAGCCCCGACGGACGAGGCGTTCTTCCGCATGTTCGAACGCGACAAGTCCGAGCTGCGCGACCTCGGCGTGCCGCTGGAGACAGGCCGGCAGTCCAACGTGGAGGGCGCGGAGGACGGGTACCGGATCGCGCGGCGCGACTACGAGCTCGGCGACATCGACCTCGAACCGGACGAGGCCGCCGCGGTGGCGCTCGCGGCCCGGCTGTGGGACTCGCCGCAGCTCACCGGCGCGGTGCACGGCGCGTTGATCAAGCTGCGGGCCGCCGGGGTCGACGTCGACCAGGACGCGCCCGCCGCCGTGGAGCCCAAGGTACGGGCGAACGAGCCCGCGTTCCCGCCGCTGCTGCAGGCCGTGCAGGCGCAGCAGGCCGTCGCGTTCGACTACCGCAAGCCGCCGCCCGGTGGGCAGAAGGAACGCACGGTCGAGCCGTGGGGCGTGGTCGCCTGGCGCGGCAAGTGGTACCTGGTCGGCTGGGACCGCGACCGCGACGACACGCGCTGTTTCCGGTTGTCCCGGGTGGTGGGCGCGGTCAGGACCGTGGGCAGGCCGGGCGCGTTCACGGTGCCCGACGGCGTCGACCTGATGAGCCTCATCGCGCGCACGGAGGCCGATCCGCACCACACGGCGCCCGCGAAGATCTGGGTCGCGAAGGACCGGGCCCAGGGGCTGCGGCGGCACGCCAAGGTCGTCGAGGAACGTGACGGCGGCGACGTCGTCGAGATCGACCTGAAGTTCCCCGACTCGGCGGCCAAGTGGCTCGCCGGGTTCGGTCCCGACGTGGTGGTGCTGGAGCCGGAGATCCTCCAGAAGAGCGTCCGCGACCGCCTGCAGGGTGCACTGGAAGGAGCGCGGTGACCGCGTCGAACGAACGGCTGCCGCGTCTGCTCGCCCTCGTGCCGTACCTGCTCAACCGGCCCGCGATCACGGTCAAGGAGGCCGCGGCCGACTTCGGCATCACGCCCAAGCAGCTGCGCAAGGACCTCGAACTGCTGTGGATGTGCGGCCTGCCCGGCTACGGTCCCGGCGACCTGATCGACCTGTCCTTCGAGGGCGAGACGATCACGGTCTCGTTCGACGCGGGCATGAACCGGCCGTTGCGGCTCACCGCGGCGGAGGCGTCGTCGCTGCTCGTGGCGCTGAGGGCGCTCGCGGACACGCCCGGCGTGGTCGACACGGACGCGGTGCAGCGGGCGCTCGCCAAGATCGAGTCAGCGGTCGGGAAGGCGCAGCCCGCGGGCATGGTCGTGGGGCTCGGCGCGTTCGAACGCGAGGAGACCGCGGAGATCCGCGCCGCCGTGCAGGACGCCGTGAAACGCGAACGGGCCGTGCGCATCCGCTACTACTCGCAGTCGCACGACGCGATGAGTGATCGGGTCGTCGACCCGATGCGTCTGCTGCTCGTGGAAGGCCGCGGCTACCTCGAAGCGTGGTGCCGCTCGGCGCTCGGCGTGCGGTTGTTCCGGCTGGACCGCATCGACGAGGTGCGGGTGCTCGACGAACCGTCGTCACCTCCGCCGCACGCCCAGCTGACCGACACGTCCGAGGGCCTGTTCCAGCCACGGGACGACCAGAAGATCGCCGTGCTGCTGCTCGAACCGGACGCGCACTGGGTCGCCGAGTACTACCCGGTCGACCACGCGGCGGAGCTCTCCGACGGCCGCACGCGCGTCCTCATGCGCTACGACGACCCGTCGTGGATGGTCCGCCTGCTCCTCGGGCTCGGCGGCGACGTGCACGTGGAGCAACCGGCCGAGCTGGCGGCCGAGGTGGTCCGGCGAGCTGAGGAAGCGCTGCACCGGGCAGATCGCCTGCTGTCCGGCTTTTCGAACGACCGGCTCGTGAGGTAAAACTTCTTTTAGAATGTTGAGATTTGTCGGCTTTGCCGGCCGAAGTGCAACTGCGATTTGCACAGTTGCACTTCGGGCGGGTGCAACTGCGATTGTGCGCAGTTGCACTTCTTTTTGACCGGACAACGTGCGGAATGTCAATGAGGAACACTCTTCCTCGACGCTTTTGGCTTGCTCCGGTGCGGCTGTTGCAATACGTTCGTCTCGTTCCCTTCGGGGAAATGCCCTGGGGGGCGATTCGATTGGGGGAAAGATGAATCGTAGGCGTACGTTCTCCGCGGCGGCTCTGCTGTTCGTGGCGGGTATCGGCGTGGCGCCCGCCGCCAGCGCGGCCGCAGGTGTTCCCGCGGCCGCGGAGGTCGCGGCGACGCAGGCCGGCGAAGTGACCAGCGGCTCGGCCGCACTGCCCGCCGACTCCTTCACGGTCCAGGACGTGAAGGAGGGCAAGGACGTGGACTACGGGGTGTGGAACTACGGCAGGTACCCGACCCGCGCGTACTCGAACTACTACCACGAGTCGAAGTGCCACGGTTCGAGCGCGTACCTCGGCGACAGGAGCGCACGTGACTTCAACGTCGCTCCCGGCAAGGAGTCCCAGGCGGGCGTGAACAACGCGACCACCGCGACCGCCGAGGTCTACTGGCGGAGCACCGGCGACTGCTGACGCAGGTCGCCGGCAACGCCTTCGTCGTCCCGGTTCGGGGCCGGTCCTGTTTTTCGGGGCCGGCCCCTCGGGGCGGGCAAATCTGTACCACTTGAAGTCAACGGGAATCTTTGATGCGCCATTTCGAAATCAGGATGATCCAGCTGATTTCCATCATCGCTTCGACGGCGCTCGCGTTCCTCGTCCTGGAGAGCATGGACAAGGAGCCGGTGACGGGTGAGTCCGCCCTGGTGTGGATTCAGCAGACCAGCGGGTCCACCAGCAGCCAGTCGGCCGGGCGGATGATCGAGTCGTTCGCCCGCGACCACCGCGTTTCCGTGGTCCGCCAGGTTCCCGACCTCCGGAATCCGGACGGCCTGCTGCACCTCTACATCGCCGCCGGGAACCCCGGTTCGGCGCCCGCGTCGTGGCTCGCGGGAGGGTTCCCGTCGTTCGGCCGTGCGGTTCGCGTCGACACCCACCGGATGGCCGACCTCGAAGACCCCGACCCGCGAGGTGTCTACCGGGTGTTCGGCGATGCCGCCGAGGCACGGGCGCTGAAGGCGAGGTTCGAGGAGCTCGGACTCGACGGGAAGATCGTTCCCCCGTGGGGGTTGGAGAAGTGGGTCCTCTTCCACGCCCTCACCGAACGTGGATCGGTCTTCCTGGTCATGCTCGTCGCCGTGGCGGTCGCGGTCGGCACGAGCGTCCTCTCCGGCGTAAGAGGCTACGGGGTGATGCGCCTCCACGGCCTGTCGTTCCCGGCGATCCTGCGACGTGATCTGCTTCGTCTCGGGTCGTCCTGGCTGGCCGCCTGCCTGGGCGTGGGGGCCGTCTCGCTGGTCGTCCTCGGGCTCTACAACGGGTTCGCGCGCCTTGGGCTGTTCGCCGCCGTCGCGGGCGCGCTGGCCGGTGCGTTGCTCCTGCTCGCGGTGGTCAGCCACACCGTCGCCCTCGCCCTGGCGCACAGCCGTGGCATCGTCGGCGCGCTGAAGGGCGAGCTGGCGCCCTGGCCGGCACTCGCGGCGATGTACGCGGTCCGCACCGCGGCCGCCCTCGTGGTGCTGCTCGTGGGCGCCTCCGCGGTGACATCGCTGGAAGACGTCACGAACCGGGCGGTGAGCCAGCGGTACTTCTCCGCCCTCGGTTCGGAGTCGTACATCACGGTCGCGGGAAGCCGCACGGAGGAGGCCGGCGAACAGATGGCCCAACAGGTGGGCACGTGGTTGCGCCAGGCCGACGGGCGCGGGGAGCTCATCCTCTCCGCCAGGTTCCCCGCGCGACTGTTCGCGAACAGGAACCAGGACTTCTCGCGGATCGACGTGCTCGTCGTGAACGACACCTTTCTCGCGGCACAGCCCGTGCTGGACCCGGCGGGGCAGGCGTACGGGCCGGGTCACGGCGGAAGGGTGCGCCTCATCGTCCCGGAAGGGCTGCGAGGGCTCGCCGGCACCTTCGCCGGGAACCTCGCGGTGACGATCAGCCCGGGAGACCGGGGGCAACGCGTGCGCGAGGCCGGGGTCGACACGGTTTGGGCGCGAGACGGCCAGGAGATCTTCACCTTCCACACCGCGGGAGTCTCCGGGGCGGAGGACGTCGGCAAGGACCGGTCGCTCCTGCGCGATCCCGTCGTCATCGTGCTGCCCAACGGGTCCGGCCTCTTCGGCTACAGCAACTACACGGCCTCCGCGACGCAGAACGCGATCGTTTTCAAAGATCCCCGTGACGTGCTCCGCGCCCGCGGAACCGAGGTGCCGGCCGAGCACGTCCCGCAGGTGTACCCGGCCGCCCGGAGCGCTGCCGGGGAACAGGCGCAGGCCACGCGCCAGCTGTGGATCAGCGTGGCCGGCCTGGCGGCGGCCCTGGCCGCGTTGTTCGTCTCCGGCGTCGGTGTGTGCCTGATCTACACCAGGAGGAACGCGCAGCGCGTCTTCGCCCAGCACCTCCACGGCAGGTCGTTCGCGGCCATCCACGGGCGCCTGTTCGCCCTGGACGCGTTGGTCGCCCTCGCGCCGCTCGGATGGCTGGGCTGGAACGCGTGGACGAGGGCCGCCGAACGCGAGCACTGGCTCGCCGCGGGGGCTCCGCCGTCCTCGCAGCTGCCACCGGTCACCATCGCCGAGTTCGCGCCCGCGGTGAACGTGACGCTGGTGGCCGTCGCCCTGCTGCTCCTCTCGCTCGCCTTCGCCCACCGGCGGATCGTCCGCAGCAACGCCGCCGTCGCCTGACAGTCCCTGGAGCAGCCGTGATCGTGATCAGCAAGCTCGCCAAGAGGTTCGGCACGCGGACGTTGTGGTCCGGTCTCGACCTCACCGTGGCACCCGGCGACCTGGTGGCCGTCACCGGCCCCAGCGGATCGGGCAAGACCACCCTCCTCAACTGCGTCGGGCTGCTTGAGTCCCCGACCAGCGGCCGGATCCTCCACGGAGAGGCCGACATCACCCGCTTCGGCAGGAGGGCGGCGCGACTCTTCCGCCGGGACGCGCTCGGCTACCTCTTCCAGAACTACGCGCTGATCGAGAACGCGACCGTGGCGGACAACCTGGCGATCGCCTCGGCCGGCCGCGGGCGGCGGCGCTCCACCGCGCACCGCGAGGCCCTGGACCGGGTCGGTCTCGCGGGACGGGAGACCGACCGCGTCCACGAGCTCAGCGGCGGAGAGCAGCAGCGGGTGGCGCTGGCCCGCCTGCTGCTCAAACAGCCGTCCGTGGTGCTGGCCGACGAGCCGACAGGTGCGCTGGACAGCGACAACGCCGCCCTTGTCGTGGACGTTCTGCGGGAGATGAGCGAAGACGGATGCGCGGTGATGATCGCTACCCACAGTGACTACGTCCGGACCAGGTGTCACACCACCTTCGACGTCGGCTCGTCCGCCGCGGGATGATCGGGGCGGCCGTTGTTCGCCGGGTGGAGAAGACGTTGCGCCGGGGAGATCACCTGCTGTCCACCAGAGACGTATAACGTGTGCTCGTGCCGTCCACACCGACCCTCGTGCTGATCGCGTTCGGCCTGATCGTGCTGGTCGCGATCGTGGTCCGAACCGTCCGATCCTTGCGCCGATTCGCGAGCACAAGCACCCTGGTGAGGGACAGTGTCGGCGACGAGGTCGGTCTGCTGAAGGCGCGGTCGGCCGCGCTGAAGGTGGCCTTTGCGCAACGACGGCGACCCGGAAAGGCCCTGACCAGGGCGAACCCCGCGCACGAACGCCGTGGCGGGGGAGACAGGAGGATCACCAATGGGTAACCTCGGAGTCCCCGAGCTGCTGATCATCGCTTTGGTGATCATTCTGCTGTTCGGTGCGAAGAAACTGCCCGACATGGCGCGTTCGATCGGCCGGTCGGCGAAGATCTTCAAGGCCGAGACCAAGGGCCTGCGCGACGAGGACGCCGCCGACGCCCCGGCGCAGCAGCCCGTGCAGCAGCCGGTTCAGCAGCAGCTGCCGCCGGCCCAGCAGCCCGTTCAGCAGCAGCCTCAGGTCGCGCAGCCGATCGAGCAGACTTCGCAGAACAAGGCCAACTCCAACTGACCTCCCGGTCCCGATAACTCGTAAGGACGGTCACGGAGGTGGCAAGTCCGTTCCGTTGGTTCGCGGAGCGCCGGGAACAGGCCAAGCGCCGTCGGGCCAACCCCGACGGCACCATGTCGCTCAAGGAGCACCTGTACGAGCTGAGGCATCGGCTCGCGATGGCGCTGCTGATCGTCACCATCGGTGCGATCTTCGGCTGGATCTGGTTCGCGGTGAGGCTCGGCCCGATCCCGTCGCTCGGCGACATCATGACCGGCCCCTACTGCCGGCCGGAACTCGCGCCCTTCCGGGTGCAGTTCCCCGGTGAGACCGGGTGCCGGCTGCTGCAGACGGAGCCGTTCGAGAGCTTCATGATCCGCCTGCAGGTGGGTGCGGCGGCGGGCGCGGTGCTGCTCAGCCCGTTCTGGCTGTACCAGTTCTGGGCGTTCATCACGCCCGGCCTGTACGCGAAGGAGCGCAAGTTCGCGCGCGCCTTCGTGTTCTTCGCCGCGATCCTGTTCGCGGCGGGCGCGGTGCTGGCCTACTGGGTCGTCCCGCAGGGCCTGCAGGTGCTGATCAGCTTCGGTGGCGACCAGTTCATCACCGCGCTGACCGGTGGCAAGTACGTCTCGTTCGTCATCACGATGCTGTTCATCTTCGGCGTGAGCTTCGAGCTGCCGCTGCTCGTCGTGATGCTGAACCGGGCGGGCGTGATCAGTTACGAGACGCTGGCCAAGTGGCGCCGCGGCCTGATCATGGGGCTGTTCGTGTTCGCCGCCGTCGCGACACCGGGTACCGACCCGATCTCGATGGTCGTGCTGGCGCTCGCCCTCACCGGGCTGTTCGAGCTGTCGATCCAGCTGGCGCGCGTCCACGACAAGCGCAAGGCCAAGCAGCGCGTGGACGAGGGCTGGGACTCGCTCGACGACGACGAGGCGGCACCGTTCGAGTACACGCCGTCCGACGCCCAGGGCAACCTGTCCGGCGAGAAGGTCCCGGAGAAGGTCCCGGAGAAGGTCACCGAGAGCACGGCGGCTTCGGAACCCGCGAAGCGCGTGAACTACGACGACGCCACGTGACGCGGGCAGCCCTGCTGGTCTGCCCGGCGTCGGGCAAGGGGCGGGCGGCCCGGATGGCCGGGTCGACCGCCGCCGCGCTGCGCCCGCACGTCTCGTCGTTGACGCAGCTGGTCGGACACGACGCCGAAGGCACGCTCGCGCTGGCTCGTGAGGCTGTGGCCGACGGCGTCGATCTGCTGGTGGTGCTCGGCGGTGACGGGGCCGCTCACCTGGGCGTACAGGCGTGCGCGGGCACGTCCACGGCACTGGGGATCGTGCCGGCGGGCACCGGCAACGACCTGGCGGCCGCGATCGGGTCCGCCTCGGCCGACGACGTGGTGTCCGGGACGCGCAAGCAGCTGGACCTGGGCCGGCTGTCCACCGGGCAGTGGTTCGCGACCGTCCTGTGCGCCGGGTTCGACGCCGCGGTCAACGAGCGGGCGAACGCCATGCGGTGGCCCGCCGGTCCGCGCCGCTACGACCTGGCGATCCTGGCCGAACTGGCATCGCTGCGCTCGGCACCTCTGCTCGTGACGACCGAGACCGACACGTTCTCTCTCGACGCCACCCTCGTGGCCGTGGGGAACACGCCGAACTACGGCGGCGGCATCCCGGTGTGCCCGGCCGCCGACGCCTCCGACGGGCTGTTCGACGTGACGGTCGTCGAGCACGCCAGCCGGTCGATGATGGTCCGGATGCTGCCGACGCTGCGCACGGGCAAGCACACCGAGCAGCCGTTCGTGCGGACGTTCCGCGCGCGTGAGGTGTCGCTGTCCGGCGGCGACGACTGGGTCGCGTACGCCGACGGCGAACGCCAGGAAGCGCTGCCCGTCTCAGTTCGGACGGTCCCAGGCGCTCTCACAGTTGTGGGTCGCTAAATTCTAGGGTTGTTCGTTCGCTTTGATTCGGTGGGGAAGCAATGGAGACTCTCGAGTTTCAGTCCGAGGCGCGTCAGCTGCTGCAGCTGATGATCCACTCGATCTACTCGAACAAGGACACGTTCCTGCGCGAGCTGGTCTCGAACGCCTCGGACGCGCTGGACAAGCTGCGGCTGGAGTCGTTCCGCGACAAGGACATGAAGGTCGACGTCGACGACCTCCACATCGTGATCGAGTCCGATCCGGCCGAGCGCACGCTGACCGTCCGGGACAACGGCATCGGCATGACCCGCGAGGACGTCGTGCGGCTCATCGGCACGATCGCGAAGTCGGGCACCGCGGAGTTCCTCCGCAAGCTCAAGGAGCAGCAGTCGTCGACCTCGGACCTGATCGGCCAGTTCGGCATCGGCTTCTACTCGTCGTTCATGGTGGCCGACAAGGTCACCCTCGTGACGAAGTACCCGCACGCCGAGAAGGGCGTCCGCTGGGAGTCGACCGGCGAGAGCACCTACACGATCGAGGACGTCGACGACGCGCCGCAGGGCACCTCGGTCACGCTGCACCTCAAGCCGTCCGACGACGAGGACCGCCTGCCCGACTACACCGAGCCGGCCAAGATCCGCGAGATCGTCAAGCGCTACTCGGACTTCATCACCTGGCCCGTGCGCCTCGGCGGCGAGGAGATCAACTCCCGCAAGGCCCTGTGGGCGCGCCCGGCCTCCGAGGTGACGGAGGAGGAGTACGCGGAGTTCTACCGGCACATCAGCCACGACTGGAACGCGCCGCTCGAGACCATCCGCATGCAGGCGGAAGGCACCTTCGAGTACCAGGCGCTGCTGTTCCTGCCGGCCCAGGCGCCGCTGGACCTGTTCATGCGCGACGGCAAGCGCGGCGTGCAGCTCTACGTGAAGCGCGTCTTCATCATGGACGACTGCGCCGAGCTGATGCCCGAGTACCTGCGCTTCGTGAAGGGCGTCGTCGACGCGGCGGACCTCTCGCTGAACGTCTCGCGCGAGATCCTGCAGCAGGACCGCCACATCCAGCTGATGCGCCGCCGCCTGGTGAAGAAGGTCCTGTCCTCGATCAAGTCGCTGATGGGGACGCGCCCGGACGACTACCAGAAGTTCTGGCGCGAGCTCGGCGCCGCCCTGAAGGAGGGCCTGCTCTCCGACGCCGACAACCGCGACGCCATCCTCGAGGTCTGCTCCTTCGCCTCGACGAACTCCGCCGACGAGCTGACCACCCTGGCCGACTACGTCTCGCGGATGAAGGACGGCCAGGAGCACATCTACTACATGACCGGCGACTCGCGCGTGGCCGTCGAGCACTCGCCGCACATGGAAGCGTTGCGCGCCAAGGGCTACGAGGTCCTGATCCTCACCGACCCGATCGACGAGATGTGGGTCGACTCGGTGCCCTCGTTCGACGGCAAGCAGCTGCAGTCCGTCGCCAAGGGTCAGGTGGACCTGGAGACGGAGGAGGAGAAGTCCGCCGCCTCCGCCAAGGCCGCCGAGTTCGCCGACCTGCTCACCTGGATGGCCTCCGCCCTGTCCGAGGACGTCAAGGAGGTGCGGCTCTCGTCGCGCCTGACGACCTCGCCGGCGTGCGTGGTGGGCGACGCGCACGACATCACTCCGACGCTGGAGAAGATGTACAAGGCGATGGGGCAGGAGCTGCCGAAGATCAAGCGCATCCTGGAGCTCAACCCCGGGCATCCGCTGGTCGAGGGCCTGCACAAGGCGTTCGCGTCGGGTGAGCGCGAGTCGCTGGCCGGGACTGCCGAGCTGATCTACGGGCTGGCGCTGCTGGCCGAGGGCGGCGAGCTGGCGGACCCGTCGCGGTTCGTGCAACTCGTGGCCGAACGGGTGCAGCGCACGTTCTGACGAAGCAGCAGCTGGAGGGCGGTGTCGTGAGGACACTGCCCTCTATTGCTTCAGTGTTGACTGAAGTTAATCTATCTCGGCGGCGTTTGTCGGTGCGATGTGAAAGCCTGAAGGGGTGTCACGTGCTTCGCGGTCTCCGGCCGAGGCCTACGCCCACTCCCGGCGCAACGCCCAGCGGCCCAAGCTGACCGACTTCGGCTCCGTCATCTCGTTCGAGCTGGACCCGTTCCAGCGCCAGGCCTGCGAGGCCCTGGAGGACGGTCACGGAGTGCTCGTCTGCGCCCCCACCGGTGCCGGCAAGACGGTGGTGGGCGAGTTCGCCGTGCACCTCGCGCTGAGCGAGGGCCGCAAGTGCTTCTACACGACGCCGATCAAGGCGCTCAGCAACCAGAAGTTCGCCGACCTCACCGCGCGGTACGGGGCGGAGAGCATCGGCCTGCTGACCGGTGACACGAGCGTCAACGGCGGCGCGCCCGTGGTCGTCATGACCACCGAGGTGCTGCGGAACATGCTGTACTCCGGGTCGTCCACTCTGGACGGACTCGCGTACGTCGTCATGGACGAGGTGCACTACCTGGCGGACCGGTTCCGCGGTCCGGTGTGGGAAGAGGTCATCCTGCACCTGCCGGAGCACGTGCAGGTGGTCGGTCTGTCCGCGACGGTCAGCAACGCCGAGGAGTTCGGTGAGTGGCTGGTGGCGGTGCGCGGCGACACGACCGTGGTGGTGGACGAGCACCGGCCCGTGCCGCTGTGGCAGCACATGCTGGTGGGCAACCAGATGCTCGACCTGTTCGAGGGCGACGAGACGCACGCGCGGATCAACGCCCAGGTGCTGCGCAAGACCGAGGAGCTCGCGCGCTACCACGTGCCGTTCAGCCGCGGCCGCAACCGCGGTGGCACCGGGCGGCCGTCGCGCAACTCCGGGTTCAAGCCGCCGTCGCGCATCGACATGATCCAGCGGCTCGACAACGCGAGCCTGCTGCCCGCGATCGTGTTCGTGTTCAGCCGGGCCGGGTGTGACGCGGCGGTGGCGCAGACCGCGCGGGCCGGGCTGCGGCTCAACACGCCGGAGGAGACCGAGCAGGTCCGGCGGATCATCGACGAGAAGACGCGGGACCTGCCAGAGGCCGACCTGATGGTGCTCGGGTTCTGGGAGTGGCGGGAGGCGCTGGAGCGCGGTATCGCGTCGCACCACGCCGGGCTGCTGCCCGCGTTCAAGGAGACGGTCGAGGAGCTGTTCGTCCGCGGGCTGGTCAAGGTCGTGTTCGCGACCGAGACGCTCGCGCTGGGCATCAACATGCCGGCGCGGACGGTCGTGCTGGAGAAGCTCGTCAAGTACAACGGCGAGGCGCACGTCGATCTCACGCCCGGCGAGTACACGCAGCTCACGGGGCGTGCGGGGCGGCGGGGCATCGACGTCGAGGGCCACGCGGTCGTCGTCTGGCAGCCGGGCATCGACCCCAAGGCGGTCGGCGGGCTCGCCTCCACGCGCACGTACCCGCTGCGGTCGTCGTTCCGGCCCGGCTACAACATGGCCGTCAACCTGGTGCATCAGCTGGGTGCGGCGGCCGCGCGCGAGATCCTGGAGCAGTCGTTCGCGCAGTTCCAGGCCGACCGGTCGGTGGTCGGGCTGGCGCGGCGGATCGACCGGAACAAGGAGGCGCTGTCCGGCTACGCCGAGTCGATGACGTGCCATCTGGGCGACTTCGCGGAGTACGCGGGGCTGCGCCGCAGGGTCGCGGACCGGGAGAAGCAGCTCGCCAAGCAGAACACGAACGCGCGGCGCATCGAGACGGCCAAGTCGCTCGAGAAGCTGCGCAAGGGCGACGTGATCGCGGTGCCGTCCGGGCGGCGCAGCGGGCTCGCCGTCGTGATCGACCCCGGCATCGAGCCGCTGGGCGAGGCGCGGCCGCTGGTGGTCACCGAGGACCGGTGGTCCGGCCGGCTCACGAGCGCCGACTTCCCGGCACCGGTCGAGGTGCTGGGGCACATCCGCCTGCCGCGGCAGGTCGACGTGCGGTCGCCCAAGTCGCGGCGCGACCTCGCGTCGACGATCCGCAACACCGGCATCGCCGTGCCGTCGCGTGGCCGCAAGAAGACCACGGCGGACGACGACCCGGAGCTCGCGACCCTGCGCCGTGCGCTGCGCGCGCACCCGTGCCACGGCTGCGACCAGCGCGAGGACCACGCGCGGTGGGGTGAGCGGTACCACCGGCTGCTGGCCGAGACCGAGCAGCTGGAGCGCAAGGTCGCCGCGACCACGCACTCGCTGGCGCGCCAGTTCGACCGCATCCGGGCGTTGCTGCGCGAGCGCGGCTACCTGTCCGAGGCCGAGGAGGTCACCCAGGACGGCAAGCGGCTGACGAGGCTCTACAGCGAGTCGGACCTGCTGGCCGCCGAGTGCCTGCGGCACGGCCTGTGGAAGGGCCTCAAGCCGGAGGAGCTCGCCGCCGTCGTGTCGTCGCTGGTCTACGAGGCGCGCCGGGACGGTCCGGTCGAGGCGCGGTTGCCGCAGGGGGCGGTGTCGGACGCGATGCTGAAGACCGTGCGGCTGTGGGCGGAGATCGAGGACGACGAGCGCCGCCACAAGCTGGAGCGCATCACGCGGCAGCCGGATCCGGGCTTCGCGTGGCCGGTGTTCCGGTGGGCGCGCGGCGAGTCGCTGGAGAAGGTGCTCAGCGCGGCCGAGGCGGGCGGCAACGAGCTCGGCGCGGGCGACTTCGTCCGTTGGTGCCGTCAGGTGATCGACCTTTTGGACCAGATCCGTGATGTGGTCGGACGAGACGACGCGGTCGGTGCCGCGGCGGCCAAGGCGGTGGACGCGCTGCGGCGCGGAGTTGTGGCGATGATGTGACGTGCGCCTGACGAAGGTTTTGCGAGTCGGAGTAAAGACTGACGTCAGCGGTGTGGTTGGATCGCGCCGCAACGTCGTACACACGGAGGTCGACAGATGAGCAGCCCGTACGGACCGTCCGGAGGGAACGATCCGCAGCAGCCCTGGGGCCAGCCGCAGCAGCCGCAGCAGCCCTACGGTGGCGGTTTCCCTCCCGGCACACCGTCCGGCGGCTTCCCGGCTCAGAACCCCTACGGCCCGCCGCAGCCCCAGCCGGGGCCGCCGCAGCAGCAGCCGTACCCCGGTTTCGATCCGTCACAGCAGCAGACGCAGCAGTACGGCGTTCCCCAGCAGCCGCAGTCGAACCCGTACGGCACGCCCGTGCCGGGCGGCGACCCCTACGGTCAGCAGACGCAGCAGTACCCCGGCCAGCCCAACCCGTACGGCCAGCAGCCCGGCGGCTACGGCCCGCCGGTCCCGCCGAAGAAGAAGTCGAGCGCGGCCATCTGGGTCGCCGCGGTCGTCGTGGTGCTGCTCGTCGGTGGCGTGCTGTTCACCGGGTTCGTGTCGCCGGCGTTCTTCAAGAAGAAGATCTTCGACAACACCGCCGTGCAGAACGGCATCGTCCAGATCCTCAAGGACGAGTACAAGATCTCCGACGTCGGCGCGGCGACCTGCACCGGTGAGAACGAGGTCAAGCCCAACACCTCGTTCGAGTGCAAGGTCCAGGTCGGCGGCAAGGACAAGAAGGTCAAGATCGTCGTCAAGACCGAGGACGGCGAGTACGAGGTGGGTCAGCCGACCGGCTGATCGGACCCGCGCGGACGACCTCCCCCCGAGGACTTCGTGGCCTCGGGGGAGGTTTTTCGCGTCTGCAGGGCATCTCCGCTGCTGCCCAGGCCGGGCTGCAACGCTGCCGGGATCTTCGGCTACCGACCGGCGACCCCCAGCCGTTGAGCGATTTCGGGCACACCGGGCGGTACACCGGCCATCGGGGCTTTGACGGCAACTGGTCCGGCACGACCGTCGACCTGGACTACCCGCCGAGCCAGGCGACCTGGCTCGCGTCCCGCGGCTAGAAACTCAGGTGCACCCGCGATCGTGCTGAGCCACGATCGCGGGCGTGACCGAGATCCGCGTTCTCACCGACGAGGCGCAGTTCCGCGCCCATGCCACGGTCTTCCGCCGCGCGATGCACTGGGGCCCGCCGCCCGACGAGCAGTGGGACGTCATCCGCCCGTCCTACGAGCCCGATCGGGCGCTCGCCGCCTTCGACGGCGACGAGATGATCGGGACCACTCAGTCGTTCGCCTCTTCTCTTGTGGTGCCTGGTGGCGCAGTCGTGCCGCATGCCGCGATCTCGCGCGTGGGTGTGCGTGCCGACCACACGCGCCGGGGCGTGCTGACCGCCCTGATGCGCGAACAACTCTCGACCCTGCCGGATCCGGTGGCGTCGTTGCGCGCGTCCGAGGGCCGCATCTACGGGCGTTTCGGCTACGGCCTGGCCGGGCGGTGGCGGTCGATCGAGATCGACGCCGAGCGGGCGGTGATCCCCGGCGGGATGACCGGCCGGGTGCGGATGATCGACGCGGACGCCGCCGACAAGCTGTTGCCGGAACTGCACGAGGCCATCGGGCTGAAGCGGCCGGGCCAGATCGGCAGGTGGCCGGGCTGGTGGGCGCGGGCTCGCGACCGCAGGGGCGGCGGCGATTCCTCGGCCACGATCATCCACAGCGGACCTGATGGTGACGACGGTTTCCTGACCTACAAGGTGTCCGAGGTGAAGGACCACCGCTACCGGATGTCCGTTCAGGACTTCGTGTGGGCGGGCGAGGACGCGTGGCGCGACCTGTGGATCTACGCGTCACGGCTGGACCTCGTGAACACGATCGAGCACGACGTGGCGCTCGACGACCCGCTGTCGTGGCTGTTCGAGGACCCGCGGGTGGTCCGCACCAAGGACGTGTTCGACGAGATCTGGCTGCGGCTGGCCGACGTGCCGCGCATGCTGTCCGCCCGCACGTACGGCGCCGCCGAGCCGGTCGTCATCGAGGTGCGGGACACGCTGCTGCCCGCCAACGACGGCTGCTACCGGGTGTCGCCGGACGGTGCCGAGCGGGTGGACGCGCAGGCCGACCTCACGATCCCGGTCGAGCTGCTCGGTGCCGTCTACTTCGGTGACACCACGTTCTCGCAGCTCGCGGCGGCCAAACGGATCGTGGGAAACCGTCTGGCCGACGCCGACGCGTTGTTCGCCGTGGACCGGAAGCCGCACTGCGGGACGTTCTTCTAAGGGCGCCGCTCCATCGCGTTGACCAGGCGCGGCACCGAGCTGCCCAGACCCCAGCGCTGCGTCAGCTCGCGCAGCCGTTCGGGGTCGGCGGGCACGCGCGGCACCTCGTCGTCGCGGTCCAGGATCACCGGCGCGTCCAGGGCGGTGCGGACGACGGTGGGCGCGGCCGCCAGGTACTCCTCGGCCGCGATGAGCGCGTTGCGGGCCTTGGTGGTGAGCTTGCGATCCATCGGGTCGGTGACGGCCTTGAGCAGCTCCTCCAGCGAGCCGAACTCGGTGATGAGCTTCGCGGCGGTCTTCTCGCCGATGCCCGCGACGCCCGGCAGGCCGTCGGAGGGGTCGCCGCGCAGCACCGCCATGTCGGCGTAGGCGGAACCGGCGTTCTCGACCGGCAGCGCGTACTTCGCGGCGAGCTCATCGGGGCCGAGGACCTCCGCCTTGTTCCAGCCGCGGCCGACGTACACGACGTGCACCGGCGTGGGCTCGAAGCGCACGACCTGGAACATGTCGCGGTCGCCCGTGACCACCTCGACGGGTGATTTCTGCTCGCGGTGGGCGAGCGCGCCGATGACGTCGTCGGCCTCGTAGCCCGCCGCCTCGCCGGTGCAGATGCCGGCCGCGTCGAGCACGTCGAGGATGATCGGGATCTGCGGCGTGAGGGTGTCCGGGACCTCCTCCTCGCCGTCCACCGCGTCCTCGGCGACCCGGTGCGCCTTGTAGGAGGGCAGCGCCTTCACCCGGAACTCCGGGCGCCAGTCGGCGTCGAGGCACGCGACCAGCCGCGCGGCGCCGCGGTCGGTGATGACGCGGGCGATCGTGTCGACGAAGCCGCGCACGGCGTTCACCGGCGTGCCGTCGGGCGCGGTCATCGAGTCCGGCAGCGCGTAGTACGACCGGAAGTAGAGGCTCGCGGAGTCGAGCAGCACCAGGGGAGAGCTCACGGTTGGACAAGCTACTAGGCTCAGGCGCATGGCAACGATCACCGGCCCCATCGACGTGTCCGCGCTGCGTGCGCGGCTTGACCGTGCTTCCGCCGCGGCCGAGCAGGCGGGCGTCGACGCCCTCCTCATCTCGCCCGGTTCGGACCTGCGGTACCTGATCGGTGCCGGTGGCGACTCCTTCGAGCGCCTCACCTGCCTCGCGCTGCCCGTCGGCGGCACCCCGACGCTGGTCGTGCCGAAGCTGGAACAGCCCGGCTACGCCGCCGTCCCGACCGACGAGCTGGGCGTCCAGGTCGTCACGTGGGTCGACGGCGAGGACCCGTACGCGCTGGTCAAGGCCGCGCTGAAGGGCTCGCGCGTCGCCGTGGCGGACATGATGCCCGCCCTGCACACCATCAAGCTCGGCAACGCCATCGGCGGAGAGCAGACGCTGGCCGGCCCGATCATCCGCGAGCTGCGCATGCGCAAGGACGCGAGCGAGATCGCCGCCCTGCGCAAGGCCGGCGCCGCGATCGACCGCGTGCACGCGCGCATGGGCGAGTTCCTGCGCGTGGGCCGCACCGAACGCGAGGTCGCGAAGGACGTCGCCGCGGCGATCGTCGACGAAGGTCACACCGTCGCCGACTTCGTGATCGTCGGCTCCGGCCCGAACGGCGCCTCCCCGCACCACCGCGACTCCGACCGCGTCGTCGAGGCCGGCGACGTCGTCGTCATCGACATCGGCGGCCCGGTCGCCGAGGGCTACAACTCCGACTCGACCCGCACCTACGTGATGGGCGAACCGTCGTACGACGACGTCTGGGACACCTACGCCGTCCTGCAGGCGGCGCAACAGGCCGCCGTCGACGCCGTGCGGCCCGGCGTCACCTGCGAAGAGGTCGACGCCGCCGCCCGTTCGGTGATCGCCGACGCCGGCTTCGGCGAGTACTTCGTGCACCGCACCGGCCACGGCATCGGCCTCGACGTGCACGAGGAGCCCTACATCGTGAGCGGCAACGCGCTGCCGCTCGAACCCGGCATGGCGTTCAGCGTCGAACCCGGCATCTACCTGCCCGGCCGCTGGGGCGCGCGCATCGAGGACATCGTCGTCGCCACCGCCGAAGGCGTCGAGTCCTTCAACAACCGACCTCACGAGCTGGTGGTGCTTTGACCCTCGAGCAGATCGACAGAGCGATCCTGAAGGAACTCGCCTCGGACGGCCGGTGCAGCTTCACCGACCTGGCCGAGCGCGTCGGCCTGTCCGTGTCAGCGGTGCACCAGCGCGTGAAACGCCTGGAACAGCGCGGCATCGTCAAGGGCTACGCCGCACGCCTGGACGGCGCCGAGATCGGCCTGCCCATGTCCGCCTTCATCTCGCTCTTCCCGATCAACCCGGCCGAGCCCGACGACTACCCGAAGCGGCTGGAGCACCTGCCGGAGATCGAGGCCTGCTACTCGGTGGCGGGCGACGCCTCGTACGTGCTGCGCGTGCGGGTCGCGTCGCCCACGGCGCTGGAGGAGCTGCTGCAGAAGATCCGCGAGTCGGCCAACGTGTCGACGCGGACGACTGTGGTGCTGTCCACGCCTTACGAGGACCGGCCGCCTGCGGTCTGAGGTCGTTTTCAGGGCCGATGACGAGACGGGTCATTTCATCGCCGCTTCGCGACGATTGCGATGGGTGCTTGACTTCGGGGCCCTTGCGAGGCGCTGGCCGGCCTTCAAAAGCCGGGCATGTGAAGCGCCCGGCCGATCCGCGCACGGTAGCACGTCGCACCCAAAGTCAAGCCCCAATCGCGAGGGCGGGGCACGCCGTCACCGCTTACTGAGTTTGGAGTGGGGCGGGGCGGGTGGTTCACACTTTCGTGTACGGCTTTACCTGCTTTTATGTCGAGATCTTGCGGTAGATTAGAACACGTGATCGAACCCGACCTTCCTCTTCTCTCCACTGGCGAGCTGCTGAGCAGTCTCGTTGGTGAGGTGGCGGAGATTCGGGCTCGTGAGCACGCGGTGATGCGCAAGATTGCCGAGTTGGATCGGCGTGGTGCCGCGAGTGAGCTTGGGTACAAGGATTTGGCTCAGGTGCTGCAGCACGCGGTCCGGTGGAGTCGGAATACCGCCAAGCAGTGGGTCGCCAATGCCGCACTGCTAGGGACGGGGATCACGCCGACCGGTGGCGAGATCGCGCCGGAGCTGCCGGTGACCGCGTCGGCGGCGGCCGAGGGCGCGCTGTCCGTGGAGCATGTCGCGGTGGTCGCCGAGGTGATGAAGGAGCTGCCCGCCGAGTACGAGGAGACCGTGGTCGGTCTCGCGCGCGAGCATGATCCGGTGGCGTTGCGGGGGTTGGGCCGAAAGCTGGTCTACGCGCTGTTGCAGAACGATCCGGAACCACGTGAGGCCGAACCGTCGCGGCAGGTCAATCAGCATGTGATGCGGTGGAAGGGTGACCAGCTGGAGATCCGGGCCACGCTGGACAAGGTCACCGGCGCCCAGTACGAGGCGTTGCTGGACCCGCTGGCCAAGCCCCGCCCGACCACGGCCGAGGAGGGCCCGGATCCGCGCTCGCGGGCCGAGCGTGAGGGGGATGCGCTGGCCGAGCTGGTGGATCTGATGCTGCGTGCGGATCAGTTGCCTGAGCATGGTGGTGAGCCGGTCACGCTGACGGTGACGGTGCGCTATGAGGACCTGGCGGGCAAGCTCGGTCAGGGCCTGCTGGACAACGGCCAGCGCGTCCCGGTCGAGCAGGTGCGTCGGCTGGCGTGCAGCGCGGGAATCATCCCGCTGGTGCTGGGGGAGAAGTCGCAGCCGATGGACATCGGCCGCAAGACCCGCAGCTTCCCCGCCGGAATCCGCCGGGTCCTGGTCGCCCGCGACAAGGGCTGTGCTTTCCCCGGTTGTGGCAGACCGCCGAAACAGTGCGATGCGCACCATATTCATCACTGGGCGAACGGCGGCGATACGTCGGTCAAGAATGCGGTGCTGCTCTGCCGACATCACCACACGCTCATTCACCAGAGTGAGTGGGAAGTGAAAATGGTGCACGGCATACCGGCGTTCTACCCGCCCGCGTGGCTGGATCCGCACCGCAAGCCGAGACGCAATCTCATCAACGGGGTTGCGTGATCGGCCTGATGTCGACCCGGTAAGCGGTAGTGACGTGCCCAGCCCGCAATCGTCGCGAAGCGGCGATGACGCAACCAACGCTCGTCATCGACCCTCAACACACCCGGCCGTCAACCAAGGCCAGCACCCGATCGGCCACCGCGTGCACGGCCTCGTGATGCGTGGCGATCAACACCGCGGCCCCCTCGTCCGCCACCCGCCGCAACACCGAGACCGCAACCTCGGCACTACCGGAATCCAGGTGCGCCGTGGGCTCATCAGCCAGCAGAGCAGCGGGCCGCGCCACCACGGCCCGAGCCAGCGCCGCCCGCTGCTGCTGCCCGAACGACACCTCCCCGGGATACCGCGAGCCCAACGCGCCGATCCCGAGCTCCGCCAGCAGCCCGCCCACCTCGTCCACGGCCCGCCCGGCCAGGCGCAGCGGCAACGCGACGTTCTCCTCCAGCGTCAGCTCGGTCGCCAGTCCCAGCGACTGCGGCAGCACAGCGCACGCCGACCACGAAGCCGAGCCGGGTGAAACGGACCCGCGGTCCGGCGAGTCGAAGCCGCACAGCAACGACAACAGCGCGGTCTTGCCGGAACCGGACGGGCCGCTCAGCGTCACCAGTTCCCCGGCCGACACCGCCAGGTCCACGCCGCGCAGCACCGAGACGCCGCCGAAAGCCCGGTGCACCCCCGTAGCGCGGATCACGACGCCGCCAACGGCACGCACAGGTCCGCCAGCGCGATCAACCGCGGATCGTGCGACGCCACCACGGCGGGCACGGGTAGCGACGCCAGGGTTTCCAGCACCAGGTCGGCGGACCGCGTGTCGAGCTGCGAGGTCGGCTCGTCGGCCACCACCACGGACGCCCCGCGCGCCAGCGCGCAGCCGAAAGCGAGGCGTTGCTGCTGGCCGCCGGACAGGGTGCCGATCCGCCAGGTCGCGGACTCGCCCAGGCCCAGCCTCTCCAGCAGGGACAGGTCCGCGGCACCGGCCGCGCGGAGGTTCTCGCCCACGGTCAGGTGCGAGATCAGGTTGTCGGCCGGGTTCTGGAAGACGACCGCGATCTCCTTGCGCCGCAACGCTCGCAGCTCGGACCACGGCAACGCCGAGGTCGGGCGGTCGTGCACGAAGACCTCGCCGACCGAGGGGCGTTCGACCAGGGACAGGACTCGCAGCAGCGTCGACTTGCCGGAGCCGGACGGGCCCGACAGCACGGTGAGGCCGGGTGCGATCGTCAGCGACACGTCCGCGACGGCGCGCACCTGGCCGTAGGACACCCCGACGCCACAAGCGCGGATCACCTGAGCAGTTCTCCCATCCGCGCGGTCCGGGCACCGCGCAACGCCAGCCAGGCCGCCACCACGACGACGGCCAGTCCGCACAGCACCATCGAGCCCAGCAGCGAGGTCAGGTCCGGCGGCATCGGGGCCGGGTTCAGCCACGGCGCCGGATCCAGCCGCGGCACCGCGGCACCGGTGCTCACGAACGACGCCAGTGCGCCCACGGCCACCGCCAGCAACGCCAGGGCGCCCACTTCGAGCAGATGGCTGGACCACAGCACCGACGGTCGCATGCCCATGCGGGTCGACAGCGCGCCGGAGACGGCGTTCTGGCGGCGGCGGACCTCGATGGCCAGCAGCAACGCCACGGCGGCGACCACGGCCAGCACCACGCCGATCGCGGTCACGAAGCCGAACGTCCACTGCACGGTCAGGAACGGCAGGCCGTCCAGCACTCGCGCGCGGTCGGCGACATTCGTGTAGTTGATGCCGGCGTCCTGCAGCGCTGTGGTCAGCGCGGGCAGCGGCAGCGACGACCACAGGTGCCACGAACCCACCTGCTCGACGGCCGGCACCGAGTCCCGCGCGACCACGTAGCCGCGGGTGCCGAGCTTCGGGAACGACGGCAGCCACGCCACCGGCTTCAGCAGCGGCAGGCCGGGGATCTGGATCTCCTGGTCGGCGGCGCGGCCGATGCGCAGGGCGGGCGCGATCTCACCGGTGCGGCGCAGCCCGGACAGCAGTGAGCGCACGGAAGCGGCGTCGTTCAGCACGGCCGCGTCGGTGAACGTCGCCGGGTCCACGATCAACGCGCCCGTGCTCACGCCCACGAGAGTTGTGTTGCCGCGCAACGACGATGGCAGCGTCACGCGTCCGAGCGCGATGTCCTGCGACACCTGCACGGTGCTGTTCGCGCCGACGAACACGCCGGATTTCGAGTCCAACGCGGACCGCTGCGCCTGCGCCACGGCACTGCCGACCGCGATGGTTCCGACCGCCAGCACGCCCACGAGCACCACGCCGGTCACGGGTCCGGTGGCGGCCGCGAGCCGGCGCAACGCGAGCTGCGCGGCCGGAACCCGCCACCACTGCACGCGCCGCGACCGGCCCAGCGACCACCGCAGCAGCCGGGTCGCGAGCAACGCCGCCGCCAGCACGACGAGCAGCGGGAACGTCAGCGCCGCCACGTCGATCCTGGGCAGCTCGCCGGTCTTCAGCGTCGTGCCCAACCCGTTGCGGGACAGGCGGACCCACGCCAGCACGGCCAGTGACGCGACGGCCAGCTCCCACGGCACCACGGCGAGCCGCCAGGAGCGGGCCCGTCGTTGGAACGTGCGGTGCGTGCGCCAGCACGCCACCAGCACGGTCACCGCCAGCGAAGCGAGCACCACCGCGGCAACGCAACCCAACGCCGGCCACAGCGCTCCGGGAGCCAGCACCACTCCCGGCGCGTACAACGGCAGCAGCGACCGAGCCGCCACCAGCCCGAGCAACCCGCCGGCGACCAACGGCAGTCCGAGCTCCAGCACACCGCGGAAACCCAGTGCGAGCGGACTCGCCCCGCGCACCCACAGCAGCCGCAGCTCGGAATGCCTGCGTTGAGCCCATTGCACGGTCACCGTGCCGACGCCGGCGAGCCCCACCAACACGCTGATGACCACCAACGGCAGCAGTGCGGAGGCCACGTTCCGTTCGGACGTGCGGGCCGCGGTGATCGCGGAGGACAGGACATCCGTCCGGGTCAACGGCAGGGCCAGCGCGGACAGCAGCGCGTTCCCCTTGTCCCGCAACGCCTCCGCTTCGGCCAGCGTCGACACCGGGGTCGTGGGGAACCGCAGTGACACCGAGGCACCGGACGAGAACTCCGGTGGCAGCAGGGCGAGATCGGAGATCCGCGGCACCCAGATGACGGACGTGCTGGCGCCGTCACCGCCCAATGGGTTCGGCACCACGGTCTTCGCCTCGGAACACCACCACTCGGACACGGGATGCGCCAGGTCGGCGTAGATCGCGCTGACCACCAGCGACGACCCGGTCAGCCGGTCGCCCACGCGCACGTGCGCGGCGGTGGCGATCGTCTGCGGCACCCACAGCCCGGTGCCGCCGCCCTGCACGACCGTCAGGTGCGCCAACGCGTCGGGGCGGTGGCCGAACCGGCCGTAGGTCGCGATCCCGTTGAAGTCGGGACGCGCGATGCGCGTGTAGACGGCGCCCAGCGGACCGCGGGAGGACAGCGTGACCGCGGTGGACAGCGTCAGGCCGTCCCCGTCCAGCGACGGGTGCACGGACTGCGGGCACATCCGGCTCTGCTGGTAGGCGAGAGCCGCGCTGCCCGCGGCGGACGAGTGCAGCACGGCCGCGGCCACCACGAAGCCCAGCAGCAGCGTCGTCGCGACGCTCACCAGCAGCGTGAGCGGACTCGACAGGGCTGCCCGGGGCGCGGCTCTCCACGGCGACTGCACGAGCGCACGCTAATCGCCGTCATGCGATTTGGGGAGCTTTCAGGCCCACTTCCAGCGGACGCCGACCCAGTTCACCGACACGTCGGTCTCGAAGTGGTGCACCGAGTTCGTGTGGTCCAGCGCGAGGTCGATCGTGCGGTGCGGCTCGGACTCCTGCCAGTCCTGCAGGTAGACGTGCGGGTCGGCGGGCAGCGCGGCCGGGTGGAAATGCACCTCGATCAGGCTCTGCGCCATGAAGCACCGCACGCCGTGCGCGTACTCGAAGCTGTCGAGCCGCGTCGGGTCGTGGACGGCGAACTCGAACACCCACGTCTCGCCCGCCTTCAGCGACCGGTCGAACAGCAGCTCCTCGACGGTCACGTGTTCGGCCTCGTTGCGCGCGGACCGGCCGGTCCGGCAGTTGCGGACGGGTTCGTGCACGACTTCTGAAGTGCGCACGGAGTCGTCGCAGTAGTAGTGGGCGTAGAAGCGGTCGACGCCGTCGTGGCGTGCGCGGCCGACCACCTGCACGTGGACGCGGGACGCGTGCCGGTCGGCGTCGACGAAAACCCTGTCGTGGCGGGAGACGATCTCCAGGTCGTAGGTGTTGAAGCCGGGCATCATGCCGGGGACGACGTCCGGCCAGCCGCTCGGGCCGGTGTGCTCCAGCAGGCCCAGCAGTGACCGGGACGGCACCTCCAGCAGTTCCTCCAGCACCGAGACCGCGCGCAGCGACTTCGGGGAGATCGGCCGCACCCTGCCCTGCTGCCAGTCGCTCAACGTCGACAGCGCCACCGCCACGTCCTGCTGCGCCAGGCGCAATCGCAGCCGTTCCAGGGTGAGGCCGCGGCGGCGGATGGCCGCGCGCAGTGCCGAGTGGAACGGTCCGATGCGCAGCAGCGCTTCCAGACTGGGCGTGGTCACGGCACTGAGCGTAACGACTAGAGCGAGAACCCCTCCGGGAACGGATCGGTGGGGTCGAGCAGGTACTGGCCCATCCCGGTGATCCACGCGCGACCGGACACAGTGGGCACCACCGCCGTGCGGTCACCGAGCGGTACCTCTTCGAGCAACCGGCCGATGAACCTGGTGCCGATGAACGACTCGTTGACGAAGTCCGCGCCGATGCCGAGCTCGCCGCGCGCGTGCAGCTGGGCCATCCGGGCGCAAGTGCCTGTGCCGCAGGGGGAACGGTCGAACCAGCCGGGGTGGATCGCCATCGCGTTGCGCGAGTGGGCGCCGTCGTGGCCGGGCGCGGTGAACTGGACGTGCTTGCAGCCGCTGATCGCCGCGTCCACCGGGTGCACGGGGCGGTTCGTGGCGTTGATCCGGTCCATGATGTCCAGACCCGCGGCCAGGATGCGGTCCTTCTCCGCCCGGTCGAACGGGATGCCGAGATCGGCGAGCGGCAGGATGGCGTAGAAGTTGCCGCCGTACGCCATGTCGTAGCGGACCTCGCCCAGTCCCGGCACGTCGACCACGGCGTCCAGCTCGTGGGCGTACGCCGGGACGTTGCGGATCGTCACGAGCTTCGTGCGGGTGTCGTAGTCGGCCAGCACGAGCCCGGCCGGGGTGTCGAGCCGGACCGTCGTGACGGGTTCGGTCACCTCGACCATGCCGGTCTCGACCAGGACCGTCGCCACGCCGATGGTGCCGTGCCCGCACATCGGCAGACAGCCCGACACCTCGATGTAGAGCACGCCCCAGTCGGCGTCCGGGCGGGTCGGCGGCTGCAGGATCGCGCCGCTCATCGCCGCGTGGCCGCGCGGTTCGTCGACCAGCAACTTGCGGATGTGGTCGTGGTCGGAGATGAAGTTCAGCCGCTTGTCGGCCATGGTCTCGCCTGGGATCACCCCGACACCGCCGGTGATCACCCGGGTCGGCATGCCCTCGGTGTGCGAGTCGACCGCGCTGAAGTACTTGGCGAACGTCATACCGTGTCCAATTTTTGGGTAGCCAGCTTCATGTCGGCGTCGACCTGGGCGCGCTGCTCGGGGCTGAGCGGTCCCCGCGGCGGCCGGCACGGACCGCCGTAGCGGCCGACGAAGTCCATGGAGTGCTTGATGGCCTGCACGAACTCGGTGCGCGAGTCCCAGCGGAACGCGGGCACGAGGCGTTCGTACAACGTCCGTGCCTCGGCGAGCTTGCCCAGCAGCGCCAGCTCGAACAGCTCGGTGCACTCGGCGGGGAACACGTTGGGGTAGCCCGCGAACCAGCCGGTGGCGCCCATCAGCAGGCTTTCCAGCACGACGTCGTCGGCGCCCGCCACGACGGTGAGGTGCGGGGCCGCGGCCTTGATCTCCAGCACGCGGCGGACGTCGCCGGAGAACTCCTTCACCGCCACCACGTGCTCGATCTGGCCCAGCTCGGCGATCAGGCCGGGGGTGAGGTCGACCTTGGTGTCGATCGGGTTGTTGTAGACCATGATCGGCAGGCCGGCCTTGGCGACCTCGCGGAAGTGGTGCACGACCTCGCCCCGGTTCGCCCGGTACATCGTGGGCGGCAGGCAGAGCACGCCGTCCGCGCCGTCCTCGGCCGCCAGTTCGGCCCAGTGACGGGCCTGGTGCGCGCCCACGCCGTGCACGCCGATCACCGCAATGCCGCGACCTTTCACGGCCGCGATGGCGGTCTGGGCGACCTGGCGGCGCTCGGTGTCGGTCAGCGAGGAGTACTCGCCGAGCGAGCCGTTGGGGCCCACGCCGCGGCAGCCGTTCTCGACGACCCACTGGCAGTGCTCGGCGAGCTTGTCCAGGTCCGGGCGCAGTCCCGCGGGGGCCTTCGGGTCTTCCGCGTAGGGAAGCGCGGTGGCGACGATGACGCCGTCCAGGCGTTCGGTCATGACTACTTCTCCTCCGGGAGGGCGGCGAGTTCGCCGAGGGGGATCGGGACCGCGATCACGCGGCGCTGGCCGTCGAACGGGACGCCGGTCAGCTCGGCCGCGTTGCGGGCGCAGACGCGGCCCTGGCAGCGGCCCATCGCGACGCGGCTGGTGAGCTTGAGCTCGCGCATGCCGGTGGCGTCGGTGAGATC
Organism: Lentzea sp. NPDC004789; assembly: GCF_053601075.1. Classification (NCBI taxonomy): domain Bacteria; kingdom Bacillati; phylum Actinomycetota; class Actinomycetes; order Pseudonocardiales; family Pseudonocardiaceae; genus Lentzea; species Lentzea sp. NPDC004789. The sequence continues at coordinate 169,111 of NZ_JBSGBE010000002.1, read as the reverse complement.
GGCGAGACTGACCTTCTCGCAGCGGCAGACCGTCGTGTCCGGGGCCGGCCACGTCCGCCAGCCCGGCCCGATCGCGTGCGCCCTGGCCAGGGCTTGGGCGAACAGGCGCCCCCGGCGGACGGCCCGCACGGCGTCGGACGGCGGTTCCCGGCCTGCCGCGGCGGCTCCGGCGACGACTCCCTCGGCCTCGGCCAGGTCCGCGCCGCCGATGCCGGTCACCTCACCGGCCGCGTAGACGCACGCGACGGAGGTCTGCTGGCGGTCGTCGACGTCGAGGAAGTCGTTGGTGCGCTTGGCCTCCGGCACGAGGTCGGTGCGGGGGAGGAACCCGTACCCGACGCAGACGAGGTCGGCGTGCTCGGTGCGGTGGCTGACCGGGCGCCAGTGGCGGTCGAGCTTCGCGACGGTGACCCGGTCGCCGTGCTTGGCGACGACCGCGGTGCGGGTCTCCAGGTGTGTCAACGCTTTGCGGTAGCCCGCGAGCTCACCGATCTTGTGGCGGTTGGCCAGCACGGCGCTCGCCTCGCGGGCCCAGGCGAGCGGCGAGTTCGCCTCGTAGACGCCGACGAGGGTGGCGCCGAGGTCCCGCAGGGCCGTCGCGACGGGCAGCAGGAACGGGCCGGTGCCCGTGACGATCACGCGTTCGGCGAGGGTGACGCCCTGCTTGGCCAGCGCCTGGGCGGCGCCCGCGGTGATCACGCCGGGGCCGTCCCAGCCGGGGAACGGCAGCGCGCGGTCGTAGGCGCCGGTCGCGACGACCAGCGCGTCGAAGCCGAGCTGTCGTGGTCCGCGCAGGTGGAGGGTCCGGTTCTCCACGAGCCAGGCCTCCGTGTTCTTGAGGTGCGTGACTCCGGCGTGCTCGAACCTGGCTCGCCCGCGCAGGTACTGGCCGCCCGCGTCCGGTTCGGCGTCGACCATCGTCACCTGCGCGCCCGCGTCGGCGGCGGTCCTCGCGGCGGCCATCCCGGCCGGACCCGCACCCACGACGACGACCCTCATGAGCGGGTCCTGATCACGTCGCCGTCGCGCAGCCGGTGGCGGCACGCGCGGACCTCGGGCACGCCGTTGATCTCCGCGACGCAGCCGAAGCACACCCCGATGCCGCAGAAGAACCGTCCCGGCAGCAACTCCGCGACGTGCGCGACCTCGCGCTGCCGGCCGTTGAACGTGACCTTCACACCATCACCTCCGGCCGGTCGACGCGGAACGGATGCGGATCGACGTGCGGGGTGGCGCCGGTGAGCAGCTCGGCGAGCAGGCGCCCGGTGGCGGGGGCCAGGCCGACGCCCGCGCCCTCGTGACCGGTGGCGTGCCAGAGTCCGGGGGTGCGCGGGTCCGCACCGATGATCGGCAGGTGGTCCGGCGCGTACGGGCGGAAGCCGCCGTACGCGCGCATGACGGGTACCTGGGCCAGCATCGGGAAGAGTGCGATCGCTTTGCGCGCCAACGCTTTCAGCACCTCGCTCTCGATCGTGTCGTCGAAGCCCTTGCGCTGCCGGCTCGACCCGATCAGCACCGTGCCGGCCTGGGTCGACTCGACGACGCCGGACGTCTGCAGGTCGGCGTCGTCGCTCGCGACCGCGCCGACGTAGTCCGCGTCGTAGACCTTGTGCCGGATCGTGCCGGGGATCGGGGTGGTGACCAGCACGACGCCGCGCCGGGGCAGCACGTTGACGCCGAAGTGCCGCGCCCACGGGCCGGCGGCGTCGACGACCGCGCCGCAGCTGATCACGCCGTCGGACGTGGTGACCGAGCGGCCGTCCGTCGTGGACACCTCGGCGCCGATGACCCTGATGCCGCGCAGCAGGGCCTTCGTCGCCTTGACCGGGTTGAGCTGCGCGTCCTGCAGGTAGTGGACCGCGGCGGTGATCTCCGGGTTGAGGTGCGGTTCGTGGGTCAGGGCCTCGGCCGCGGTGAGCTCGCAGGCGTCGATGCCCGCCGCGCGCTGCTTCGCGGCGAAGGCCCTGAGCGGCTCGGCCGCCTCGGCGGTCGTGGCGACGACCAGGCCGCCCTTCTCCTCCCACTCGGCGTCTTGGGCGAGCGACGGCCACAGCTCCCGGCTCGCCTTCGCGAGTTCGAGCTCCGGCCCGGGCTCCTTGTCGCTGACCAGGACGTTGCCCTCACCGGCCGCGCTGGTGCCCGACGCCGGTCCGCGGCGGTCGAGGACGACGACGTCGAGCCCGCGCGCGGTCAGGGCCTGCGCGCACGCGGCTCCGATGATGCCCGCTCCCACCACCACGACGTCCGGGCGCATCGCCACCTCCGTTCAATAGAATGAACGTTAGTGCCTCGGGTACTCCAGCACCAGTACCGAGCTGACCTCACCTCCGACCGTCTCGTACAGGTGCGGGACCGAACCGGGGAAGCACACGTAGTCGCCCGGTCCGAGCTCGTAGGGCCCCTCGGCCGGCCCCACCCGCAGCCGGCCGCTCGTCACCAGCACGTGCTCCTTGCCGGGATGACCTTCGCTGGTCTGCGTGGCCCCCGGCCGGATGCGCTGGTCGTAGATCTCCAGGACGGTGCCGGCGATGTCCATCCGCCGCATCAGCCGCAGGTCGACGGCGTTGCTGCTGAGCACCTCGACGTCCGCGGCCCGCACCAGCAGGACGTCCGGCGGCGTCCGCTCGGTCACCAGCTCCGATACCGGCACGTCCAGAGCGTTCGACAAACTGAACACCGTCTCGATCGTCGGGTTGCCCGCGCCGCTCTCCAGCTGGGACAGCGTGCCCTTCGCGATGGACGACCGCCGCGCGAGTTCCGACAGGGACAACCCGCGCTGCTCCCGGAACGCCCTGATGTTGGCGCCGAGCACCTGACCCGCACTCATAGCCACTGATCGTTGCATAGGCTTGCGCCCATGACTGCGTACACGGAGGCGGAGGGGCAGACCCTCCGCACGGCCGTTTTCGGTGCCATGGTGCTGGTGTCCACGGCGGACCCCGGCTCGGTCGACGAGGAGAGCCACGCGGGCATCAGGGCCATGACCCTGCTGCCCGACGACCTGCGCGCCGTGATCGCCGCCGCCCCGCCCACGCTGCCCGAGGGGTCGGCGTCCGATGTGGAGGAGGGCGTGCTCGCCGCGCTGAAGGAGGCCGTGCGGATCATCGACGCGCACGACCCGCGTGAGGTCCCGGTCTTCCGGGGCGCGGTGACGGAGATGGTCCGATCGGTGGCGGGCGCGGACGGCGAGGTGGCCGCGTCCGAGAAGGAGATGGTCGCCCGAGTGGTCGAAGCGCTGGCGTAGCCGGAACGGTGTCTCAGGCGGCGTTCGGCTGGGACACCGTCCACGTGCTGTTCTCCTTGCGGAAGTTGTCCTCCGCGTCCATCACGGCGCCCGCCCACTCCTCCTCGGGGACGTCGGCGAGCTGGTCGGACACGGAGGCCAGGCTGTTGGCCGCGATCGAGTACGTGAGGCGCAGCTTCTCGTGCTGCCGCAACCCGAGCCACGCGGCGCCGCTCGCGACGATCGCCGCCATCACCCCGGAGATGTCGGCGTCCCACACGCCGAACCCCCTGCCCGCCGCCAGCACGATCGCGATCAGCTCACCGGCCAGCAGCAGGGCGCGCAGCCGGTTCGCGCGGTCCTGGTGCAGGCGGGCGCTGGCCGCGTACCACTCCTGCTGGTTGCGGATCCGCTCGTCGAGGTAGACCTGCCGGCGTTCCTCCAACGGCCTGGCCCGCAGCTCGGCCATCCGCTGGGTCGTCTGCCGGCTCACGCTGTGGAACGTGATCTCGACGCCGTCGCGCGCCACGATCTCGTTGACCCGTTGCCCGAACAGCTTCCTGGCTTGCGGCAGCGGCATCGTCGCCGGGAACGGGTGGCCGCTCACCGAGAACCGCCACGCGAGCGACTTGACGTCCTCGGCGATCGTGCGGCCCGTGGTCCAGTCGCGCTCCGGGCGCTGGGTCCACAGCAGGATCTCCGCGAACAGCGCCGCCAGAAAACCGCACAGGGCCACCAGCGCCCACAGGTCGAACTTGCCGACCTTCCAGCTCAGTGCGCCGCCGAGCGCCGCGATCACGGCGCTGACCAGCCGCAACCGGCTCAGCCGGAACGTCAGCCGCTGGCCTCGCACCGCGATGCCGTCAGCGTCGTGGAAGATCGCCGGGAAGTCCGCTTCGATCATGGCCATGTGTTACCACGCTTCGGTCGCCCGCGGAGAGGAGATCTCGCAGCCCGGTGGTGGCGTTCACTCGGACAGCCGAGAAGGCCCGCTGTCAGCCAGATCTGGACAGCTCCGATGAGTCCCGGCAACCCAGGCGTAACGAAGGCTTGACCCGCGTACTTCCGGTTGTAATCATCGGATCTCTCGCCGCCGCCCCGACGAGAAAAGCGATGGTCATGGCACTACGACGTATCTGCGTGGCCTTGGTGGCCGCGCTGCTCGCCGGCCTCATCAACGTGGCCGCGTCGGTACCGGCGCAGGCCGAGCTGCGACACCCGAGACAGGAGTGGCTGCGCAAGTCCACCGCCGGCCTGTTCCTGCACTGGGGCATGTTCACCGCCCCGAAGCACCTGAACTGCGCCGAGTGGGAGCGCGACGTCACCGGCGGAGGGTGGACCCCCGACTACTGGATCGACGAGGCGCGCAAGCTCGGCGCCTCCTACGTCGTGCTGGCGACGTTCCACTCCCGGCTCGGCTACGCGCGCCCGTGGCCGTCGAAGATCCCCGGCAGCTGCGCGACGCAACGCGACCTGCTCGGCGAGCTCGTCGCGGCGGGCAAGGCCAAGGGCGTCAAGGTCATGCTGTACATGACCGACGACCCGCAGTGGCACGCCGAGCAGGGCGTGGAGATGCTCGACTCGGCCGCCTACTCCGCCTACCGGGGCGAGAAGGTCGACCTCACCACTCGCGAGGGCTTCGGCAAGTACAGCTACGACCTCTTCTTCGAGGTCATGAAGAACTACAGCGACCTCGCCGGGTTCTGGATCGACAACGACAACGAGTACTGGGAGCGCAACAAGCTCTACGAGCAGATCCGGCAGCTCCAGCCCACCTGGTTGTTGAGCAACAACAACGAGGACACGCCGATCATGGACACGGTCTCGAACGAGCAGAAGACCGGCATGTTCCCGTCCTACGACTACCCGGCCGCGACGTTCACGCCGATGCCGCGCCTGACCGAGGCCTGCTACAAGCTGCCCACCACCGGCGACTGGTGGTACAGCGGCGGTGACTCCGCCGTCGACACCCGCCTGAACGTCGGCCGCTACATCGCCAACGCGGGCTCCTCGATCAAGTCGCTGATGGCCGAGACGCCGATGGTCAACGGCAGGATGCCCGCGCAGCAGGAGGCCTACAACAACTTCATGTCCACGTGGGTGCCGCCGATCCGCGAGTCGATCCAGGGGGTCGAGGGCGGCGGCTACCTGTACGGCGGCATGCAGCCCGGCTTCTGGAACGACGGTGCGCACGGCGTCATCACCATCAACCCGTCCAACGGCAAGCAGTACGTGCACGTGGTCACCCGCCCGCGCGCGGACTTCGTCCGGTTGCGCGACAACGGGTATCGCGTCTCCGGTGTCACCGATCTGCGCACCGGCAAGCGGATGCGGTTCTCGCAGTCGGCCGGGTACCTGACGATCGAGGGCATCACCGACTGGGACGAGTACGACACCGTGTTCACCGTGGAGACCCGTGGGCAGCAGGGTTTCTACGACGGCGTGAAGGCGTACGCGACGTCGTCGAAGGACGGTTTCCCCGCCGCGAACCTCACCGACGGCAGCTACGAGAACTACTGGGACGCCAACGCCGCCCAGCCCGTCTCGATCTCGCTGGACCTGGGGCGCCGCAAGGAGGTCTCGTTCCTCGCGATCAACCAGCGGGAGTCGTCACCGACGCACGCCCGCGTGTCGTTCGGCCGTCCCGAGGACTCGTCGCGGATCAAGGACTACCAGCTGACGGCGTCCGACGACGGCCGCGACTGGTGGCACGTGCGTTCGGGCGCCCTGCCTTCCGCGCGCGGCACCCAGTTCATCGACGTCGGCGCGACGAACGCGCGGTGGCTCCGGCTGACCGTGCTCAACACGTGGAGCGGCCCGCAGGCGCCGGTCTTCTTCAAGGAGCTGAAGATCGACGAGATCCGGGTCGGCCACGGCTATCCGCGGTCGGCGCGGGAGGGCGTCCTGGAGGCCGAGGACGCGGCACGGTCGGGCGCGGCGCGCAGCTCGTTCTGCGAGGCCTGTTCCGGTCAGCGTCAGGTGAGCGGGCTGGGCGGCGGTGAGGGCAACGCCGTGACCTTCCGCGATGTCTCCGTTGCCGCGGCGGGGACCTACGACCTTCAGCTGGCGTTGACGGCCGCGGAGGCGTCGTCGGTCTCGGTGTCGGTGAACGGCGCGGCGCCGGTTTCCGCCGCGGTGCCGAAGGACCGCGCCGACGTGCCGGATCCGACGTCGCTCGCGGTGCCGTTGAACGCGGGCCGCAACACCGTCCGCGTGTTCGGCACGGGCAAGCCGCTCGGCCTGGACCGCATCTCGGTCGGCGGCCTGCCGCCGTCGACCTACACGCCGAAGACCACCCTGACCGTGGAACCCCATGGCGTGCAATGGGTTGCGCCCGGTCAGCAGTCCGTGAAGATCACCGCACGGCTGCGGCTCGACGCCGACGACCAGATCGACAACGTCTCACTGGCACCGGTGCTGCCCGCCGGGTGGGCGCTGACCGGCTCGCCCGCCACCCGTGCGTCGATGCGGCTGGCCGGGGTGCTGGAGGGCGTGTGGACCGCGGTGTCGCCGGCCGGGCAGGACGTGGGCTCGGTCAGCATCCCGGTCAACGCGTCGTTCCAGCTGCTCGGCTCCGACCGCAAGGTGTCGGGTGCGGTGGCGGTGCGGACCAGGCCCGCGGACCGCGTGTTCGTGCGGGAGGCGGAGGACTCGGCGAACCTGTTCGGCAGCACCGGGCTGACCGGCTGCGGGCCGTGCTCGGGCGGGGAGAAGGTGCGCAACATCGGCGGCGGCCCGGACGCGTCGGTCACCTTCCCGAACGTCGTGGTGCCCGCCGCGGGCGCGTACCGGCTGTTCGTCCAGTTCACGGTGAACGGGCCGCGCTCGTACTTCATCTCCGTGAACGGGGGAGCGCCTGTCGAGCTCAAGCTGGACGGCGTCGGCAACAGCACCCCGTACGTGGCGGAGCTCCCGGTGACGCTGAACGCCGGCGCGAACACGCTGAAGTTCGGCAACGACACCGCGGGCGCACCGGATCTGGACCAGATCGCGATCGGCTGACCTCGCTGAACGGCACCCTGCGCGAGCGGGGTGCCGTTCTCAGCCACCGCGTCGCATCATGGGTGGATGCTGGAGGCACTGCGGCGGCAGCTGAGCGACGGTCTGTTCGAGAAGGTCGCGGGTCCCGAGCGCGAGAAGCACGCGCGGCGGATCCACGACGCGCCCGGTCCGCGCCTGTTCGCCGACGACCGGCCCATCCGGCACGTGCACGCCGATCACGCCATGTTCATCGGCGGGCTGCGGGCGTTGCTGCTGCAGTCGTTGCACCCGCTCGCGATGGCGGCGGTCGCGCAGCACTCCGACTACCGCACCGATCCGTGGGGACGGTTGCAGCGCACGAGCCTGTTCGTCGGCGTGACCACCTACGGTTCGGCCGAGGACGCGCACGCGGCGATCGAGCGGCTCGCGCGCGTGCACTCGTTCATCCACGGCACCGCGCCGGACGGCAGGCCGTACCGCGCGGCCGACCCGCACCTGCTGACCTGGGTGCACGTGGCCGAGGTCGACAGCTTCCTGCGCTGCCACCGCAAGTACGGCGAGAAACCCCTCGACGACTACGACGGGTACGTCGCCGACATGGCCGTGATCGCCGACGCGATGGGCGTGCCGGACCCGCCGCGCACGGTCGCCGCGCTGGACGCCCGGCTGGACTCCTACCGGGCCGAGCTGAAAGGCACGCCCGAGGCACGGGAAGCGGCACGGTTCCTGCTGCTCAAGGCTCCCTTGCCGGTGCTCGCGAAGGGGCCGTACGCGATTCTGGCCGCCACCGCGGTCGCGAGCCTGCCGGTGTGGGCGCGGATTCCGCTGCGGCTGCCGTACCTGCCGATCACCGAGGCCACCGGGGTGCGGTTCGCGGGCCACGCGCTGATGCGCGGCCTGCGGTGGGTCACGGGCTGAGGAAGTCCATCACGAGCGGGGTGGCCGTGTCGCGGAACTCCTCGAAGTAGCCGTGCCGCGCGCCCTCGATGAGGTGCATGCGCGCGCCGGGAATCCTCGCCGTGATCAGGGGAGCGTTGGCGGTGGGGTTGAAGATGTCTTCCGTCCCGTGCACCACGAGCGTGGGTGCGGTGATCGAGGGCAGCACGTCCCACGCGTCGTGCTCGGCGCTCGCGAACAGGTGCAGCTTGCGCGCGTAGGGCGGCATCGACGGGTCGCCGAGCGTGCTGAACGGGCCTTTGTACGCCGGCGTGTACATCAGCGCCTCCAACGCCCGGCGCGCCTTCATCGGGTCGACCTGCGCCAGCGACCTGCGCACCTCGGCGCTGCGTTCGATCGCGTGCGGCCCGCCGGGGGAGGTGCAGCCGAGCACCAGCCGGTCGACGCGGTCGCCGTGCGCCGCGGCGATCCACTGCGCGATCCGGCCGCCCATCGAGGTGCCGTAGACGTGCGCCCTGCCGATGCCCGCGTCGTCGAGGATCGCGACGCAGTCCGACGCGAACTGCCGGGTGCTGTAAGGGGATTCGGGCTTGTCGCTGGAACCGGTGCCGCGGTGGTCGGTGACGATCGTGGTGAACCGCCCGGCGAACATCGGCGCGACCTGCGACCACCAGCGGGACGAGTTCGACTGGCCCGCGATGAGCAACAGCGGCGGCCCCGAACCCTCGACCGAGTAGAAGAGCGCGGTTCCGTCGGCAGCACGAGCGTGGGGCACGACTGGACAGTCTAAGACCTTGACGCCGGGGTAGATGGTCTAGTCCAATTCTCCCGGGAACCCCCTGCCGGCCGCCACCTGTGAGGGATGGAGCAACCCATGCAGTTGTCAGCTCGGATCGGCGCGGTGGCCGCACTCGTGCTCGGCACCGTGATCGTGAGCCTCGCCCCCGCCAACGCCGCCGGTGTCACGGCGACGTTCGCCAAGCAGTCCTGGGACACCGGGTACACCGCCACGGTGACGATCAAGAACGAGACCAGTTCGGCCATCAGCTCCTGGAAGGTCGAGTTCGACTACCCGGCCTCCACCACCGTCGGTGCCTACTGGGACTCGCTGCTCACCAAGAGCGGCAACCACCACACGTTCGTCAACCGCGAGTACAACGGCTCGGTCGCGCCCGGTGCCAGCGTCACGTTCGGCTACAACGCCTCCGGCAGCGCCGACCCGTCGAACTGCACGATCAACGGCGCGGCCTGCACCGGTGGAACGCCCCCGACGACCACTACCACGACCACTACGACCACGACGACGACCACGACCACGACCACCACGACCGGACCGCCTCCCACGGGATCGTTGCCGCGCAAGGTGCTCGTCGGTTACCTGCACGCCAGCTTCGCCAACGGTTCCGGGTACATCCGGATGGCGGACGTGCCGGACGAGTGGGACGTCATCGACCTCGCGTTCGCCGAGCCCACCAGCGCCACGTCCGGTGAGCTGCGGTTCGCGCGGTGCCCGGTGGCGGAGTGCCCGAACGTCGAGTCCGAGGCCGACTTCAGCGCGGGCATCCGGGCCCAGCAGGCCAAGGGCAAGAAGGTGCTGATCTCCATCGGCGGCCAGAACGGCCAGGTGCGGCTGGAGACCGCGGCGGCACGGGACGCGTTCGTGCGGTCGGTCGGCGCGATCATCGACAAGTACGGCCTGAACGGCCTCGACGTCGACTTCGAGGGCCACTCGTTGTCGCTCGACGCCGGTGACGTCGACTTCAAGAACCCGACCACCCCGGTGATCGTGAACCTGATCTCGGCGCTGAAGTCGCTGAAGTCCCGCTACGGCGCCGGTTTCGTGCTCACGATGGCGCCGGAGACGTTCTTCGTGCAGGTCGGCTACCAGTTCTACGGCGGTGCGGGCGGCGGCGACGCGCGCACGGGTGCGTACCTGCCGGTGATCGACGCGATGCGCAACGACCTGACGTTGCTGCACGTGCAGGACTACAACTCCGGACCCGTGATGGGCCTGGACAACCAGTACCACAACATGGGCGGCGCGGACTTCCACGTCGCGATGACCGACATGGTGCTCGCCGGGTTCCCGGTGCGCGGTGACACGTCGAAGGTGTTCGCGCCGTTGCGCCAGGACCAGGTCGCGATCGGGCTGCCCGCCGCGCAGTACGCGGGCAACGGCTTCACCTCCGTCGCGGACGTCCACACCGCGCTGGACTGCCTCACCAAGGGGTCGAACTGCGGCAGCTACAAGCCGAAGGGCGTTTACCCGAACCTGCGCGGCCTCATGACGTGGTCGATCAACTGGGACAAGTACAACAACTACGAGTTCTCCAAGCAGCACCGGGCATACCTGCCCAGGTGACTGTGTTCGACGTCGATGAAGGGCGCCTTGATCCACTTGAGATCGATGAAGGCGCCCTTCATCGAGCGCAGGCGGTCCAGGTGCTCAGAGGCGCTTCCGCACCTCGTCGGCCTTGGGCTCGCCCAGTTCCTCGAACAACGTCGCGGACTCCAGCCAGCACTTCTCCGCGCCCCGCCGGTCGCCGAGGCCGTCCAGCGCCAGCCCCAGGTTGTCCAGCGCCTCGGCCTGCCCGTAGAGGTCGCCGATCGCGCGGAACGTCTCCAGCGCGCGTTCGACGTACGACACGGCCTGCGGGAAGTCGGCCAGCCCCCGGTACACCTCGCCGATGTTGTTGAGCAGGATGGCCTCGCTGTACGGGTCCCTGATCTCCTGCCGGATCTTCAGCGCCCGCAGGTACGTGTCCAGCGCGGCGTCGAACCGGCCGGCGTCGGCGTGCAGCAGGCCGATGTTGTTGAGCGTCACGGCTTCCGAGTGCAGGTTGCCGAGCTCGCGGGCGATCTCGGCGGACTGCTCGTAGCAAGACAAGGCCTCGTCGACCCGGCCCTGCACCATGTAGACGATGCCGAGGTTGTTCAGCGTCGGCTCCTGCCGCGACTTGTCGCCGGTCGCGCGGAAGATCGCCAGCGCCTGCCGGTAGCACTCGATCGCCTCGTCGTGGCGCCGGATCTCGCGCAGCCCGATGCCGAGGGTGATCAGCATCCGTCCCTCGGCGCTGCGGTCGCCCACCGACCTGGCCGCGGCCAGCGCGACGCCGTGCGTGTCGATCCAGTCCGCCCAGTGCTTGCGCAGGTTGAAGAAGTCCCACAGGCATTGGGACAGGCTCCAGCAGTGCTCCGGCAGGCCGTGCTCGGCGGCGTCGCGGATGGCGGCCACCAGGTTCGCGCGTTCCGTGTCGCACCACAGCAGTGCGGCGTCGCGGTCGGCGAACGTGCGCGGGTGCACGGCCGGGTCCGCGGTGGCGATCTCCAGCTTGCGCTGGGGGTTGAGCTGCCGCACGTTGTGCCACGACGTGTGCAGGTACCAGTCCAGCACTCGCCGCCGCGCCAGATCGCGTGCGGGCGGCGGTTCCGCGGCCATGACCTGCTCGACGGCGTACGCGCGCAACAGGTCGTGCAGCCCGTAGCGGCCGGGCGTGTGCTGCTGCAGCAGGTGTTCGTCGAGCAACGTCTCCAGCAGGTCCTCGGTCTCGTACGCGGTCAGCCCGGCCAGTGCGGCGGCGGACTCGGCGGTGACGTCCTCGCCGGGGTGCAGGCCGAGCAGCCGGAATAATCGGCGCTGGTTGTCCGGCAACGCCTGGTAGGAGAGGTCGAAGACGCCTCGCGCGCCGAGACCACCGCCTCGTTCCAGCTGCGCCACCAGGTCCCACACCGTCCACTGTGGACGGCGGGCGAGGCGTTTCGCGGCCAGCGCGACCGCGATCGGCAGGTGCCCGCACAGCTCCGCGACCCGGTGCGCGGCCTCCTGGTCGGCGTCGATGCGGTCGGAGCCGGCGATCCGCGCCAGCAACGCGATCGCCTCGCCGGGCGTGAAGACGTCCAGGGACAGCGACTTCACCCCGTCGAGCCGCAGCAGCGTGCGACGGCTGGTGATCAGCACCAGGCACGACGCGCTGCCCGGCAGCAACGGCCGCACCTGGTCCTCGCCCGCCGCGTTGTCCAGCAGCACCAACGCCCGTTTGCCCGCCAGCCGGTCGCGGTACAGCGCGGCCCGCGCCTCCAGCGACTCGGGGATCTGCCCGCCGGGCACGCCCAGCAGGCGCAGGAAGCTCTCCAGCACGGCAGCCGGGTCCGCGGGCAGCTCGTCCGCGTCGAACCCGTGCAGGTCGGCCCACAGCTGCACGTCCGGGTACCGCTGCACGAGCCGATGTGCCGCCCGCACGGCCAGTTTCGTCTTGCCGACCCCGGCCATGCCCTCGATCGCGGAGATCACCACGGTCGTCTGCGACCCCGGCTCGCACAGCCTGCGCAGCTCGGCCTCGCGCCCGGTGAACTCGGCGATGTCCATCGGCAGCTGGCGGTGCGCGTTCAACGCGGCGGGCGAGGGCGCCCGGCTCTCCAGGATCACCTGCTGCAGCTGCCGCAACCGCGCGCCCGGTTCGACCCCGACCTGCTCGACCACGTGCCTGCGCACGGTCGCATAGGCCTCCAGGGCCTCGCCGCGACGGCCGGAACGGTCCAGCGCCAGCATCAGCTGCGCCCACAGCTCCTCGCGCAACGGGTGCTGCGCCGTCTCCAGCCGCAGCCGGTCGATCACGTCGTCGAACCGGCCCAGCTCCAGCGCCGCCTTGGCGTACCGCTCGACCGCCGTCAGCCGGCGTTCCTGCAACCGCGTGAACTCCGCGCGCAGCAACGGTCCCGCGCTCAGCTCCGCGGTCGGCACGCCCTGCCACTTCGCGAGCGCCTGGGCGAACAGTTCCGCCGCGGCCTCGACGTCGGCCTCCTCCAGCGCCTCCTCGCCCTGACGCACCAGCGCGTCGAACTCGTCGAGGTCGAGCTCGCCCGGTTCGACGACGAGCTGGTAGCCGTGGCCGGGCCGGGTGAGCAGCCGTTCGCCGAGCACCTTGCGCAGTCCCGCGACATAGGTGCGAAGGTTCGACTCGGGCGAAACGGGCGGCGCGTCCCAGACCGCCTGGGTCAGCTGTGCGACGCTGACCGCCTGGTTGGCGTGCAGCAACAGCATCGTGAGCACCGCTCGCTGCCGGGGCCCGCCCAGCTCCAGCGGTGTGCCCGTCCGCCGCACGGTCAGCGAGCCGAGCAACAGGAACTCCACCGGCGCATCTCTCCTCAACGCAGTCTGTGCGGCGCCTGGGCGAAATCTGTGCGCGCCGCCTGACATCTTTGTACCCAGATCCGGTACCTGCGCCGCCGGGACCCGAAACCCGGGAACAGGGGGTCGGCGCAGTTGCCGGGTCCGGTTCCCCCAAGAACCCGGCCGGCGTGTGAAAGTCACCGCGCACGTCGGCCAACTTTGCCGGTGGCCCGGTCGGGTCCCCCAGACTGCGCCGGGCCACCACCCTTACCTCCCGTACCGCTGAGCGGGCGACTTCTCGTCCACGTGACGCCACCGCAACGAAGCAGCGCTACGAAGGGTCCATGGAGACCGCCCTGAAGCATCCGGTCGACGAGGTGCTGCCACCCGCGCGCCTCGGGTTGCTCGGTTTGCAGCACGTTCTGGCCATGTACACCGGCTGCGTCACCGTGCCGCTCGTGTTCGGTGCCGCCGCGGGCCTCGACACCCACACCATCGGGCTGCTGGTGAACGCCGACCTGGTGGTGGCGGGCCTGATCACGTTGTTGCAGGCGCTCGGCATCGGCACCGTTCTGGGCGTGCGGCTGCCGGTCGTGGCCGGTGCGACGTTCACGGCCGTGACGCCGATGATCCTGATCGCCGGGCAGTACGGCGTGCAGGCCGTCTACGGGTCGATGCTCGCGGCCGGGGTGTTCGGCGTCCTGGTCGCGGTGCCGTTCGCGCGGGCCGTCCGGTTCTTCCCGCCCGTCGTGACCGGGTCGGTGATCACGGTGATCGGGCTGTCGCTGATCGGGGTCGGCGCGGGGCTGATCACCGGCCGGGAGTCGGCGCCGGACTACGCCTCGCCGCCGAGGCTGGCGCTGGCGTTCGGGATCGTGCTGGTGATCGTGCTCGTCGGACGGTTCACGCGCGGGCTCGTCCGGCAGCTCGGCGTGCTGATCGGCCTGGTCGGCGGCACGATCGCGGCGATCTTCCTCGGCATGACCGACTTCTCGAACGTGGGCGGCGCCGCGTGGCTCGGCATCGCGCAGCCGTTCCACTTCGGCGCGCCGCAGTTCCCGTTGGCGGCCGTGGTGTCCATGTGCGTGGTGATGCTGGTGACCTTCACCGAGTCGACCGCCTCCATGCTCGCGGTCGGCGAGATGACCGGGCGGCCGGTCACGTCACGCGACCTGGCGCGCGGGCTCGCGGCCGAGGGCGTGTCCGGGGTGCTCGGCGGGATCATGAACGGGTTCCTGGACACCGCCTTCGGGCAGAACGTCGGGCTGATCGGCATCACCAGGGTGCGCAGCCGGTACGTCACGGCGGTCGCGGGCGGGATCCTGGTGCTGCTGGGCCTGATCCCGAAGCTCGGCGAGGTCGTCGCGGCCCTGCCCGGTCCCGTGGTCGGCGCGGCCGGGCTGGTCATGTTCGCGACCGTCGCCGCGCTGGGCATCGGGATCCTGCGCGCGGCCGACTTCGAGAACACCGGGAACCTGCTGATCATCGCCGTGACGATCGGCGTCGGGCTGCTGCCGGTGGTGGCGCCGAAGATCTACCACTCGTTCCCCGCGTGGGCCCAGGTGATCGCGGGCAGCGCCATCACCAGCGCGGCGCTGACCGCGTTCGTGCTCAACCTGCTGTTCAACCACACGCGGTCAGCGGCCGAGTGACTTGGCGACGAACCCGTTGTCGCGCAGCTCGGCGACGGTGTCGCTGAGGAACCGCACGGTCTCGGGCGTGCGGGACTTCGTCGTGCCGACCGCCTGCCGGATCTCCATGAACCGGTCGCCGAGCAACCGCACGTCGTCGTTCGCCGCCACGAACGCGGTCATCGGCTCGCGGATCCCGGCCGCCACGTCGAGCTCCTGCTCGCGGAAGACGTCGACGCCTTCGTCGCCGCGCACGACGGTCGCGTGCCGCAGCGTCCGCGTGAGGTACAGGTCGTAGGCCGAGCCCTGCTTCACGCCGATCCGCACGCCGGGCCGGTCGACGTCGGCGACCGCGGTGATCGGGGAGCCCACCGGCACCGCGAACACGCCCTCGATCACCACGTACGGCTCGGTGAACGCGACCTCCGACTCACGGGCGGGCTCGATCGCGAGGAAGCAGATGTCGGCCCGCCCGTCCTTCATCGCCTCGAACGACTTGCGCGCCGCGTCGAAGCACACGAACTCCACGGGCAGGCCGAGGCGGGCGGCGATCTCCCGCGCGAGGTCCACCGTGACCCCGGCCGGCTCGTCGGGCGTTCCCCGTGCCAGCACGGGGTTCCCCAGGTTGATCGACGCCCGCAGCACGCCCGTCGGGGCCAGGTCCTCGGCAACGTTCATGATCACGAGCCTAGCCGGTCCGGACCAGCCCCCGTCCGGTGATCAGCGGCAGGTCGAGCGCGGTGAGCAGGCCGGGCGGGGCTGCGACGACCGCGGGCACGGCGTTGACCAGGCGCATGGCGGTGCCGGCCACGCCCGCGGTGTTGTGGTCGCCGTCGCCGCCGGTCAGGCGCAGGTCCAGCACGTAGTTCGGCTCACCGGCGACCTCCACGCGGTAGCAGCCGGTGCCGGCCGGCTGCGGCCAGTCCGGCGCGAGGTCCGGGCGCAGCCGGGTGACGTGTTCGAGCACCAGCACGGGCTTGCCCGCGACCATGCCGCTGACCGTGAACCGCAGTGCCGCCATGGTGCCCTCGGCGATCGTGCGGCCCGCGGCCGGGAACGGTTCTGGCGCCGGGAACCGCTCGTGGTGTTCGGCGACCGAGTCCAGCGGCACGTCCAGCGCGGCGGCCAGCTGGCGGACCACGCTGCCCCACGCGAGCGTGAGCACTCCTGGTTGCAGCAGCAGGGGAGTGTGGTCGGGCGGCGTGCCGAAACCCATGATGTCGAACAGCACCAACGGGTTGTCGTAGGTGGAGTAGTCGGTGATCTCCGAGCAGCGGATCTGGTCGATGCGCTGACAGGTGCCGGACAACAGCAGCGGCAGCCAGTCGTTGGCCCAGCCGGGGTCGATCCCGTTGACCCACAACGAACTTCCGCCCTCGGCTGCGGCCTGGCGGATCGGGCCGGTCACCTCGACGGGCACGGTGCCGTCGGGGAACTGCAGGAAGACCGGGCCGCTGGCCACCACGTTGATGCCCGCGCGCAGCAGCCGGCACAGGTCGTCGATCGCCTCGGGCAACCGGTTGTCGGCCATGGCGGTGTAGACGACGCAGTCGGGTTTCGCCGCGATCAGCTGGTCGGCGTCCGTGGTCGCGCTGACCCCGGCCTCTCGGTCCAGCCCGGCCAGTTCGCCCGCGTCGAGGCCCTTCTTGGCGGGGTTCGAGACCCACACGCCCGCCAGTTCCAGGGCCGGGTGGTCGATGATGCCGCGCAACGCCCACTTGCCGACGTTGCCGGTGCTCCACTGCACTACGCGATACGTCATCACAGGTCCGGGAGGTTGAAGTCGAGGTTGGGCGCGCCGATGCCGCCGTCGACGCGCAGCACCGAGCCGGTGGTGTAGCCGGAGGCCGGTGAGGCCAGGAAGAGCACCGCGGCCGCGACCTCCTCCGGCCGGCCCAGCCGGCGCAGCGGGGTGGCCTGCTCCATCGCGGTCCTGATCTTGTCGTCTCTCGCGACCACGTCCAGTGCCGAGGTGTGGACCGAGCCGACGTCGATCGCGTTGACCCTGATGCGGGGCGCGAGATCCGTTGCGGCGAGGCGCGTGTAGTGCGTCAGGGCGGCTTTCGCGGTGCCGTAGGCGAGGAACCCGCGCCCGGCGAGCCGGCCCATCACCGAGGCGATGTTGACCACCGCCCCGCCACCGCTTTCGAGCATGTGCGGGACCGCCGCGCCGGTCAGCGCGTGCGCGGTCGTGACGTTGAAGTGGAAGGCGTCTTCGAGGAAGCCCGGTGTCGTGGTCAGGAACGTGTTCGGCAACGTGCCCCCCACGTTGTTCACCACCACGTCCAGCCGCCCGAACCGTTCGACGGCCGTGTGGGCGAGCGCGGCCGCGGCGTCCACATCGGACAGATCGGCCGGCACGACGACGGCTCTGCGGCCCAGTGCCTCGATCTTGCCCGCGACCTCCTCCAGCTGTTCCGCGGTACGTGCGCTGATCACCACGTCCGCCCCGGCCTCCGCCAGTGCGAGTGCCGATGCCGCGCCGATGCCGCGGCCCGCGCCGGTGACCACCGCCACCGCGCCAGGTAACCCGAACATGTCCGTCACCACGCAGCCAGCGTTAAGCTCTCGCGCTTAAAAGTCAAGAAGCACGTGTTAACGTGGTGACGTGGCCAGTGCGGACGCCAGGGAGCGGATCATCGTCGCCGCCGAGCGGTTGATCGCCGAGCACGGCCCGGACGTGCCGTTGCGCGACATCGCGACGGCGGCGGGCCAGCGCAACAACTCCGCGGTCCAGTACCACTTCGGCACCAGGGACGCGCTGATCGACGCCGTTGCCCAGTACCGGATCGCCGACCTGGAGCAGCACCGGCTGGAGCTGCTCGCCGCGAGCGAGGCGGCGGGGGAGGCGCAGGACGTGCGTGCGCTCGTCTCGGCGTTGGTCGTGCCGATGCTGACGGTTCCGTACGAGCACGGCGCCACGCACTACGCCCGGTTCCTCGACCGGGTCCGCACCCATCCCGCGCTGGCCGCGGACACCAACCTCGACCGGGCGGGGCGGGCGGCGGTCCGGTTGATCATCATGCGGCTCGACCGCGCGCTGGGGGACGTGCCGCCCGCGGTGCGGCGCCGCCGGTTGCGCGTGCTGCCCACGGTGCTGTTCGCGTTGCTCGCGGACCGGGAGCGCGGTCTGCCGCACGACGAACCGCACTCGGCCTCGGAGCTGGTCGACCTGCTCGTCGGGATGCTCACCGCTCCCGTGGCCTGACGGGCGCGTCCGCGGGCAGCCCGAACATGGTGCGCGCCTTGGCGATCGACGCCTTGCTCAGGTCCCCGGCGTCTTGGACGCGATGGAGCTCGGTGACGCCGGCCCGGGAGAAGTGAGCGCGGATCCACGCCGCGTTCCCCGCCCCGTCGGGTGGTGACTCCACGCCGAGCACCTCGGCCGACCCCGGCAGCAGTCTCACGGTGGCGAGCACGGCGATTCCCTCACCGCTGCCCATGACCAGCGAGCCGCTCTCGGCGGCGAACTCGTCGCACACCACGTAGAGCCCGACTCGGTACCTGTCCTGGTCGTGAGCGGACTCGATCAACCGGTCCGCGCACGACCACATGACCTCGTCGTACCTGCCGGCCAGGCCGCCACGCCAGTGGTGTTGTTCGAGATGGCTGTCGATCGACGTGCGCATGGTCTGCTCCTGGGCCGCGTCGATGTCCGCCCGCGGCAGCCGCACGAACACGGCCCAGTAGCCGATCGCCGCGGCTACGAGCAAGATCGCGGAACCGAGCACGAGCCACCGGGCGCGCATGGCTCACCGTAGCTCGCCCGGCTACTCCGGCGTCGGCAGTTGCACGGCCACCCGGACGTCGCCGAGCCCGCGGGCGATCAGGACCTCCCTGCCGCGCAACGGGTGCCACCCGTCCTGCCACACCCGTTGCACCCGCGCCGAACACGGCACGTCGACCCGCACGGTCTCGCCG
Organism: Lentzea sp. NPDC004789; assembly: GCF_053601075.1. Lineage (NCBI taxonomy): Bacteria > Bacillati > Actinomycetota > Actinomycetes > Pseudonocardiales > Pseudonocardiaceae > Lentzea > Lentzea sp. NPDC004789. The sequence goes on along the minus strand of NZ_JBSGBE010000002.1, from coordinate 150,348 downwards.
GCCGGCACGTCCACGACCGCCCAGCCGATCAGCCGCACGGGCTCGTCGTCCGGCCGCAGGTAGACCTGCACGACCTCACGTCCCGAGCGTTCGCCGGTGTTGGTGAGCGACACGGACACCTCGCGCACGACATCGTCCACAGTGGACAGAGAGGCCTCGCCGTACTCCCAGGTCGTGTAGCCGAGGCCGTGACCGAACCAGAACAACGGATCGGACGCGCCGCGGTACCCGATCGCCGTGCCTTCGGTGTAAGCCAATGCGCCGTTCACCGGCACCGGGGTCGGCGCTTCGGCGTCCGTGCGCGGGAACGTGGTGACCAGCCGCCCGGCCGGTTCGATGTGCCCCAGCAGCGCGGCGGCCACGGCGTCACCGGCCTCCTGGCCCGGCAATCCGGCCCACAGCACGGCGTCGACCTCGTCGAGCCACGGCATGAGCACCGGCGTCGCGGCGTTGACCACGACCACGGTCCGGGAAGCGGCCGCCGCCACCGCCGTGACGAGCGCGTCCTGCTCGCCGGGCAGCGCGAGCGTGGTCTTGTCGAAGCCCTCGGTCTCCTGCTCGTCGGTGAGGCCGACGACCACGACCGCCACGTCCGCCTCGCGCGCGGCCTCGGCCGCGGTGGCGATCGCGTCGGCGGCGGGCCGGGGAACCGGCTGGACGATCAGGCCGACCAGCGCGGCGGCCTCGCGCACGCGGGCGGTGATCCGGTCGCCCGGTGAGAGCGTGACCTCGGTCGTCCAGAACGGCGGCTTCAGCAGTGCTTCCTCGACCACGCCGTCCGCCCAGGCCAGGCGGGTGGCGTGCGGCTCGCCGGCGACCTCCAGCGTCCAGTCGCCGAACCCGCGCACCCCGGCCAGCATCCTCGCCGGCTCGTCCAGCGCGACCTCGCCGGACACCTCGATCGACGCGGCACCCTGCGCCCACCCGCCGACCGCCGAGAGCTCGGCGACCTCCATCTCCCGCGACTCCAGCACCTCGCCGGAGGGGTCGAACGTCGTGGCGCGGACGTTTCGCAGCACCCCGGCGGCGGGCGCGGCGTACCGCTGTCGCACCTCCACACCGTCCACAACGGACACCCGCTCGCCCAGCAGCGAGGTCAGGCCGTCGGCGATGCTGATGACGTGCGGCGGCCGCAGCCCGGCCGAACCACCGCCCTGCGCGACGGTGTCGATCGCGTGCCGGCCGATCAGCGCGATCTTCGGGGCGTCGAGCGGCAGCACGCCGTTGTTCGTCAGCACGGTCATGCCGCCCGCGGCGAACCTCCGCAGCTGCTCGCGGCGGACCTCGCTGTCCGGCGCGGGCACGTCCGACGGCCAGGAGCGCTCACCGCCGAACGCGCCGGTCCGGGACGCCAGGAGCAGCAGGCGCCGCACGTGGTCGTCGATCGTCGACTCGGCCACCTCGCCCGCTTCGACGGCCGCGACGAGCTTGTCCTCCCACGGCCCGCCCGGACCCGGCATCACCAGGTCGAGGCCGCCGTTCGCGCTCTGCGCGGTCGAGGAGGTCGCGAACCAGTCGGACACCACCAGGCCGTCGAAGCCCCACTCGCCCTTCAGCACGCCCTCGACCAGCTCGGTGTGCTCGGTCGCGGGAATGCCGTTGACCTCGTTGTACGCCGCCATGATCGCCCACGGCGCGGCGTCGGAGACGACGATCTCGAACGGCAGCAGGTACACCTCGCGCAACGTCTTGGCGTCGACCTCCGAGCTCACCGTGCGCCGTTCGGTCTCGGACTCGTTGGCCACGTAGTGCTTCGGCGTCGCCGCGATGCCCTTGTCCTGCAGGCCCCGCACGTACGCGGCGGCGAGCACGCCGGTGAGCAGCGGGTCCTCGCTGTAGGCCTCGAACAGCCGGCCGCCCAGCGGCGTGCGGTGCAGGTTGATCGTCGGACCGAGCAGGACGTGCACCCGCTGCGCGGCGGCCTCGTCCGCGAGCAGCTCGCCGACCTCCCGCGCCAGCGCCGGGTCCCAGTGCTGGGCGAGCACCGTCGCGTTGGGCAGCACGCAGGCGATCACGCCGCCCCTGAGCTCGGCGCCGCGGACACCGGTCGGGCCGTCGGAGAGCTTCAGCGGCGCCAGTCCGATCTCCGGTTCCGGCCACAGGGCGAAGAACGCCGACCCGGTCAGCAGCCGCACCTTGCCGGGCAGGTCCAGACTCTTGATCGCCTTCTCGATGTCCATGACCTTCATCATCCAGGCTGGTGCGGGAACATGGCGAACGAAAGATCGTCCGTGAGCGGGGTGGACATGTGCCCCTCGCCCTCGGTGTCCTCGAAGGAGAGCAGCGCACCCGGCCCGAACTCGCGCCGTTCGCCGTTCGACACCGTGACGGCCGCCCTGCCGGTCAGCACGACCAGCCACTGCCTGCGCGGCGCTACGTGCAGCTCCCACTCCGGCGTGCCGCCGGACGGTTGCTCGACGACGAGCATCCCCGCCGCCGCGAACGGCCCGGACACCAGCAGCGGTGGCACGCCCTCGACCGTGACGGTCGGCGTGCCCTCCACCTCGACGTCCTCGAAGGCCGACCTGCCGTTCTCGTCCGCGAACACCCGCACGTAACGCATGATCCGCAGGCTACTCCGCGTGAGATCAGCTCTTCTGGCTCTGGGCGTGGACGTCCCAGCGCACGCTGGTCACCGCCGGTTCGAGGGACAGCCGGCTCACCGCCGACTCCATCTGCTTGTCGTCGCGCTGATCCGCGGTCAGTTCGGCGCGGACCTCGACGTGACCGTCGTCGCCGGTGTTGTCGCTGGAGACCGACGCGAGCTGGAAGTCCGTGCGCCCCAACGCCTGCACGAGCAGGGCGCGCACGTGCGCCTCGGCGTCGTCCTTGGTCACCGCGCGGAACGTGTAGACCGTCGGCGTCTCGTCGCCGGAGTCGGGGCGGCGGTCCACGGCGCGGCCGAGCGGGCGCAGCACGATGTTGACCGTGACCACGGCGACCGTTCCGGCCGCGGCGACCTGGTAGAGCCCGGCGCCGGCCAGTGACCCGACCGCGGCCGAGCACCACAGCGTCGCCGCGGTGTTCAGGCCGCGCACGGTCAGGCCGTCCCGCAGGATCACTCCGGCGCCGAGGAACCCGATGCCGGACACGACCTGCGCGGCCACCCTGGTGGGGTCCGCGCCACCGAGACCGCCGAACCCGTGCGCGGACAGCAGCACGAACAACGTCGAGCCCGCGGCGACCAGTGCGTTGGTGCGCAGGCCCGCCATGCGGGCGCGGTACTGCCGTTCGAAACCGATCGCGGTGCCCAGCGCGACTCCCGCGCCCAGGCGCAGCAACATCTCCGCAGTCGTCATCGCCGCGTTCGCCTTTCTGAGGGTGTGGTGAAGACGGCTCGGACGAACGTGATCGCCCGCAGCCGAGAAGGACGCCGAACGAGGTCAGCGTCGAGCACCCTCGGAAGAGGTGAGGGTGCGCCCGCCGGTCTGGGTACTGTCGCCTGGCATGTGCCGCTCACCTCGCTTCCGCGCGTCGGTCGGTGGAAAACCGCGGCAAGCCTACTCCTGGGCCGCTCCGGTGGTGTTCCCGCGTGAGAGGACTCACGCGACGGCGCAGGCGGTGTCCATTGTGGATCTTGAGGGCGGCGGCGGGCGTCCGGGGGCAACCCGCCACCTGGCTGGAACCACCCCGCCGACCGGCTGGACCTGACTCCACAGTGGACCGTTACGGGCCGCGTACTTCAGGCACCGCAAGAGAAATTGGACATTAGCCACTTCGCGGCAGGAGTGGGAACCTTTTGCGCGCAACGGCCGTGGCGTCCGAGGCGGACGGTGTCGCGGTGGCCGGCGAGAGCTAACCTGGTGGCGAGGCGCCGATGTCGTCGACTCGGCCTCGACCGGAGGAAGTGAGCGCATGGGCAACCTCGGAGTACCCGAGCTGCTGATCATCGGTGTCGTGATCGTGCTGTTGTTCGGCAGCAAGAAGCTGCCCGAAATGGCCCGGTCGCTGGGCCGCTCGGCCAAGATCCTCAAGGCCGAGACCTCCGGGCTGCGGGCGGAGGACGAACCGCGGCCCGCGATCAAGCCGTCCGACACCGCGCAGGCCGGCACCGCGCAGGCCGGCACCGCGCAGGTCGACGCCGCACAGGTCGCGCGGCTGCAGCAACAGGTGGACGAGCTGCAGCAGCAGCTCAAGAACGCCCAGCAGGGCCCGAAACCGGCGAACTGATCCCGGCGGCGGGCCTGGACGAAGGAGGAAGGTCTGCATGGAGCGCGGGGCCGGACCACGGCGCAGGTCTCTGGCCGACCTGCCCACCGAGCGAACCGATCCTGTCCGGCCACCGGCTCCGCCGCGGGCGCGACGATCACGCGCCGCCACCGGGGTGCGCGGCACCGGGAAGGCGGTCGTGAGCCTGCTGTCGGCGGCGGTGCTCCTCGGGTGCGGCTACGGCTACGTCAACCTGAGGTCGTTCCAGAGCCAGCTGGCCACCACCGACGTGATCGGCCACGACGCCGGCGGGGAGAGACCGCGGGACGGCTCGGTGGACATCCTGCTGGTCGGCATGGACAGCCGCACCGACTCGAAGGGCAACCCGCTGCCGCGGCAGGTGCTCGACGAGCTGCAGGCCGGTGGCAGCGACGACGGCGGGTTCAACACCGACACGATGATCCTGCTGCACCTGCCCAACGACGGCAGCAAGGCGGTCGCGATCTCCTTCCCCCGCGACTCCTACGTGGACATCGCCGGCGGCTACGGCAAGCACAAGCTCAACTCCGCCTACGCGGCCGCCAAGAACGACACCGCCGCCGCACTGCGCAAGCAGGGCAGGACCGACGCGGCGGACATCGAGACCCGGTCGCGGCAGGCGGGCGCGAAGAACCTCATCGCCACCGTCCAGGACCTCACCGGCGTGACGATCGACCACTACGCCGAGGTCAACCTCGCGGGCTTCTACGAGATCACCAAGGCCGTCGGCGGCGTCGACGTCTGCCTCACCCACGCGGTCGACGAGCCCAAGTCCGGTGCCCGGTTCAGCGCCGGTCAGCACACCGTCGCCGGCAAGGACGCCCTCGCGTTCGTGCGGCAGCGCTACGACCTGCCGCGCGGCGACCTCGACCGCATCGTCCGCCAGCAGGTCTTCCTCGCGGGTCTCGCCCGCAAGATCCTCTCCGCCGGCGTGCTCACCGACCAGGGCAGGCTGCGCGACCTGATCTCCGCGGTGAGCAGGTCGATCGTGCTGGACGCCGACTGGGACGTGCTGGGGTTCGCCGGGCAGATGCAGGGCCTGACCGGCGGGCACATCGAGTTCAAGACCATCCCGACCGGCCGGCTGGACCTGCGGACCCCCGAGGACGGCATGGCGGTCCAGGTCGACCCCGCCCAGGTGCGCGCGTTCGTCCAGTCGCTCACCGCGGACCCGTCCAGGACGACGGCCCCTCCCACCAGCCGGCCGGATGCGGACAAGGCGGGCGTCACGGTCGACGTGCGCAACGCCTCGAACCGCCCGGGCGTGGCCGCCGCGGTGCTGAAGTCGTTGGTGGCAAAGGGTTATCTGGAGGGAACCGCGGCGAACGCCGAGACGGTCCTGGCGAGTTCGGTGGTGCTGTACGGCTCCGGCGCGCAGGCCGGTGCGCAGGCGGTGGCGCAGGAGCTGGGCGGCCTGCCGATCCGATCGGACGCGGTCGTTCCGGCGGGACGCGTGCGGGTGTTCCTCGGGCAGGACTACTCCGGCTCGGCCGCCGACCGGTTCGGCGGCGGCGCCGGACTCGGCCTCGACGGCGCCCGGCGCCAGCCCGCCACCACGCAGCCGGCGCCCGCCGAGCCGGAGATCACGGCGGGCGGGGTCACCTGCGTCAACTGAAGAGCGCCGGCCTCCCCGGACGAACCGGGGAGGCCGACGCTTTCAGCTGGGGCCGATCAGCCCTCGACGCGGTGTGACGCCCAGAACGACGTCAGGTCCGTCGAGCCGGCCGCGGCCTGGGCCGCCGCCTTGAAGTCGGCCGTCGTCGAGACGCCGTACCAGTGCGACTGGGCGTAGGACTTCAGCAGGTTCGCCATCGCCGTGTCACCGATGAGCCGCCGCAGGTCGTGCAGCGTGCACTTGCCGTAGTTGTAGACGACCGTGGAGTAGCGCGAGGAATGTGCGTCCCAGTACGCCATCGAGTTGCTCAGCTTCTCCGCGCTCGACTGCCAGGTGATGCCGCAGCCGCTGCCGGTCACGCCCCGGTAGAGGTCCGTGGCGTAGTCGGTGAAGCTCTCGTCGAGCCACGGCGAGTTGTACTCGTCGTTGCCCACGATCCCGTAGAACCACTGGTGCGCCAGCTCGTGCGGGAGCGCCACGTTCGACACCAGGTCGAGCACGAACCCGGGGTACTCCATGCCGCCGAACCAGAAGTTGTTGTCCAGCACGACGTCCATCTCCTGGTACGGGTAGTCGCCGAACCTGCCGGAGTGCACGTCGAGCGCGTCCTTCGCCAGCGTGAGCATCGAGCTCGCGCTGCTGCTGGAGATCCCGCTGGTGCCGTAGACGTTGACCTTGAAGCCCTTCGCCGACGTGCCGGAGATCTTCGAGAACGGACCCGCCGCCCACGCGAACTCGCGGACGTTGGCCGCGGTGGCGCGGGTGATGGTGTTGCTGCCGCTGACGGTCTCGGTCGACGTGCCGGTGGCGGGCGTGAGCAACGACGTCGGGTGCGTCAGGGTGACGTCGAAGTCGCTGATCACCGCGTAGAACGACTCGCCGTTGTTGGTGTACGGGTCGAGGTGCCAGCCCGCGCCGTCGCGGACCGCGAGCACCGGCAGCGCGTTGCCGATCATGTTGTACGCGCCGTCGTGGCCGAACCGGTCGGCGCCGCTCGGGACGACGATGCCCAGGTCGAACCCGATGGTCGCGGACTGTCCCTGGGCCAGCGGCGCCGGCAGGGTGATCTTGAGCGCGGTGCAGTTCACGCTCAACGCCGACGGCGTGCCGCCGCTGACGTTGGTGACCGTGATCGGCGTCGCCGGGCAGCTGCCGTGGGCGTTGTCCCACAGCCGCAGGTACACCTCGGGCAACGCGGTCGGCGCGCCGTTGGTGAAGGTGACCGACTCGTGGCCGGTCCACGTGTCACCGGTGGTGTTGGACGCGAGGCTGACCGTGTACTTGGGACTGACCGGCGTCCGCGTGCCGTCGGCCGGCGGCTGCGGGCTGTCCGACGTGGTGAGCGCGACGTCGTCGAGCAGGAAGTTGGTCACCAGGCTGGAGTCCTCGGTGCCGGTCACCTTGAGCGTGACCGTCTGCCCGAGGAACGCCGACACGTCGACGCTCTTCTGGACGTACCCGGTGTTCTTGTCCAAATTGGAGTAACTGGCGACCGTCGTCGAACCGACCTGGACCGCCAGCTTGTCGTACTGGGTGCTGCTGGTCGTCTCCTTGGTGTCGATGTGCAGCCAGTAGGTCAACGTCGCCGATGCGCAGCCGGCCGGCAGGGTGACCGACTGGGACAACGTGTCCGTGTGGGTGGTGCCGTCACCGCCGAGCCACGCGACGGTGGTGCCACCGTGCGCGGGTTCGGCGGTCGTCCCGGCGGAGATGACGCCGGCCGTCTGGGTCCACGGCGTCGTCCCGTTCTCGAAGCCGCCGTTGCCGACCACCTGGTCCCCGCACGCGGCGGCGAACGCCGGCGTGGCAGGGGTGGTGAGACCGAACAGGGCGGTGACGAGCGCGAGCGCGGCAGGGAGCGCTCTTCTGGTCATCGGAGGAGTCCTTTCTGCAGGGGCAGGCACAGGGTCATCCGATGGGAGGGCGTCGAGCAAGGTTCGGTTGTTCACTGGGAACGAAGAAGACCGGTTTGTCCTTCGGTGTCCCGCTCCTATGTGGACGGTGCCGGACCGACGAGCTCCAGGAGCCAGGCGCTCCACGCCGTGTCGGCGCGGTGCTCGGACAGTTCGAGCGCGGCGGTCACCGTCTGGACCAGCCCCGTGGCGAAGAACGTGCGCACCCGCGACCCGTCCGCGCCCGTCAACCGGGCGATCGAGGCCATGAGATCCAGGTGGCGTCGTCGCACCGCCTCCTGCACGTCCGCGTCGGCCGCCGCCGCATAGCCGTGCAGCATCAGCAGACCGATGGTGCGGTCCTCGCGCACGAGCCTCCGGTAGGCCTCACCCAGGTCCGGCAGGGTCGGCTGGGCGCTCTCGAACGCGGCCTCGATCTTGGTGTACGCGACCTCGACGACTTCGAGGAACAACTTCTTCTTGGAGCCGAACATCTGCACGATGCGCGGGTGTGAGATGCCGGCTCGTTCCGCGATGGCGTCCAGCCGTCCGCCGGCCAGTCCGTTGCGGGCGAACTCGAGTGCGGCGGCGTCGAGGATCACCGCCCGGCGTGCCGCGGCGGGCAGGCGGACGGGGGTGGGTTCGCTCATCCCCGGACCTGGCGCTCCACGAACTTGTTGTCGTACAGGCAGCGATAGGCGTGGACCAGTCCGTTCTCGCCCAGCTCCAGCCGGTCGTCACCGTGGAACTCGACGCGCCGGTCGGTACCGGCGACGGTGCCGCTGAAGCGCCATGCCACCAGCACCGCACGCCGGCTCGTCTCGGCGTAGCAGCCCTCGCGCGTGAACGAGAAATCGGGGAACGTGCGGGCCATGTGCGCGACGAAGTCGCGGAGGGCCTCACGTCCGTGCGCCGTCGAGCGGAGCGCGGGTTCGTCGTAGACGAGGTCTTCGGAGCACAGTGCCGCCACCGCGTCGGCGTCGCGGTCGTTCCACGCCTTCGCCCAGCGGTCGTAGAAGTCCTCGACCGCGTCGACGTCGGTGACAGCCTTCTCAGCCATGATGTTCACGGCAGCTAACTTACAGGTTAGTAAGAAGTGTGTCACCTGGTCGCGTCGTAGCGCTCCCGTGCGGCCATGACCTCCGGCATCTGCGCCTCGACGTCCTGGATGAGGCCGATCAGCAGCCCGGCGGTGTGCCTGCCGCGGTCGGTCAGGCTGTACTCCACCTTGGGCGGGATCGTCGCCTGCGCCTCGCGGTGGACGAACCCGTCCCGCTCCAGGGCCTGCAGGGTCTGCGCGAGCATCTTCTCGCTCACCCCGTCGACCCGGCGGCGCAACTGGTTGAAGCGGAACGTGCCCTCGTGCAGGGCGACCATCGCCAGCGTGCCCCACTTGCCGGTCAGGTGCTCCAGCGTCGAACGCGACGGGCAGCGCTGTGCGAACACGTCGAACAGGAACTCGTCCTGCTCGTCCACGGAACTCGTCACATCGCTCACGGCTCTCATACTACCCAATACGCCGCACGACGTAAGAGATCGTACTCACTCAGGGGTTGCACTTTCGAAAAGTTTGTACAAACCTGGGTGAAGTACAGACGCGAAGGAGAACCTCGATGATCGTCGTCACCGGTGCCACCGGACACCTCGGCCGCCTGGTCGTGGAAGCGCTCGCCCAGAAGGTCCCCGCAGGTGAGATCGTGGCCGCGGTCCGGAACCCGGAGAAGGCCGCCGACCTGGCCGCGCTCGGTGTGCAGGTGCGCGTCGCGGACTACGAGCAGCCGTCGACGCTGACCGAGGCGTTCGCGGGTGCGGACAAGGTGCTGCTGGTCTCCAGCAGCGAGGTCGGCCGCCGCGTCGCCCAGCACACCGCCGCCGTGGAGGCCGCCAAGGCCGCCGGCGTGAGCCACCTCGTCTACACCAGCATCCTGGGCGCCGACACCGCCACCATCAGCCTGGCCCCCGAGCACAAGGCCACCGAGGAGGTCATCCGGGACTCGGGCCTGACGTTCACGTTCCTGCGCAACAGCTGGTACACCGAGAACTACGAGCAGGGCGTCGCCCAGGCGCTGGCGACCGGTGCCGTCCTCGGCAGCGCGGGCGAGGGCGAGCTCGGTGGCGTGCCGCGCGCCGACTACGCCGACGCCGCCGTCGCGGTCCTCACCGGCACCGGCCACGAGAACAAGGTCTACGAGCTCGCCGCCGACGAGGCCTGGAGCTACGCCGATCTCGCCGCTTCGGTCGCCCGGATCTCCGGCAAGCCGGTCTCCTACCAGGACGTCCCCGCGGCGCAGCACCGGAGCATCCTGGTGGGTGCGGGACTGCCCGAGTTCGTCGCCGACATGCTCGTGGACGCCGACCGCGCGATCGCCGACGGCGAGCTGGCCTCCGACAGCGGTGACCTGCGCGCGCTGCTCGGCCGCCCCACCACCGGCCTGGACGACGCGGTCACCGCGCTGCTCAAGAACCTGGGCTGAGCGCACCGGATCCGGCACGGCCCTCGTCCGCGACCTGCGGGCGGGGGCCGTGCCGTGCCGGGGCCCGGTTGAGCCGGATCATCACGTCGAGACCTCCGCCCGGCGCGTCCAGGAAGGTGAGGTCTCCGCCGCTGCCGCGGACGAGCTGGGCGACGATGGCGAGGCCGAGACCGGTGCCTTCGCCCGTGGTGTCGCCGCGCCAGAACCGTTGGCAGGCCTGGGCCTGCTGTTCGGGTGTCATGCCGGGCCCCTGGTCGGCGACGTGGAGTTCGACGTCGTGGCCGGGCACCGTGGCGAGGGTGATGGTGCTGTGGGGTGGCGCGACGCGCAGGGCGTTGGCGAGCAGGTTGTCGATGATCTGCTCGACCGCCTCCGGGAGAGCCGCCACCGGGCCGGCCGCGGTGCCGCGCACGGCGATCGTGACGTCGTTCTCGGCGGCGAACGCGGCCCACGTCTCGGCTCGTTCGGCGACCACGGCGTCGATGTCGACCGGCTGGGCCCTGGTCGCGCTGTTCTCCAGGCGTGCCAGGGCGAGCAGGCCGTGGACCAGGCGGTCGAGCCGGTCGATCTCGGCGAGGGTGTCGTCGAGATCGGAGTGAGCGTCGGGGTGCAGCCGGGGTTCGAGGTTCTCCAGCCGCAGCCGCAACGCGGTCAGCGGTGTCTTGAGCTGATGAGAGGCCTCCGCGGCGAAGGAGTGCTGGGCCTGCAGCAGGTGTTGCAGGCGGGTCGCGGTGGCGGTGAACGCGGCGGCGACGCGGCGCAGCTCCGGTGGGCCCGCGTGCAGGTCGGGCGGGTCGGACAGCACGCCGCCGGCGAACGAGGCGGTGGCGTGTTCGAGGGCGCGCAGCGGCCGGGTGACCCAGCGGGAGATCGCGAACCCGATGACCGCGGCGATCGCGAGCACACCGAGGCCGGCGAGGGCGAGGATCACCCACATCCGCCGCACCTGCGCCGCGACCGAGGCGGTGGACGCGGACACCCGGACCGCGCCCCGCACGAGCGTCCCGGACGACGCGGGTCTGGTGACGGTGAGCACGTCACCGGGGCGGGTGCTCACCGTGGGCCTGTTGCGCAGCGCGTCGGCGATGTCGGTGGAACCGGAGAGATCTGTTCTGCGCGGCACGGCGGTGCGGGAGTCGATGAGCAGCGCGCCGGTGCGGTCGACGACGGTGACGCGGGTGTCGGTGCGGGTCGCGTAGTCGGTGATGAGCTCGGGCAGCGCCCTGGTGTCGCCCTGCTCGATCTCCTCCTCCGCCAGTTCGGTGAGCATCACGGCGTCGCGTTCGACGGCCTGGGTGAACCGCGCCGCCTCGACCCGGCCGTAGATCACGCCGAACGGGATCTCCAGGCCGAGCAGCACCAGCAGCGTGATGCCCAGGAAGCTCAGCAGCAGGCGCCTGGTCATGCCGATTCGGCCGTGGCACCGGGAACGGTGAGCCGGAACCCGACGCCGCGCAACGTCTCGATCCAGGCCGGGTCGCCGAGCTTGCGGCGCACGGCCGCGACGTGCACGTCCAGCGTCTTGGTCGGGCCGAAGAAGTGCGGTTCCCAGACGCTGTCGAGGATCTGCTGCCGCGAGCACACCGCGCCGGGGTCGTCGGCGAGCAGGGCGAGCAGGTCGAACTGCTTGGGCGCCAGCTCGACCGGTTCGCCGTGCAGGTGGACCTGGCGGGTGCGCCGGTCGATCACGAGCGGCCCGAGCCGTTGCGCGGTGTCCGGGGTGGTGACGAGCCGCGTCGCCGGAACGGCGCGGCGGGTCACGGCCCGGATGCGCGCGACCAGCTCGCGCAGGCTGAACGGCTTGGCGAGGTAGTCGTCGGCGCCGAGCTCCAGGCCGACGACGCGGTCGGCCTCCTCGCCGCGCGCGGTGATCATGATGATCGGCACGCCGGAGCTCGCCCGCAGGTGCCGGCACAGGTCGATGCCGTCGATGTCGGGCAGGCCGAGGTCGAGCAGGACCATGTCCACCGGTGCGGCGGCCAGCGCCGCCGCACCGGTGCACACGCGGTCGACGTCGAACCCGTAGCGCCGCAACCCTTCCGCGAGGGGCAGCGCGATCCGGTCGTCGTCCTCGATGATCAGGATGCGCATGGTGTCGGAGCCTCCGTCAGCTACTACGGCCGACGACACCACCGCGTTCACCCCGCCCGGCTCAGCTGCCGTCGCCATCGCCCTGGCCGGCCTCGTTCTTGGTACCGGTGACCTGGTAGGACTTGTCGAGGTACACCTCGACGCTCTGGCCGTTCGCCTGCTTGATCTCCACCGCGTACATGCCGGGCTTCTCGGTGTCGTGCTCGGACTTGGTGACCGTGCCGGGGTACTTCGCGAGCGCCGCCTGCTCGGCCTTCTGCTTCACGTCACCGGTGAGCGGCTCCTCTTTCTTCTTCTTGTGGCCGTGCGCCGGCTTCTTCGTGGCGGCCGCCTGCTGGTTGGCGGCGGGCGTGCTCGACGTCTGCGCGTTGCCGCTGCCGCACGCCGCGAGACCCACCGCCAGCAAGGCGACGGGAACGAGCATCCGGAACTTGACCTGCATGGGACCTACCTCCGCAACGCCGGGGAACTGACACCCGAAACGCTAGGAGCCGCAAGGGAAAGCGAAGGCCAAGCGACGGCCACCCTCAGGCCAACATGCGCACGCCGAGGCCAATTCTCGGCCGTGCTCAGAATCCGGTCAGGAACAGCACGCCCGCGACCAGCAGCCCGGCTTCGACGAGCACGACGAACACCCGGTCGCTGATCCGGCCGACGACCTTCCGGCCGGCCCACGTGCCGGCCAGGGTGGCGGGCGTGAGCACGAGGCCGTACAGCACCACACGGCTGGTGAGCAGGTCGCCCGCGCCATAGGTGGCGATCTTGGTCAGGTGCAGGGTGAGCGCACTGGCGGCCTCGGTGCCGATGTAGGCGGCCCGGGTCAGCCCGGCGGCGAGGAAGAACGGCGCGGTCAGCGGCCCCACCGATCCCAGCAGTGCGGACCCGAGGCCGGAGGCCGCCCCCACCGCGGCGAAAGTCCTCTCGTTCGGCGGGCGGCGCCGGGTTCGGGGGAGATGCCGCCACCCGACCACGGCGATCAGGAACACCCCGAGCACGACCTTCAACGGTGCGAGGGGCGCCCGTGCCAGCAGCAGGCCGCCCGCGACCGCGCACGGGACCGCGCCGAGCGCGAACCAGCCGATCATCGGCCGGCGCAGCTCGGCGCGGTTCAACCACACGCGGGAACCGTTGCTGGACAACTGGGTCAGCGTCAGCATCGGCACCGCCGCCCGCAGCCCGAACAACGCGGTGAACACCGGTAACAGCAGCACCCCGCCACCGAACCCGGCCACGGCGGACAGCACCGCCAGGCCGAACGCGGCCACCGAGGCCAGCAGCACCTCCGCCGTCACGCGTGCGATCTCACGCGAGGCTTCGGGCGAGAGCGCGACCGGCGGCCCTGCCGGAGAAGATGCAGCCGCCCAGGAACGTGCCTTCCAGCGCGTTGTAGCCGTGCACACCACCGCCACCGAAGCCGGCGACCTCGCCCGCCGCGTACAGGCCGGGCAACGGCGTGCCGTCCGCGCGCACCGCCTGCGAGTCGAGGTTCGTCTGGATGCCGCCCAGCGTCTTGCGCGTGAGCACGTTGAGCCGCACGGCGATCAGCGGACCGTGCTCGGGGTCGAGGAGCCGGTGCGGCTTCGCGGTGCGGACCAGCCGGTCGCCCCAGCTGCGGCGGGCGTTGGCGATGGCCATGAGCTGGAGGTCCTTGGAGAACCCGTTGGCGACCTCGCGATCGCGGGCGACGATCTGGCGTTCGAGCTGGGCGGCGTCGAGCTGCGGGCCGCGAGCGATCTTGTTCATGCCGGCGACGAGCTCGCCGACGGTGCGGGCCACGACGAAGTCGACGCCGTGGTTCTTGAACGCCTCGATCGGGGCCGGGGCGCCCTTGCCGCCGCGGCTGGCCAGCATCTTGCGGATGTCCTTGCCGGTGATGTCGGGGTTCTGCTCGGAGCCCGACAGCACGAACTCGCGGCCGAGGATGGTCTGGTCGAGAACGAACCAGGAGTAGTCGTAGCCGGTCGAGAGGATCGCCTTCATCGAGGCGTTGGTGTCGAAGCCGGGGAAGTTCGGCGCGGGCAGGCGCTTGCCGGTGGCGTCGAACCACATCGACGACGGGCCGGGGATGATCCTGATCGCGTGGTTCGGCCAGATCGGGTCCCAGTTGTGCAGGCCCTCGGTGTAGTGCCACATGCGGTCGCGGTTGACCAGGTTGGCGCCCGCCTGCTCGCTGATCGCGAGCATCCGCCCGTCCACGTGCGCGGGCACCCCGGCGATCATCGTCTCCGGGCAGGGGCCGAGCCGGTCGACCGGCCAGTTGGCGCGGACCAGGTCGTGGTTGTGCCCGATGCCGCCCGAGGTCACGATGACGGCCTTGGCGCGCAACTCGAAGCTGTCCACGGCGACGCGCGACGACGCCTTGCCGCGGTCCAGATCGGACGGTTCCAGCACACTGCCCCGCACGCCCACCGCGGCACCGTTCTCGACGATCAGCTCGTCGACCTGGTGGCGGAACGCGAACCGCACCAGCCCGCGGCGTTCGGCGGCGAGCACGGGCTCTGCGAACACCCGCACCACCTCCGGGCCCGTGCCCCAGGTCAGGTGGAAGCGGGGCACCGAGTTGCCGTGCCCGTCCGCGACACCGCCGCCGCGCTCGGCCCAGCCGACCACCGGCGTGAACCGCAGCCCGAGGTCGTGCAGGTACTGCCGCTTCTCCGTGGCGGCGAACCGGACGTAGGCCTGCGCCCACTGCCGGGCCCAGTGGTCCTCGTCGTCGCGGTCGAAGCCCGCCGAGCCCAGCCAGTCCTGCAACGCCAGCTCGTAGGAGTCCTTGATGCCGTTGCGCCGCTGTTCGGGGCTGTCGACGAGGAAGAGCCCGCCGAGCGACCAGAACGCCTGGCCGCCCAGGTTGGCGCGGTTCTCCTGGTCGACGACCAGCACGCGGCGGCCGGCCCTGGTGAGCTCGTAGGTGGCGACCAGGCCGGCGAGACCGGCTCCGACCACGATGACGTCTGCTTCGTCGCTCATGACTGCTGCCTGCTTTCGCTGCTGTACGCGGTGACGACGTGGGTGAACAGGGTGGTCCGGCGCTGCTGGACGGTGGCGTCGCCCGGTTCGCTGAAGCACTGCAGCGCGGTGCCGTCGTGCACGGCGACGAGTGCCTGGCCGAGTGCGCCGGGATCCGGCACCGTGCGTCCGACCGCGGCCAGCGCCGTCAGCAGGTACGGCATCAGGGATGCCGAGATGGCCTGCTCGCGTTCGACGATCACCCGGCGCAGCTGCGGGTTGCGCAGCGCGTGGGCGGTGAACTCGGTGCTCACGCGGTACCAGCCCTCGTCCATCGGCACGGCCCGCAGCAGGTGCGCGACGACGCCCTCGACGTCGGTGACCGCGGCCTGCTCGAAGGCCTCGAACGCCTCGCGCATGCGGGTGATCAGCTCGGTCGACCAGTGCTCCCAGACGGCGAGGAACAGCTCGTCCAGTGAGTCGAAGTTCGAGTAGAACGCTCCGCGCGTGTACCCGGCTCGCGCGCACACCTGGTCGACGGTGGAGCGGCCGAAGCCTTCCTCGGCGAACACCGCGAGCGCCGCCTGCAACAACCGCTGTCTCGTCTCGGCGCGGCGTTTGGTCACCCGCCGTGCTCCTGGCTCCGCCACAGTCCCACCTCCGTTCGATACATCACTGTATCGGATACGTCAGTGTATTGAAAGTGGTCTTCGGCTCAGGCCGACGCGGGCACGGCGAGGTTCACCACGACGGCGTGGATCAGGCTCGCCACGCACTCCCACTCGTCCAGCGGCATCGTCAACGGCGGCAGCAGCTTCAGCACGTGCCCCGCGCCCGCCGTCTCGGCGATCACGCCCGCTCGGTACAGCTCCTCGCGCACGCGGCTGGTCAGCGCGGGATCGGTGAACCGCAGACCGCTCATCGTGCCGCGACCGGCGACCGACGCGGTCCCGTCCGGCAGCGAGTGGACCACCGCGTGCAGCGTGGCGCGCACCGCGCGGGCCAGCCGGGCGACGTGCGTGGTGAAGCCGGGGTCCCGCCACAGCTCCACCGCGGCCGTTCCCGCGACGAAAGCCAGGTTGTGGCCCCGGAACGTGCCGTTGTGCTCGCCGGGTGCCCACTGGTCGAGGTCGCGCCGGATCAGCACGGCCGCCATGGGCAGACCCATGCCGCTCAGGGACTTCGACAGGCAGACGAGGTCGGGGAGGACGCCGAACGGCTCGAAGCTGAAGAACGACCCCGTCCGGCCGCAGCCCGCCTGGATGTCGTCGACGATCAGCAGGGCGCCGGTGCGGTCCGCGAGTGCCCGCACCTCGGCGAGCCACGTTCCGGTGGCCGCGGCCAGGCCTCCCTCGCCCTGGACGGTCTCCAGCAGGATCGCCGCCGGTGGTTCGGGCAGTGCGTCGAGGACGAGCGGTTCGCCGTAGGGCAGGAAGGTCACGTCCCGCAGCGGTGTGCCCGCCGCGCCGCGCAACAACGGTGACGTGGTCGCCGCGAGTGAACCCAGTGAGGCGCCGTGGAACGCGCCGCGAAACGCCACGACCCCCGTTCTCCCGGTCACCTTGCGCGCCAGCTTCAGCGCCGCCTCGACGGCGAGCGTCCCGGCGGGGCCGGGGAACTGCACGACGTGCGAACCCATTCCGCGCGGTTCGAGGATCACGTCGCGGAAGCGCTCCAGGAACGACTGCTTGGCGGTGGTGTGCAGGTCGAGCGACTGCACCGGGCCGCCGGACGTGAGGTACCGCACGACGCGGCCGACCATCTCCGGCGGGTTGTGGCCGTAGTTCAGGGCTCCCGCGCCGCACAGCAGGTCGACGTACCGGCGGCCGGTCGTGTCCCACAGGTGGTGGCCCTCGGCGCGGGTGAAGACCGCGGGGAAGTCGCGGCAGTAGCTGCGGACGTTGGACTCCGTCAGGGCGAAGACGTCAGTCATCGGGATGGCTCCTCGTGGCTCTCACTGGACGAGCACGCCGCCGTCGCCGGGACGGTGGTCCCGGGAGCGGCGCAGGTCCGCGAACGTGAAGGTGCGCTGCAGCCAGCGGTCGCGGCCGTCGTAGCGCGGGGTGAACGACGAGCGGCCGTGCATGGTCACCCGGTTGTCGACGATCGCCAGGTCGCCGCGCCGCAACCGGACTCCGTCGCCGTGCGCGCGGATCAGGTCGTTGAGCACCGCGAGCGCGGCCTCGCCCGCACCGGTGGTGGCACGGGTGGCGGCCTGGTCGTAGCGGAGGTCCGGGTCGTCGTGGTCGCCGGTGAGGATCGCGTGCACGGCACCGGCGCCCGTGCCACCGAACGACGGCGGCGCGGACGTCACGAACTCGGGGCGGTGCAGCGCTTCCCGGACGTCGTGGGGGAGGTGGGGGAGGAGCCGGCGCACGCAGGCGGTGCGCAGTTGCGCGACCTCGTCGTGGTCGGGACGCAGGCACAGCAGCAGGACGTGGTCCGGGCGGTGCGGGTGGAAGGCGTTCTCGATGTGGAAGGTGAGCTCCACCGAGCCGGCGTTGCCCTGCACGTGTTCCTGGCCCGGCACGGGCACCACGTCCTGGACCAGCGCCCCGGACTTCTCCGCGAGGAACGCCCCGGGATCGCCCAGACCGTGGGCGACGAGCAGCAGCGTCGCGGCGGCCACCGTCGCGGTGCGCTGCACCGAACCCGCGACCATCGGCGTGTCCGGCACCTCGCCGAGCGGCAGCCCGGAGAGGACCAGCCTGCCGTCCCGGCCCGAATGCCTGCGGAAGTCGCGGATCGCGACCCGCACACCGCTCGGCGCGTCCTCCCACGCCCGCCGCGCGGCGGTGACGAACTCACGGGTGTCCACAGAGGACCCGTCCGCGAGCTGACTCGCGATCTCGCCGAACGCCTGGAGGTCCTCGTCGAGGAGGAGACCGGAAGTCGCGGTGGTCATGCGCCCATCGCCTCGATGAGGCTCTTCGGCCTGAGGTCGGTCCATTCGCGCTCGACGTAGTCGAGGCACTCGGTGCGTGACGCGGGACCGTGCACCCGAGTCCAGCCGTCCGGGACGGCCGCGAACTCCGGCCACAGCGAGTGCTGGTTCTCGTGGTTGACCAGCACCAGGAACACGCCGTCGGGGTCGTCGAAGGGATTGGTCATCGTGCGTTCCTCTCGATCAGGCGGGCGATCAGCCGGCCGATTTCCTGGGCGGGCCGCTCGTCGAGCAGTCCGTTGTGGGTGGCGTCCACCGGGTGCACGTCGACGCGTCCGGTGACGTGCGGCCGCCACAACGACGGGGAGCGCGGCTGCTCGCCGTCGTCGAGCCGGGTGGCCTGGCAGAACACGAGGTCTCCGTCGAACGTGCGCGGCACGTGCCGCGCGGCGATGGCGTCGTTGTTGACGAACACCGCTTTGGCGGCCCTCAGGTCCTGCAGCTCGCCGGGCAGCTCCACCCCGGCGAGGAGCTCCTGTTCGCTCCGTGCGGCGGCGACGCGCGGATAGGTGTCCAGCAGGGCGAGGAATGCGACCTCGGCGCCGGATTCGCGCAGCTGCACGGCCATCTCGTGCGCGACGTAGCCGCCGAACGACCAGGCCACCAGCCGGTACGGTCCTTCCGGCTGCACCTCGCGGACCCGTGCGACGTACCGCGCGGCCATCTCGGCGATGCTGCCGGGCAGCCGGCCGGTGCCCGCGAGCCCGTCGGCCTGCAGGCCGTGGATCCCGAAGCCGCCGCCGAGCCTCGTGTACGGCCAGGCGAGCCCGCCGAGCGGGTGCACGCAGAACACCGCGGGCTCACCCGAACGCAGTCGCAGCACCGGAGCCAGCGGGTCGGCCGTGTCGTGCAACCGGAGCGCGAGACCCGCGACCGTGGGCGTTTCGAAGACGGTGCGCAGGGTCAGCGTGCCGCCCAGCTCCTCGCGGATCCGGCCGACGAGCTTCGCCGCGGTGAGCGAATGCCCGCCCAGCGCGAAGAAGTCGTCCTCCGGGCCGACCGACGCCACACCCAGCACGTCGGCCACGAGCGCGCACAGGTGTCGCTCGGTGTCGTTCTGCGGCCCGCGCCCCTCGACAGTCCACTGTGGAGCCGGAAGGGCCGCACGGTCGATCTTGCCGCTCGTCGTGCGCGGGAACTCGGCCACGGTCACGATCGCGGCGGGCACCAGGTGCGACGGGAGCTTCCCGGCGAGGTCGTGCCGGGTCACCTCGGCTCCCGTCACGTACCCGGTCAGCCTGCCGTCCCGCAGCACCACGACCGCCTGGCCGACGCCCGGCACGGAGGTGAGCGCGGCCTCGATCTCGCCGGGCTCGACCCGCACACCCCGGACGTTGAGCTGGCCGTCGGCCCTGCCGACGAAGTGCAGCCGCCCGCGGTTGTCCCAGCGGACCAGGTCGCCCGTCCGGTACCTGCGGCCACCGCCCGGCGCGGCGACGAACCGTTGCGCCGTCAGCGCGGCCGCTCCGGCGTACCCGCGGGCCAACGGTGTCCCGGTCACGTACAGCTCGCCCGGCACACCGGGCGGTACCGGCCGCAACGAGTCGTCCAGCACCTCCACACCGGTGTTGGCGATCGGCGTGCCGATCGGCACGAGCGGCCGGTCGCCGGGATCACCGTCCCACGCGGTCACGTCGCAGGTGACCTCGGTGGAGCCGTACTTGTAGCCCACGTCGCCCACCCTCGCCGCGAGGTCGCGGGTGAGCGCCTCCCCGCCGACGAACACGCGCTTCGGCAGTGCGCCGCGGAAGACGCCGAGCATCGACGGCACGAAGTGGACGGTCGTGATGCCGTGCCGCTCGACGAGCTCCGCCAGCCGGGCCGGGTCGCGGTGCGCGCCTGGTTCCGCCACGACCAGAGTTGCTCCCACCCGCAGCGGCCAGAAGAGCTCCCACACCGACACGGTGAACCCGGCCGGTGTCTTGTGCAGCACCCGGTCCTGCGGCCCGAGCGGGTAGGTGCGCTGCAGCCACGCCAGGTGGTTTTCCATCGACGACCGCGAGACCACGACACCCTTCGGCCGTCCGGTCGAGCCGGAGGTGAAGAGCACGTAGGCCGCGTTGTCCGGGTGCGCCCGGCAACCGGGGTCGTGGTCGGGGAAGTGCGCCGAGTCGGCGAGGGTGGCCCGGGTGATCACGATCGACGCCGACGAGTCGTCCAGCACGGCCTGGGCGCGTTCGGCTGGTCCCTCGACGTCGAGCGGTGTGTAGGCGGCCCCTGCCCGGAACACCGCGTGCACCGCCACGACGAAGTCCGCCGAGCGCGGCAACGCGATGGCCACGACGGATTCCGGGCCCACACCGGTGCTGATGAGCAGGTGCGCCAACCGGTTCACGCGGCGTTCCAGCTCGGCGTAGGTGAGCTGGACCTCGCCGTCGATCACCGCGATCGCGTCCGCCGCGCCGCGGATCGCCGGTGTCACCGGAACTTCGGCGGCGGTGTCGTGCACGACCGGTTCACCGGGCAGCAGCACGTCCAGCGAGCTGATCGGGTCGTCCGGTCCGGTGGCCGCCTGGTCGAGCAGCCGCACGAACCGTTCCGCGAGCCTCGTCACCGTCTCGTGGTCGAAGAGCGCCGCCGAGTAGTGGATCTCCCCGTCCAGTCCGCCACCCGGTTGCTCGGTGACGCTGAACGAAAGGTCGAACCGCGCGGACGGCGAGCTGACCTCGACCGGCTCGCCGAGCACCTCCGCGGCGCCACCGACCCGGTAGGACAGCATGACCTGGAACAGCGGGTGCCGTCCCGCCGACCGCGGCGGGTTGAGCACCTCGACGAGCCGTTCGAACGGCGTGTCCTGGTGTTCGTAGGCGTCGAGCGCGGTGTCGCGCACCCGGCCGACCAGCTCGCGGAACGCCGGGTCGCCCTCGGTGCGCACGCGCAGCACCACGGTGTTCAGGAAGCACCCGACGAGGTCGTCCAGCACCGCGTCCGGCCGGCCCGCGACCGGCACCCCGATCGGCAGGTCGGTGCCCGCGCCCGTCCTGGTCAGCAACGCAGCCAGCCCCGCCTGCACCACCATGAACGTCGTGGCGTCACCCCGGATCGCGTCGAGCCGGGCGTGCAGCGCGGGAGGAATCCGGAACGGCACCACCCCGGCGCCGGCCGCGAGACCGGTGCGCGGGCGATCCGCCGGCAGGTTCAGCTCGTCCGGCAACCCGGCCAGGACCTCGGCCCAGTGCGCGTCGTCCGCGGGCAGGTTCCGTTGCCACACCGCGAAGTCCGCGTACTGCACGGGCAACGGCTCCCAGTCCGGTTCCGCGCCGCGCAGCCGGGCCCGGTAGGCGGTGGCCAGGTCGCGCGCCAGCGGTGTCATCGACTCCGCGTCACCGGCGATGTGGTGCAGCAGGAGCAGCAGCACGTCGCCGAAGACCCAGGCCCTGACCGGTGGTTCGGCCGAGAGGTCGAACGGGTGCGCCGCCGCCGACGCGAGCGCCCTGTCGTGCCACGGCCCGACGTCGAGGCGTGGTGCGGTGCCGGTCGGCAGCACGATCTGCTCGTCGTCGCGGAAGACGGTCCGCAGCACCTCGTGCCGGTCCGTCACGTCCGTCAGCGCGGCTCGCAGCGCGTCGATGTCCAGCTCCGGCAGCCGCACCGCGAGCGGGATGTTGTAGTCGGCGGACGGGCCTTCCAGCCGGTGCAGGAACCACAACCGTTCCTGGGCGTGGGACAACGGCAGCCGCCGCGGTCGTTCGCCCGCGACGAGCGCCGGTCGGGTGGTACCGGTGAGCAGGGGCGCGAGCCGGGCGGGCGTGCGGGCCTCGAACACCTGCCGGACGGTCACCTCCGCGCCGAGCCGGGCGCGCACGCGGCCGACCAGCCGGGGCACCAGCATCGAATGGCCGCCGAGTGCGAAGAAGTCGTCGTCCGGGCCGACTTCGGCCACTCCCAGCACCTCCGCGAACAACCCGCACAGCACGGTCTCCCGTCCGCCACGGGCCACCACGGGGCGAACCGGTGCGACGGCGGGCAGCGCGGCCCGGTCGACCTTGCCGCTGGCCGTGAGCGGAAGGGTGTCGAGACGCACGAACCGTTGCGGCACCAGGTGTTCCGGCAGCACCGCGGCCAGCCGGTCCCGCAGCCCGGCGGTCTCCTCCGCGACGACGTAGCCGACGAGCTGCTCGTCCCGCAGCACCACCACGGCCGCGGACACGCCGTCGCAGTTCCGCAGCGCCGCCTCGATCTCGCCCGGTTCGACGCGCATGCCGCGGACCTTGATCTGGTCGTCGGCCCGTCCGGCGTACTCGAGCACGCCGTCGCGCCACCGGGCGAGGTCGCCGGTGCGGTACATCCGGGTGCCGGTGCCGAACGGGTCGGCGACGAACCGCGCCGCGGTGTCGGCCGGTCGGCCGTGGTAGCCCCGCGCGGTCCCGGCACCGGCCAGGTACAGCTCACCGGTCACCCCGTCCGGCACCGGCCGCAACCGCCGGTCCAGCACGTACGCGGCGGTGTGGGCGATCGGGCGCCCGATCACGGGTCCGGCGTGCTCGCCCAGCCAAGCGGTGACCGCGTCCACAGTGGACTCGGTCGGGCCGTACAGGTTGATCGCGCGGATGCCGTTGTCGTTCAACGTCCGCCACAGGTCGCGGTCGACCGCCTCACCGCCCAGCGCGAGCAGCCGCGGGGTGAACGGGCCGGTGGCCAGCAGCATCCGCGCGTGCGACGGCGTCGTCTCCACGACGTCGATCCGGTGTTCCGCGAGGTACGTCAGCAGCGCCTCCGCATCACGCCGCACGTCGTCCTCGACCACGTGCAGCTCATGGCCTGCGAGCAGCCACAGCACCGGGTCCCACGACGCGTCGAACGTCAGCGGCGCGGTGAGCGCGACCTTGTGCGGCACCTCGGGGAACATCTCCGCGCGGTGCTGGTGGAACAGGTTGACGATCGACCGGTGCTCCACCGCGACGCCCTTCGGCGCACCGGTGGACCCCGAGGTGTGCAGCACGTACGCGAGATCCGCCGCCCGGGGCACGACGGGGTCGGCCTCCTCGCCGTCGAGCGGGCCGTCCAGCACGAAGGCCGCGTGCCCGGTCAGCAGCCGCACCCGTTCCTCCGGCGCGCCGACGTCGACGGGCTGGTAGGCCGCGCCCGCCTTGAGCACGCCGAACAACGCGACGACGGCCGCCGCCGAGCGGGGCAGCCGCACCGCGACGACGTCCTCCCGGCCGATCCCGTGCCCGGCCAGCAACCGTGCGATCCGGGTGCTCCGCGCGTCGAGCTCCGCGAACGTCAGCTTCTCGTCCGCCACGACCGCGATCCGGTCCGGGGTCCGCGCGACCTGGGCCGTCAGCAGGTCGACGAGCGTCTCCGCGCACGCCGGCACCTCCGGGGCCACCGGTCGCGCGGCCGCCCACACCGACATCTCCGGCTCGGCCAGCAGTGCACGGACCAGTGCCGTGAACGTCGCGGCGAGCCGGTGCGCCGTCGCGGCGTCGAACAACCCCGTGTCGTACTCGAGGTCACCGGTCACGCCGTCCGGTCCCGGCACGAGGTTCACCGTGAGGTCGAACTTCGCCGCGCCGGTGCCGACCGGCTCGACCGTGACGCCGAGGTCGTCGGCCAGGCGCGCGGCAGGCGGCAGGACCACGAGCAGCGCGCGGAAGAGCGAGGCACCCGGCGCCAGTTCCGCCACCACGGTGTCGAACGGCACCGCCGCGTGCGCGAACGCCGCCAGGTCGGCCTCCCTGACCCGCCGCAGCACCTCGGTGAACCCCGGTTCGCCGCTGAGATCGGTGCGCAGCGCGACGGTGTTGACGAAGTACCCGACGAGATCTTCGAGCCGTTGGTCGGCGCGTCCCGACACCGGCGTGCCGATCACGACGTCCTCGCCACCGCCCAGCCTGCCGAGCAGCACCGCCAATGCGGCGTGCAGCACGGTGAACTCGGTGCACCCGTGCTCCCGCGCGAAGGTCGCCACCGGCGGCAGCTCCAGCGCGATCCTCGCCGCCTCACCGGACGGACGAGATCGGTCGGTCGGCAGGTGCTGCTCGGGCAGCCCGGCGAGGACGTGCCGGAAGTGGTCCAGGTCGGCCGGCCGCTGCTGTTGTTGTTGCCACAGCGCGAAGTCGGCGTACTGCACGCTCAGCGGCGCCTGCGCGGGCGCGGTGACGTCGACGCGCGACCGGTAGGCCGCGGCCAGGTCGCGGGCGAGTGGTCCGAACGACCAGTCGTCGGCCGCGATGTGGTGCAGCACGAGCAACAGCACGCGTTCGTCGCCGTTGCGCACCAGCACCGCCCGCAGCGGCGTCTCACGCGTCAGGTCGAACCCGCGTGCCACTTCGGTGCGGATGCGCGCGTCGACGTCGGTCGTCTCGACGGTCTCCACGTCCAGCATCGCGGGACGCACCAGCTGGTACGGCTCGCCGTCCGCCTCCGGGAACAGCGTGCGGAGGATCTCGTGCCGTGTCACCACGTCGTTCAGGGCCCACTTCAACGCCGCCGCGTCCACCTCGGGTGACAGCCGCAGCAGGACCGGCATCGAGTACCGCGGTGACGTGGGGTCGAGCCGGTTCAGCAGCCAGAGCCCGCGTTGCACCGGGGCGAGCGGAACCCGGTCCGGGCGGGGGATCGAACCCAGCTCGGTGACGGGCGTGCGGACGTCACCGACGAGAGCCGCGAGAAGGGCGGGCGTCGGTGCGCTGAACAACGCGGTGAGCCGCACGTCCGCGCCGAGCCGCGCGTTGATCCGGTTCACGACCTGCGCGGCCGGCAGCGAATGCCCGCCCAGCGCGAAGAAGTCGTCGTGCACGCCGACCCGGTCGACGCCCAGCACCTCGGCGAAGATCGCGCACAGCTCGCGTTCGGCCGCGGTCGCCGGCTCCTGCGTCGTCACGACGGGGTCGGGCAGCCGGGCGCGGTCGAGTTTCCCGTTGGGGTTCAACGGGATCTCGTCCACCTCGACGAACACCGACGGCACCAGGTGGGCGGGCAGCTCCGCCGCGAGCGCGCCGCGCAGCTCACCCGGCCGCAACGGCCTCGACGGCACGACGTAGGCGACGAGCCGTCCGTCCCGCGTGATCACCGCTGTCTGCCGTACCCCGTCCACTGTGGACAAGGCCGCTTCGACCTCGGCGGGTTCGACCCGGAAGCCGAGGATCTTGACCTGGTGGTCCAGCCGGCCCGCGAACTCCAGCCGGCCGTGCGCCCACCGGACGCGGTCGCCGGTGCGGTACAGGCGGGTGCCGCTGCCGAACGGGTCGGCGACGAAGCGCTCGGCCGTGAGGCCCGGTGCGTCGCGATAACCGCGGGCGAGCCCGGCACCCGCGAGGTACAGCTCGCCCCACACCCCTTCCGGCACCGGCCGCAGCGCGGTGTCGAGCACGTACACCCGCGCGTTGCCGATCGGCCTGCCGATCGGGACCGGCCCTTCGGACTCCGCGATCTCCCAGACGACACAGCCCACCGTCGCCTCGGTCGGCCCGTACTCGTTGACGACGAGGGCGCCGGGGTTCGCCGCCCGCCACCGCCGCAGCACCTCGGCGTCGAGCGCCTCGCCGCCGATGACGAGGTTGCGCGCGGGCGGCACGTCCATCAACCGCAGGTGGCTCGGCGTGACCTTCAGCAGGTCGGTGGCCCCGTCGAGCTCGCCGAAGCGGACGCGGCCACCCGAGATCAGCGGCGCGAACAGCGTGGTGACCGGCATGTCGAAGGCCACCGACGAGTGGATCAGCGCCTCCCCGCTCGCCGCCGGGTACAGCCGCACCGCTTCGGCCAGGTACGCGGCCAGGGACGCGTGCTCGATCACGACACCCTTCGGGGTGCCGGTGGAGCCGGACGTGTGGATCACGTACGCGGCCGACCTCGCATGCACCGGCACGTTGAGCCGTTCGGCGGGGAACCTCTCCAGTCCCTCGAAGGACTCCGGTGTGATCACCGCTCGCGTGCCCGAAGTCAGCAGCGCGATCCGCGAGGCCGGGTAGCCGGCGTCCACGGGCACGTAGGCGGCGCCGGACTTGAGCACCGCCACCAGTGCCACGAGCAGGTCGGCCGACCGCGGCAGCACCACGCCGACCAGGTCGCCGGGACCCGCCCCGATCCGCCGGGCCAGCCGGTTCGCCCGCGCGTCCAGCTCGGCGTAGGTCAGCGAGCCATTGGCGTCCGACACCGCCACGGCATCTGGTGTGCGATCCACCTGCGCCTCTATCAGCTCCGGCAGCACCGCGTCCGGCAGTGTGCGCGCGGTGGCGTTGCGCGAGATCACCAGCTCGTGGCGTTCGGCGTCGGTCAGGACCGGCAGCGAACCGATGCGCCGCACGGGGTTCGCGGCGATCGCACCGAGCAGCCGCAGGAACCGCGTCACGATCGACTCGGCCGTGCGGCGGTCGAACAGGTCGGTGGCGAACTGCAGGGACCCGTGCCAGCCGCCGTCGTGCTCGGTGAAGGCGAGCAGCAGGTCGAACTTGGCCTGTCCGGCCCCGACCGGCTCCAGCTCGACGTCGAGCCCGGGCAGCGACGGTGCGACGGCCTCGCCGTCGATCGACAGCATCACCTGGAACAACGGGTGCCTGGCCGCCGAGCGCACCGGGTTGACCGCCTGCACGAGCCGGTCGAACGGCACGTCGGCGTAGGTGTAGGCCGCGATGTTCGCGTCCCGCACCCGCAACAGGAGCTCGGTGAACACCGGATCGCCGGAAAGGTCCGTGCGCAGCGGCAACGTGTTCACGAACAGCCCCACGAGCTCCTCGAACGCGGTGTCCCGGCGGCCGTCGACGGGCGCGCCGAGCACGACGTCGTCACCCGCGCCGAGCCGGCCGAGCAGGACCGCGAACGCGGCCTGCAGCACCATGAACTCGCTGACCCCGTCGCGGCAGAGCCCCGCCAGCGCCGCCCTGGTGCCGGAGGGCACCGCGAACGCCACCTCGTCACCCCGGAACGACTGCACCGCCGGGCGTTCCCGGTCGAACGGCAGCTCGATCTGGTCCGGCACGTCCCTGAGGACCCTCGTCCAGTGCGCCAGCGCCTCGTCGTGGTGTTCCTGCTGCCGCATCGCGAAGTCCGCGTACTGGGCGGGCAGCGGAGTCCACTGTGGAGACTCGCCTCGCGTCCTGGCCGCGTAGGCGAAGGCCAGGTCACGGGCCAGCGGCCGCATCGAGCCACCGTCACCGGCGATGTGGTGCAACGTCACGAGCAGCACCTGGTCCGGTGACAGGACGGCCCGGATCGGCAGCTCGCGGTCGAGCTCGAACGGCCGCACCTCCGGCTCACCGAGCGAGAACGGCACCTCGAAACAGTCCTGCACCACCTGGTACGGCCCGGCCGGGTCGATGATCGTGCGCAGCACCTCGTGCCGCCGCAGCACGTCACCGAACGCGGCCCGCAACGCCTGCACGTCCACGTGGCCGCGCAGCCGCAGGGAGATCGGGATCGTGTAGGTCGTGGACGGGCCTTCGAGCCGGTGCAGGAACCACATCCGTTGCTGAGCGGCGGACAGCGGCACGTCCCGAGGTCGTGCCACGACCGGCTCGGCGATCTCCGGCCCGAGCGCGGTGGCGAGCCGGGCCACGGTGGGCGCGGCGAACACGTCCCGGATCGAGACGTCCGCGCCGAACTCGTCGCGCAGCCGGTTCACCAGTCGCGCGACCAGCAGCGAATGCCCGCCGAGCGCGAAGAAGTCGTCGTCCGCGCCGATGCCGGTGACGCCCAGCACGTCGGTGAACAGCGCCGCGATCCGGCTCTCCACGCCCGCGGACGGTGCCCGGGAGACCACCTTCGCCGCCTCGGGGGCGGGCAGCCGACGGCGGTCGATCTTGCCGTTCGCCGTGCGCGGCAACACGTCCAGCACCACGAAGGCGGACGGCACCATGTGCTCGGGCAGTGACCGCGCCACCAGCTCCCGCACCCCGGTCACGTCGGCGTCACCCACGAGGTAGGCGACGAGCCGGTCCCCGTGCACGGCGACGGCTGCCTGTGCGACCCCGGGCAGTGCGGTGAGCACGGCCTCGACCTCGCCGAGCTCGATCCGGAAGCCGCGGATCTTCACCTGGTCGTCGACGCGTCCGGCGAACTCGAGCCGTCCGGCCTCGGTCCACCGCGCCAGGTCGCCCGTGCGGTAGAGGCGCTCGCCGGTGCCGAACGGGTTCGCCACGAACCTGGTCGCGGTCAGTCCCGGCCGGCCGTGGTAGCCGCGGGTCACGAGATCACCCGCCACGTAGAGCTCGCCGGTCACGCCGATCGGTGCGAGCCGCATCCTGGCGTCCAGCACCAGAATCCGGGTGTTCCAGACCGGGGTGCCGATGGTGATCACACCGGGTGGCACCGCGTCACCGGGCTCGATCCGGAAGACCGTGCACCCGACGGTGGTCTCGGTCGGGCCGTACTCGTTCAGCACGGTCGCGTCCGGATGCTTCGCCCGCCACACGTCGAGTGCGTCGCCGAGCAGCGACTCACCGCCGAGCACGAGCTGCGCGGAAGGGGAGTACTCGTCGCCCACGACGCCGAGCGGCTGCAGGTGGCTCGGCACCGCCTTCACGAAGTCCGGTTTGGACACCGCGACCTCGGCCGCGGGCCCGGTTCCGCGCCACGGCACCAGCTCCACGCATCCGCCGGTCAGCAGCGGTCCGTAGAGGCCGGTCACCGTCAGGTCGAACGCGATCGGCGAGTGCACCAGGCTCCGGCCGCGCAGGGCGGTGTACTCGCTGGTGGCCCACGCCAGGTACGCGACCAGTGAGCGGTGTTCGACCACCACGGCCTTGGGCGTCCCCGTCGAACCGGAGGTGAAGATCACGAACGCCGCGTTCTCCGGCCGCACCTCCACCTCGACCGGATCGTCCGGTTCGTCGACGGAGGCGAGGAACTCGGGCGTCACGACCGCGACCGGCGCGATGTCGCGGATCATGAACTCGATGCGTTCCGCCGGATGCCGCGGGTCGAGCGGCAGGTAGCCCGCACCGGTCTTCAGGATGCCCAGCAGGGTGACCAGCACGTTCACGCCGGTCGGCAGCAGCACCGCGACGAACCGCTCGGGTCCGGCGCCCAGCGCGAGCAGCAGCCTGGCCAGGCGGTTCGCCGCCGCGTCGAGCTCCGCGTAGGTGAGCGTCGTCCGTCCGCACACGACGGCCGGAGCGTCGGGCGTGCGGGCGACCTGCGCCTCGATCAACGACGTCAGCGTGCCGGACGGCACGTCGTGCGCGGTGTCGTTCCACGCCGCGAGGGTTCGGCGTTCGGCGTCGCTGACGACGTCCAGCAGGCCGATCGGCAGGTCGGGAGTGGCGACCGCGGCCGCGAGCACGCCGGCGAACCGGTCGGCGACGCGCCGCGCGGTGGCGTGGTCGAAGAGGTCGGTGGCGAACTCCAGGAAGCAGTCGAGGCCCTCGTCCTGTTCCCGCAGGAAGAACGACAGGTCGAACTTCGCGGTCGGCGAGGTCGGTTCCAGCACCTCGGTCCGCAGTCCCGGCAGCTCGGCGTCGACGCGCAGGTCCGCGTCGACCCAGTTCAGGTTGACCTGGAACAACGGATGCCGCGCCGTCGAG
The DNA here is from genome assembly GCF_053601075.1 of Lentzea sp. NPDC004789. Lineage (NCBI taxonomy): Bacteria > Bacillati > Actinomycetota > Actinomycetes > Pseudonocardiales > Pseudonocardiaceae > Lentzea > Lentzea sp. NPDC004789. The sequence goes on along the minus strand of NZ_JBSGBE010000002.1, from coordinate 120,733 downwards.
CGGGCCGGGTTGACCGCCTCCACGACCCGCTCGAACGGCACGTCCTGGTTCGTGTAGGCGGCCAGCGCGGCCGTCCGCACCCGTGCCAGCACCTCGCCGAACGTCGGCGCGCCGCTCAGATCGGTGCGCAGCACCAGGTTGTTCACGAAGAAGCCGACCAGCCCGGTGACCGCGTCGTCCCTCCGGTTCGCCACCGGCGAGCCGATCACGACGTCCTCGCCGGCGCCGAGCCGGTGCAGCAGCGTGACCAGTGCGGCCTGCACGACCATGAACGCGGTCACGCCTCGTTCCCCGGCGAGCGCCCGCAGTCCTTTGTGGACTTCGGCGGGCACGGTGAACCGGACGACGTCGCCGCGGTGGGACGACACGGCGGGCCGCGGCCGGTCGTACGGCAGGTTCATCTGCTCGGGCAGCCCGGCCAGCGCCGTCGTCCAGTGCGCGAGCTGCCTCGCCATCGTGCTGCCGGGATCGGCGGCCGAGCCCAGCATCTCCCGCTGCCACACCGCGTAGTCCGCGTACTGCACGGGCAACGGTTCCCAGCCGGGTGCCGTTCCGCGTGACCTCGCGGTGTACGCGAGCGCCAGGTCCGCGGCCAGCGGGTGCATCGACAGCGCGTCACCGGCGATGTGGTGCAGCACCAGCAACAGCACGTGGTCGTCGGGCGCGAGCGTGAACACCTTCGGGCGCAACGGCGTCTCAGTGGCGAGGTCGAACGGCGCCGCCACCGCTTCGGCCAGGGCGTGGTCCAGCCTGGCCTCGGTCACCGGGACGACCGTCAGCGGCGGCGCGGAGTCGAGCACCACCTGGTGCGGTCCCGTCGCGTCCTCGGCGAAGACCGTGCGGAGCACCTCGTGCCGCGTCGCGAGGTCCCGCAGCGCGGCCGACAGCGCGTCGACGTCGAGCGAACCCTTGAGCCGCAACGCGATGGGCAGGTTGTAGGCCGCGGTCGGTCCCTCGAACCGGTGCAGGAACCACAACCGCTCCTGCGCGTGGGACAACGGTGTCCGGCCCCGGGCGCGGGGTGTCAGCGCGGGCCTGCGCGCGGCCGCCCCGGCGACGAGCTCCGCGATCTGCGCCGGGGTCGTGGACTCGAACAACGACGCCAGCTCGACCTCCACGCCGAGCACCGTCCGGATCCGGTTCGCGAGCCGGGCGACGGACAGCGAATGTCCTCCCAGCGCGAAGAAGTCGTCGTCCAGGAAGACCCGCGGCACACCGGTGACCTCGGCGAACAGCCCGCACAACAGCTCTTCCGGCACCGTGCGCGGTGCCCGTCCCGACGAGGGCGCGAACGACGGCACCGGCAACGCGGACCGGTCGAGCTTGCCGCTGGTCGTGGACGGGAACGTGTCCAGCTCGACGATGACCGGCGGCACCATGTACTCGGGCAGGGTCCTGGCCAGTGCCGCGCGCAACTCGTCGTGGTCGACGGGTGCCGTCGTGACCACGTAGCCGGCGAGCCGCTGGTCGTGCACGGCCGCCGCGGCCCGCACCACGCCGGGGAACGCGGTCATCGCCGACTCGATCTCACCCAGCTCGACGCGCTGCCCGCGCAGCTTCACCTGGCCGTCCGAACGGCCGAGGTACTCCAGTTCGCCGGCCGCGGTCCAGCGCACCAGGTCACCCGTCCGGTACAGCCGGGAACCGTTGCGGCCGAAGGGGTTCGCGACGAACCGGTCCGCGGTCAGGCCGGGACGGTCGAGGTAGCCGCGAGCGAGCTGGACGCCACCGACGTAGAGCTCACCCGGCACGCCGGGCGGCACCGGCCGCAGCCGTGCGTCCAGCACGTACGCGGTGGTGTTGGGCACCGGGCCGCCGATCAGCACGGTCCGCGGGTCCGGTGGCGCCTGCCAGTGCGCCACGTCGACGGCGGCCTCGGTCGGGCCGTAGGCGTTGACCAGCACCGCGTCCGGGTTCTTCTTCTCCCGGTGGAAGCGCCGGACCAGCTCGGCGGGCAACGCCTCGTCGCCGGACTCCAGGTAGCGGATCGACGCGGGCAGGTCGGCCTCGGCGAGGAAGGTCGCGAGCCGGGACGAACCCAGGTGCGCGATGGTGACCTGCTCGGCGTGCATCAGCTTCGACAGGTGGGCCGGATCCCGGTAGCCGCCGGGCTTCGGCACCACGAGCGCCGCGCCGCGCGAGAGGGTCCAGAAGACCTCCCACACCGAGACGTCGAACCCGATCGGCGTCGCCTGCAGCACGCGGTCGCCGGGACCGGCGCAGACCTCGGCCTGCATCCACGCCAGCCGGTTCGTCATGCCCGCGTAGGTGTTGATCGTCCCCTTGGGACGGCCGGTCGATCCGGAGGTGTAGATGATGTACGAGCCGTTGGCCGGATGAGCGATGACTCCCGGGTTCTCCGGCGACTCGTCGGGCGCGTCCACCGCGATGCGGTCGAACCCCTCGACGTCGTGCTCGGCCATGATCAGCGTCGCACCCGAGTCGCGCAGGACGTAGTCGATCCTGTCGGCGGGATGGCCTGGGTCGATCGGGACGTACGACGCGCCGGCCTTGACCACGGCCCACAGCGCGACGATCTGGTCGGCCGAGCTGGGCAGCATGATCGCGACGCGGGTCTCGGGCCCGGCGCCACGCCGCCGCAGCGCGTGGGCGAGCTGGTTGACGCGTGCGTTGAACTCGCCGTAGCTCAGCCGTTCCTCTTCGCTGATCACGGCTTCGAGGGACGGGTCCTGCGACTCCAGCAGCTCGACGAGCGAGGGTCCGGCGAACTCGCGGGAGGTGGCGTTCCACTCGTGCAGCACGAGCGAGCGCTCGCCGGCTCCCATGACGTCCACTTCGGACAGTCGCAGCTCCGGTCGGGCGGTGACGGTTTCAAGGACGCGCACGAACCGTTCGACCAGCTTCTGGGCGGTGGTGTGGTCGTAGAGGTCCGTCGCGTACTCGAAGCGGCACGTCAGACCGCCGTCGCCGGCGACGACGCAGTCGAAGTGGGCGTCGAACTTGGCGGTGCCGTTGGTGACCACGTCCGGCTCGACCGCGACGCCGGGCAGACTGACCTCGGCGTCGGTGAAGTCCAGCAGTGCCACCATGACCTGGAAGAACGCGTGCCGCGACCGCGACCGCTCCGGCCGCAGCTCCTCCACCAGCCGTTCGAACGGCACGTCCTGGTGGGCGTACGCGGCCAGGCCGGTCTCGCGCACCCGGCCGAGCAGCTCGGTGAAGGCCGGGTCGCCGGAGGTGTCGAACCGGTAGACCAGCGTGTTGATGAAGACGCCGACGACGTCGTCGAGCGCGGAGTCGGCGCGGCCGGCGATCGCGCCACCGATCGGCACGTCCTCACCGGCGCCCAGCGCGGTCAGCAGTGCCGCCACCGCGGCCTGCAGCACCATGAACGGGGTGCTGCGGGTCTGGCCCGCCAGCTCCCGCACCCGGCCGTACAGCTCGGGGGAGACGGTGAACTCGACGTGCCCGCCCTCGTGCGTCGGCACGGCGGGCCGCGGCCGGTCGGACGGGAACGTGACCTCCTGGGGCAACCCGGCCAGCTGCTCGGCCCAGTAGGCCACCTGCCGGTCCAGCTCGTCCGCCATCGTTTCGCGCTGCCACAGGGCGAAGTCCGCGTACTGCACCGGCAACGGGGTGAACACCGGCTCGGCACCCGCGTGGCGGGCCGCGTAGGCGGTGGAGAGATCGTCGGCCAGCGGCCTCAGCGAGACACCGTCCGCGGCGATGTGGTGGATGACGAGCAGGAGGAGGTGCTCGTCCGCGTTCCGGGAGAACAGGGTCGCGCGCACGGGCAGGTCACGGGTCAGGTCGAACGGCACACCGGCCAGCGCCCCGAGGTCGGCGTCCTCGTCCGACACGGTCAGCTCGAACTCGTCACCGGCGAGGATCACCTGATGCGGGCCGTGCTCGTCCTCGGGGTAGATGGTGCGCAACGGTTCGTGCCGGATCAGCACGTCCCTCAGCGCGGCACCGAGCGCGTCGGCGTCGACCGGCCCGGTCAGCGAGATCCGCAACGGGATGTTGTAGGTGCCCGATCCGCCCTGCAGCCTTTGCAGGAACCACATCCGTTCCTGGGCGAAGGACAACGGCAGGCGTTGCGGCCGTTCGGTCACCGTGATCCGGGACGACCGCCGTTCACCGCCGGCCAGCAGTGCGGCGATCCCGGCGACCGTGGGCGACGCGAAGACCTCGCGCAGGGTGAGGGAGACCCCGAACTCGTCGCGCAGGCGGTGCGCCAACCGGATCATGAGGATCGAGTTGCCGCCGAGCGCGAAGAACTCGTCGTCGACGCCGACCTCGCCGACGCCGAGAACCTCCGCGACGATGCGGCACAACGCCTCCTGCTCACCGGTGCCCGCCGACCGCTCCTGACCCGCCTGGACGGACTCGGCCGAGCCGATCGCGGCACGGCTGGTCACCTCGAACGCCGAGACCGGCGCGTCCAGCGAGTCGGCGGCCCCCTCCAGCAACGCCAGCAGGTCGGCCGCGAGCGCCGCCACGTCGAGCGCGGTCGTGCGGGCCGCGAACCGCAGCCGCAGCCCGGCTTCGGGGAACACCTCCAGCGACACGGGGTAGTGCGACCGCTGCCGCAGTTCGGCACCCGCGAGCCGCAGCCCGCCCGCGGTGAAGTCCTCCGGCAGCGGGTAGTTCTCGAACGCCAGCACGGTGTCGACCAGCTGGCCGTGCCCGAGGTCGGCGATGCCGACGTGCCGGTGCGGCGCGAGATCCGCCTGCGCCTGCTGGAGATCGGCGAGCAGCGCGGCCAGCGGTCGGTCCGCGTCGAGGCGGACCCGCACCGGCAGCGTGGCGAGGAACAGCCCGATCATGCGGTCGGCGCCGGGCACCTCGGCGGGACGGTCGGCCGCGGTGGCGCCGAACACCACGTCCGTGCGGCCGGTGACCGCGCCGAGCAGCACCGCCCACAGACCCTGCACCACCGTGTTCAGCGTGAGGCCGTGCGCTCGCGCGGACTTGGTCAGCCGTTCCGTCGTGTCCTGCGGCAGCACGGCTTCGTGCTCGGCGTGCTCCCCGTCGGCGGCGAGCAACGGCGCCGGCGTGAAGCCGTCGAGCGCCTCGGCCCAGGCCTTCCGCGCGGCGTCGACGTTCTGGCGCCGCAACCAGCTCAGGTAGTCCTTCATGGACGGTGCGGGCGGCAGCGTTTCGCCGCCGTAGGCCGCGAACAGCTCGGACACCAGCAGCGGCAACGACCAGCCGTCGAGCAGCAGGTGGTGGTGCGTGATGACGAGGTGGTCCCCGGCCGCGGCGAACCGGATCAGCGGCGGCCGGACCACGCTGAACCCGCGCGCCCGGTCCCTCTCGAGGAAGTCCGCGAGGTCGTCGTGCTCGGCCCACAGGACCTTCACCTCGGACGGGATCACCTGGACCGGCTCGCCGCCCGACCGGCTGCGGAAGCCCGCCCGCAGCTGCGGATGCCTGGTCAGCACAGCCGCGGCGGCCGCGCGCATGCGGTCGCGGTCGAAACCGCCGTCGACGTGCAGGACGAGCTGGCCGACGTACGGGTCCTCGCGCTCGTACAGCGCGAGGAACAGCAGTCCCTGCTGCAGCGGCGACAACGGCAGGACGTCCGCGACGCCGCGCAACCGGTCGAGCTCGGCCTGGGTGATCTCCACCAGCGGCACGTCGGACGGGGTGAGCCCGTCCGGTTCGGCGGCGATGCCGTGCAGCGCCCCGACCCACGCCTCCGCCAGGTTCCGGATCTCGTCGGCGGCGAACAGCTCGGCGGGGAAGGTCCACCGCGCGGTCAGCTCACCGTCGCGCACGCAGGTCGTGATCTCGAGGTCGTGCGCGAACGCCAGCCCGTCGTCGGTCAGCAGCTCGAACTCGACGACGTCGGCCGGCAGGCGGCCCAGGTGGTTGAACGCGATCCGCGGTGTGCCGGTCGCCGTGGTGCGCAGATCTTCCTTGGTGCGCCGCAGTTGCCGCGCCGCGACACCGAGCCGGACCGTGCGGAACTCGGTGAACCAGCCGACCGTCGAGGCCAGGTCCGCGTCCCGGCCGTGGCCCTCGACGTGCACGAGCAGCTCTTCGCCCCGTGCCGCGACCAGCCCGGCGAGCAGCACGTCGTCGGCGGTGGTGTGCGGCTTGGTGAGCAGGGCGGTGGTGAGCTCCGCCGGTAGCGTGACCGTGACTGTCGCCGGGGTGCCGTGCCGCGGTTCGAGTGCGATGTCCTCGTCGCCCTGGCGCAGGGCCCAGGTGCGGAACGAGGTTCCCGGCGCGGACAGCGGGCGTCCGGCGAGCGCGTTGCGGAGGTCGTCGAGCAGGATGCGCCACGAGACGCCGTCCACGACGTGGTGGTGCAGCACGAACCGCACCTGGTCCGGAGACCACAGCACCCGTCCGGTGACACCGGCTTCCGGATCGAGCACGGCCTCGCCGCCGCGCGTCACGACCTCGGCGGCACGCACCGAACCGACCGGCCGGATCTCGTTGCCGCGCAGGCGCAGGACGTCGTGCCGGTCCAGCACCGCCTGCCACGCCGTCACCAGGTCGTCGAACGCGATCTCGGCCCTGATCACCACGGAGTGCGCGAACCCGGACGACGGGCCGCGGGCGGCCAGCCACCGCATGGCGGGCGTGGGCGGGAACTCGCCGACCGGTTCGTCCTCCGTGGACACCAGCGGGGTGGCGACCGCGGCCAGGCGAGCGACGGTCCGCTGGGTGAACACGTCCCCGGGGGTGATCCGCCAGCCCGCCTGGCGCAGCCGCGACACCAGGCCGAGCGCGTGGATGCTGTCCACGCCGAGCACGAACAGGTCGTCGTCGACACCGGGGCCGACGCCCAGCAGGTCCGTCAGCGCGTGCACCAGCGCGTGCTCGACCGGTCCCGCGGCGGACCGCGACGCGGAGGCCGCGGGGGACGGCAAGGCGCGCCGGTCGAGCTTTCCGTTGGCGGTCACCGGGATCTCGGGGATCGTCAGCACGAACGCCGGCACCGCGAACGGCGGCAGCCGGCGGGCCAGCCAGGCCAGTGGATCCTCGGCGGGACGACCGGTGACGTAGCCGGCGAGCTGGCCGGACCCGCGCGGCACCACGACGGCCCGTTCGACGCCGGGCAGCTCCGCGAGCACCGACTCGACCTCGCCGAGCTCGACCCGCTGACCGTTGACCTTGACCTGCCCGTCCGCGCGGCCGACGTACTCGATCACGCCGTCGGCGCCGACCCGCGCGAGGTCACCGGTGCGGTACATCCGCGTGCCCGTGCCGAACGGGTCGGCGACGAACCGTTCCGCGGTCAGGTCCGGCCGGTCGAGGTAGCCGCGGGCGAGCTGGACCCCCGCCAGGTACAGCTCGCCCACCACCCCTGGCGCCGCGGGAGCGAGCGCCGGGTCCAGCACGTACGCGCGGGTGTTCGCGACGGGCTTGCCGATCGGCACGACGTCCGCCGGCGCGCATTCGTGCGTCGTCACATCGATGGAGGCTTCGGTCGGGCCGTAGTAGTTGTACAGCCGCGTACCGGGGTTGACCTCGAAGAACCGTCGGACGGTCGCGGGCGCAAGCGCTTCACCGCTGCACACGACGAAACGCGTCGAGGCAGGCAGCGCGTGCTCGTGCAGGAACGCGGCGAGCATCGACGGCACGAAATGGGCGACCGTGACGTTCTCCGCCCGCATCAGCTCGGCGAGGTAGCCGGGATCGCGGTGGCCGTCGGGGCGTGCCACCACGAGCGTCGCGCCGCGGGTGAACGGCCACAGCAGCTCCCACATCGACACGTCGAAACCGATGGGGGTCTTGTGCAGCACGCGGTCCGCGGCGGTGAGGTGGTGTTCGGCCTGCATGCCGCGCAACCGGTTCGTGATGCCGTCGTGCGTGATCACGACACCCTTGGGCGTGCCGGTGGAACCGGAGGTGTGGATGACGTAGGCGGCGTCGCCACGCCGCGCGCCGGGGTTGTGCTCCGGCCGGCCGTCGAACGTCGTGCTCTCGTCGATCACGAACGCGGGCCGGACGTCCGCGACCATCCGGGACACCCGATCGGCGGGCAGGTCGGGGTCGATCGGCACGTGCACGGCACCGGCCTTGAGCACGCCCCACACCGCGGCGATCAGCTCCGGTGACCTCGGCAGCCGGACGACGACGCGGTCCTCGGGCCCGATCCCGTTGCCCAGCAACGTGTGCGCGACCTGGTTGACCCGCCTGTTCAGCTCGGCGTAGGTGAGACGGACGCCGTCCGCGACCACGGCCTCGGCCGCGGGGTCCTGCGCCTCGAAGGCGGCGACCAGGTCCAATGGCGGCAGGTCCCGTGTCGTGTCCTGCCACGACGCGAACCGCTCCCGGTCTTCCGGACTCAGCAGGTCGACGGCACCGATCGGCAGGCGCGGATCGGCGGTGAGAAGCCGCACGAACCGGTCGAGGTGCGCCGCCACGACCTCCGGGGTGAACCGGCCGGGGTGGGCGTTGAAGGTGAGCTGGATGCCGTCGCGGTCGGCCGTCGCGTCGAGCGCCAGGTCGCGCACCGGCCCGGACGACAGGACGTGCACCTGGACGTCACCGATGCTGGTGGCGGCGAACGGCAGCAGGTTCACCGTCGGCCCCAACGGCTGGACGTCGAGCGCGCGGCGCAGCTCGGCCGCGGGGAACCGCTGGTGCCGTTGCGCCTGCCCGAGCTCCACCGACACCTGGTCGACCAGCTCGGCGAACGTGGTGGACGCGTCGACCTCGACCCGCACCGGCACGTCGTTGACGAGCATCCCGGGAGTGGCCATGGCGGCCGGGCCCTGCCTGGCCGCCATGAGCACCCGCACCACGACGTCGGACGCCCCGGTCACGCGGTGGACGTGGGCCGCCATCGCCGCGATCACCGGCGTGGACCAGCGCCCGGTCAGGCCGCGCACGGGCTCGGCGTCCTCGGCGGACAGCCTGGCGGTGGACCTGGGCAGGCTCGGCGCGAGACCGTCGGCGCCCGCGCCGAGATCGGCCGGGTCGGGTGCGTCCGCGAACCGGGTCAGCCAGTACTCGCGATCCCGCTCGTACCGGGCGGACGAGTGGTAAGCGCTTTCCGATTCGATCAGGTCGCTCAGGGCGCCGAACCGGCAGGGGGCGGGCTCGATGCCCGAGCGCAGCGCTTCGTGCACCGCGACGAGGCGCTCGACGTAGAGCGCGAGCGAGTACGCGTCGAGCAACACGTGGTGGTACCGGAAGTACAGCCACCAACGGCCGGGCGCCACGTGGAGCAGGACGTGCGTGAACAGCTGACCGTCCACAAGGGATACCGGGGTGGCCAGGTCGGCCTCCATCCGTGCGTGCGCCTCGGCCTCGTCGCAGGTGATCACGGTGAGCTCGCCGGTGATGCCGTCGTCGACGTGCTGCCGGGCGCCGTCCTGGCTGAAGCGCACCCGCAGCGCCTCGGTCTCGGCGACCGTCCGGCGCACCGCCTCGTGCAGGTGGTCGGCGGAGGTCAGCTCCAGCCGGAGCGCGCAGTTGAAGAGCGGGCTCGCGGGGTCGAGCTGCTGCGCGACCCAGACCCCGTGCTGGGCGGCGGTCAGCGGGAGTCCGGTCATCGCCGTGCCTTCTCCTCGATCAGCGTGGCGACGACACCGGCGAGCGCGTCGATGCTCGGGTGGTCCCAGGCGAGCATCGGATCGGCCTCGATGCCGTACTCGTCCTCGATGTCGGCGCACAGCGCCACGGCGGTGAGCGAGTCGAGCCCGTACTCCGCGAGCGGTCTCGCGGTGTCGACCTCGTCGGGGGCGCGGTCGAGGTAGGCGGCGACGCGTCCGGTGAGCCAGGGGCGGAGGGTGTCGGCGGACATGACGGGTGGTTCCTTCCGCGGGATCAGTGCTGACCGGCGAGCAGGCGGCCCATGGCCACGTCCTCGTCGGGAAAGGGGGTCTCGGAGCCGAAGACCCGCAGCACGCAGGCCTTCGTGAACAGCTCGGCGCAGCGGGCGACGAGGTCGTAGTGCGCGGGCGGGGCGTCGACCCCCAGCCCGGAGGCGGGCAGCGCCGCACAGACGTCGGTCAGCGCGGCCAGCTCGGCGGTGCCGTGCAACGTGGAGGTCACCGGGTCGAACCCGCCCGCGTGCACGGTGAACCGGTCGAACCGCAGTTCCGGCAGCGGACCGTCCACATCGAACAGACCGGGTACGTCGTCCGTGCCGGTGCGCCAGGACCGCCGGGCCAGCAGCGGCAGCTGCGGCAGCACGCTCATCTGGCAGGCGGCCCGGGCGACGTGCCCGAAACCGACCAGCCGCAGGTCTCTGAGCAGTTTCTGCACCAGTGCGGTGGGGCCCTCCCGCAGGTAGGAGTAGGCACCGAGCAACTCGGCGACGCGATCGACCCCGTCGAGCAGCAGCCCGGACACGGCGAACTTCACCAGGGCGCACGTCACGCTTGCCGCCTTCGGCGCCAGGTGCAGGACCCGCAGGCCGACCGCGGCGACGGCCTCGGCGGTCAGCAGCGCGCGGTACACCCGGACCAGCCCGGCTCGCACGTGCGGCAGATCCGTCGCCCTGCCGCCGTAGAGCTCGCGTTCACGCAGGTGCGCGACGGCGATGCGCAACGCGGTGCCGAGGATGCCGGTCGCCATCGCGGGCAACGCCGTGCGGGTGATCTGGAACGCCTTGAGCAGGTTCTCCAGCCCGGAACCGGGCCGCCCGAGCACCGCGTCGCCCGGCACCCGGTGCCGCCGGAAGTCGAAGCCGCCCAGCGGTACGCCCCGCACGCCGTCCGTGGTGAAGCGGGGCAACCTCTCGACGTCCGCGCAGTCGACCCACATGAGCGAGTGCGCCCGCGGGCCGCCGCCGGGGTCGGTGCGGGCGAAGACGACCGCGGCGTCCGCACGGTCCGCGTTGGTGATCAGCTCCTTGCACCCGGTCAGCTCCCAGCCGTCCGGCATCGGTGTGGCGGACAGCGCGGCGGACGCGAGGTCGTTGCCGTGCTCGAGTTCCGTGACGGCGACGGCGAGCCGGCCTCCGCCGAGCAGCAGCCGTGCGGCTCGCCGCTGCTGCTCGGCGTCACCGGCCGTCCACACGAGCAGGGAGGCGATCAGCGGGCCGCCGCCGTGCGCCAGCCCCAGAGCGGGATCACGCCGGTAGAGCGTGCGGACGACGTCCACCAGGTGGTCGAGCCGGGTGAGCCGGCCGCCGAGCGCGGCGGGGACGAAGTGGGCGGCGAGCCCGGTCGCGTGCAGCAGGTCCTCGCCGGGCAGCTCGGCGCGCTCGTCGGCGTCCAGCACGGCACGGGAGCCGAACGGGTTGGCCGGGTCGTCCGGTGCTCCGAGCAGCTGGGTGAGGTCGGTGGCGGTCATGGGGTCACCTCGTTCAGCACGCACGGGAGCCGACCGGGTTGCCCGCGTCGTCCAGCGACCCGACCGACCGGGGCAGGCCGGTGGCCGTCATGCGATCACCTCGTCCAGCACCAGTGCGGCCAGCGACTCGAAGGCCGCGTCGTCGTCGCGTCCGGCCAGCAACGCCAGGCATCCGCGCAGCACCAGGTCCGTCCACACCGGACCGCCGTGACGGGCCATGGCGTGGCACGAGGCCATCGCGTACAACTTCTCGTACCGCTCGGCGAGCCCGAACGCGTGTTCTGCCGGCTTCGCGGAAGGGGTGTGGGCGGCCATCTCCGCCAGCAGCTCGGCGCGTTCGCCGGAGATCTCCTGACAGGTCTGCACCAGGCCGCAGCCGGTCCGCGACGACAGGGACAGCCGCGTGCGGTCGAAGGCGGGCAGCGGCGCCTGCGGGTCGGTGACGATCCGCAGGCCGTCGCCGCAGCCGGTGGAGCGGGCGAGCCGGGGGAACTGGGTCACCAGCGCGGCCCGGTTCACCGCCGTGCTGCCGTCGAAGATCGCGCACACCCGGTGGTCGCGGTCCAGCTTCGCGAACCCGTTGCCGGGCGCGGAGGTCAGGAACGCCCTGGCTCCCAGCAGGTCCGCCACCTCGGACAGCGCGGAGTGGACGATCGTGGGTACGAAGGCCTTGGCGATCGCGGACACCACGCTCAGCTCACCTGGCAGCGCGTGCACCGAGCGGGCGGCGGTCGTGCTCACGGCCTCGGCGACGAGCAGGCGGGCCGCGACCCGGCCGAGCAGGCGCCGCACGTGCGGAACTGCGGCGAGGGTCCGTCCGTAGAGGACACGGTTGCGGGCGAAGTCGCGGGCCAGCCGCAGCGCGTGGTCGGCGGCGCCCAGCGACAGGGCGGTGCAGGCGATCCTGGTGAGCTGGAGGGTCCTCAGCACCACCGACAGCCCGTCACCGACCTCGCCGACCGGCTCGCCGGGAGCGCCGTGCAGGGTGAAGCCGCTGATGTCCGCGCCGCGGATGCCGTGCGTGCGCACCTTGGGGAGGTTGTGCCACGCCTCGGTGCGCTCCACGAGGAACACCGTGAAGCCGCGTGGCCCGCCCTCCGGCGCGGTTCGTGCCAGCACCGACCCGAAGCCGGCCCGGGAAGCGTTGTTGATCAGCCACTTCTCACCGGTCAGCCGCCATCCGTCCGGTCCGTGCTCCGCCCTGACCTCGCCCGCCAGCAGGTCGGCGCCGTGATCGCGTTCGGTGAGCGCCAGGCAGACCGGAGTGCCCTCCCGCAGCAGGCCGGTCATCCTGGCCGTCTGGTTCTCGTCACCGGCGACCCAGACCGGCGCGGCACCGAGGAACGTCTTGCCGTGCGCGATCGCGGCCGTCAGGTCGTGGCGTGCCACGACCCGCAGCGCGGACACCGAGGTGGGGAAAGCGGCTTCTCCGGTCAGCGCGTAGCAGCCGGTCAGGCCCAGTGCGTCCAGGTGGTCCAGAGCCTGCGCGGGGAGCTCGTCCCGCGCGTCGTGCGCGGAGATCACCTCGTCCGACCACGCTCCGCGCCGACCCGAAAGCGCGCTGCGGAGAATCGAAGGCAAATCGGACAATTGTACCCCCGAAGGGTGATCGGAGCCGTAGGTAAAGGAATTGCAAAGATTGTTCGGGCCCGACTTGAAAGATGTGCGCGTCCCCATTGAAAATCACCTCCTGCTTGGGTGGGCGCAACGCTACAACTGCGATTAAGCACTTACGATATGATCCAGGTCACATTCCCATTGAGTGCAGATGTGCAGGTCAGGGTTACTGTGTAGGCGGCGGTGCCGGGCGCGCCTCGCCTGTTCACCTCTCATTAACCAATGGCGGAAGCATCGGAGTCGGACATTGTCGCAGCGCTGGACGCACGCCGCTTCCCGCCATTCACGCGTGCCTGTCATAAAAGTTCGGAACGTTTGTAAGAAATATTCGGAGACGGGTCCCGGGAAATTGGACGCACACGCGTTGAGGGCCGTTGACCTCACCGTCGGCAGGGGGGAGGTGATGGCGTTGCTCGGACCGAACGGTGCCGGCAAGACCACGCTCGTCCGCGTGCTCACGACCCTGCTGCGGCCCGACGCCGGGAGCGCGAGCGTGGCCGGGCACGACGTCGTCACCGACCCCGCCAGTGCCCGCGCCGCACTGGGGGTGGCGGGCCAGTACTCCACTGTGGACACGGTGCTGACCGGCGCCGAGAACCTCCACCTCGTGGCCAAGCTGCGCGGGATGAGCCGGCGGGCGGCCCGCGGGTCCACCCAGGACCTGCTGGCCCGGTTCGGGCTGACGGAGCACGCGGGTCGCCTGGCCGGCACCTACTCGGGCGGCCTGCGGCGCAGGCTCGACCTCGCCGCGGCGCTCGTCGGCTCGCCACCCGTGGTGGTGCTGGACGAACCCACCACCGGTCTCGACCCGGCGAGCAGGCTCGACACCTGGGACGCCGTCGCGGGACTGGCCGCCGAGGGCACCACGATCCTGCTCACCACCCAGTACCTGGAGGAGGCCGAACGCCTGGCCGACCGGGTCACCGTGCTCGACCGGGGGCAGGTCGTGGCCACCGGCACGGTCGACGAGCTGAAGGCGGCCGAGCGCAGCCGGATGGTGCTGGTCACCGCGCACGAGCGCGACGTGACCGCCGTGGCCGGGATCGTGGCGGCCGCGGCGCACACCACGCCGGAGGTCGACCGGAGGCTGCGCCGGGTGGAGGCCACCGTGCTCGACGGGCAACGGGCACTGCGCGACGTCATGGTGCAGCTCGGCGGCATCCGCGTGCTGGAGGCGGGGCTGCACCGGGCGAGCCTGGACGACGTCTTCCTCGGGCTGGTGGCGCGATGACCGTTCTCCGGCAGAGCGCGGATCTGGCGTGGCGCAACATGATCCGGCTGCGCCGCTCGCCCGCGTCGCTCGCGTCGAGCCTCGTCGAGCCCGTCCTCTTCGCGGCTCTGCTCGGTTTCGTGTTCGGCGGCAGCCTGGGCGGACCGGCCTACCGGGAGTTCGTGCTGGCGGGCCTGCTGATGCAGACGGTCACGTTCTCCGCGAGCTTCACCACCATCGGCCTCGCGCACGACCTCCAGGACGGTGCGATCGACCGGTTGCGCACGCTGCCGATCGCGCGGGTCTCGCTCCTGCTCGCGCGCACCACGTCGGACCTGACCGCGTGCCTGCTCAGCGTCACGGTCAGCACCGCCTGCGGGCTCGTGCTCGGCTGGCGGCCGCACACGGGTCCGCTCCAGGTGGCCGGCGCCTACCTGATGGTCGTGCTGTTCGCGTTCGCCATGTCGTGGGCCGGCGCGTTCGTCGCGCTCGTCACCCCCAACGTCCAGGTGGCGGGCAGCATCGGGCTGCTCTGGCTGTTCCCGCTCACGTTCGTGTCCTCCGGCTTCGTCGCCCCGGCCTCGCTGCCGGGACCGCTGGCCACGATCGCGGTGTGGAACCCGATGTCCGGACTGGCCAACTCCCTGCGGCTGCTGTTCGGCAACACCGCGCCGGAGAACTTCCCTGTCCAGCACGGCTGGCCCGCGGCACACGCCGTCCTGTACGGGGCGGCGTCCGCCGTGCTGCTGATCGTCGTCTTCGGTGCCCTGTCGACCTGGCGTTACCGGCTGCGCACCGCCACCTGACCGAAGAGGAGAAACACCCATGACCGAGAAGATCACTCTGGTGTGCCTGCCGTTCGCGGGTGCCGGCGCCTCGGCGTTCGGGCACTGGCAGGCTCTCGCGGGCGACGAGCTGGACGTGCGGCCGTTGTGCCTGCCCGGCCGGGAACGGCGCATCGACGAGGAGCCCTACCGCGACGTCCACACGGCGGTGGCGGGCCTGCTGCCCGGGATCACCGCCGGCCGGGTCGCGTTGTTCGGCCACAGCCTCGGCGCGGTGCTGGCCTACGAGCTCGCGGTGGCGCTGCAGCCCGTCACCGAAGTGGTGGCGCTGTTCGCCAGCGGTTCACCCCGCCCCGGTGACGAACGACCGGAGCGCGCCACCGGGTTGCCCGACGACGAGTTCCTGGCCAGGGTGGCCGGGTTCGCGGGCTTCACCCACGAGGCGCTCGACGACCCCGAGATGCGCGCGATGGTCCTGCCGGCGTTGCGGGCCGACGTGGAGATGCACGAGAACTACCGGCCCAGCACGGATTCCGGACTGGCCGTGCCGATCGTGGCCGTGCGCGGCGAGGACGACGACCTGGTCACCTACGAGCAGGCGGAGTCGTGGAGCAAGGTCGCGGCCGGGCAGTTCGAGCACGTCGAACTGCCCGGCGGGCACATGTACCTGGCCCGCCACGCGCCCGCTCTGGTGCGCCTGATCACCTCCACGCTGCCGTGAACCGCCTGGCGGGCAAGGTCGTCGTGCTCACCGGCGCGGCACGCGGCCTCGGCAGGGTCACCGCGCGGGAGTGCGCCGCGCAGGGCGCGGACCTGGTGCTGCTGGACATCTGCGCGGACCTGCCCGGTGTGCCGTACCCGCTGGGCACGCCGGGACAGCTCGACCACACCGCGCGGCTGTGCCGCCAGGAGGGCGCGGACGTGCTGACCGCGGCCGTGGACGTGCGCGACCCCGTCGCGATCGCCGAGGCCGTGACGCGTGCGTGCGACCGGTTCGGCCGCGTCGACGTGGTGGTGAACAACGCCGGTGTCGCCGCGCCGTCGGGCAAACCCGTGCACGAGATCGACGAGGACGAGTGGAACCTGATGCTCGACGTCGACCTCACCGGAGCGTGGCGGCTGATCAGGGCCGTGGGCAAGCGGATGTGCGAGCAGCGCTCGGGCAGCATCGTGAACGTCGCCTCCACCGCCGGGCTCGTCGGGTACCGGCACTTCGCCGGGTACGTGGCGGCCAAGCACGGCATCGTCGGGCTCACCAGGGCCGCCGCCCTCGACTTCGCGCCGATGAAGGTGCGGGTGAACGCGGTCTGCCCCGGTTCGGTCCGCGACGACGCGATCGCCGAGGGCCGCATGCTCGCCGAGATCGCACGGGCGCTCGACGTCCCCGTGGGGGAGCACGAGCAGGCGTTCACGGAGGCACAACCGATGAACGCCCTGATCGAACCGCTCGACGTCGCCCACGCCGTCGTCTACCTCGCCTCCGACGAGTCCAGGCAGGTGACCGGCTCGGTGCTCACCGTGGACGGCGGCTTCGCCGCCCGCTGACCGACCGCAGGAGAAACCCATGACCTGTCACGCACTTCGCGTTCCCGGCGGCACCGGAGCGGACGCCTGGGTGGTGGACGTGCCGGTGCCGTCCACGCACCCGGACGCCGCCCGCCGCCGCGAGATCGAGCTCTGCCGGCCCACTGCCGACCGACGGCGAGTCCTCCTGCGCTACGCCGACGGCCTGACCGATCTCGTGGTCGTGGCGAACCGGGACCGCTACGACGCCGCGGCCCTGCGCGAGCTGGCCGACGGCCGAAACCCTTCGCCTACCGCGGTCCCGGTGGCCTCGGCCGTTCCCGCACCGTCCGCACCGGGCTGGGGGCCGTCGGACGGAGGCCCGTCAGGGTGGTACGAGCTGTCTGCCAGCGGAAACCCCGCGCTCACCCCTGCACTGTCCACACCGGACTGGGGCCTGCCGGACGGAGGTCCGCCCGGCCGGTGCGAGCTGCCCGTCGAGGAGCCTGGCGACGCGTCGGCGTGGCGCAGGGCGCTCGATGTCGTGCTCGGCGTCTACGGTGGTGGCGAGGCCGTCACCTTGCTGTTCTGCCAGGAGGACATGCCCGGCGAGTACCTGCCCTTCCTGGAACCGGTGACGCCGTTGACGTTCTCGGTGTTCCGCGACAGCGGGGGATGGGTGCTGCGCTGCGACTTCCTCGCCACGCACGTCGGAGCGGCGATCGCCTGCCAGTTCACCCGCCACCTGCACACCGTGCACGCCGGTGGCCAGGTGATGGACGCCGCCGAACGCGACCGGGTCGCCGCACTGGGCCGCTCTCCCGCGCTGCACACGGAACCGATGACGATTCCCTGGGCGTACCAGCGGATCGCGGCCGTGCAGCCGCAGTCGGTCGCGCTGACCGACGGCCAGGACACGTGGACCTATCGGGAGCTGGACGGGTGGTCCGACGCACTGGCCCAGGGGCTGCGGGCCCGCGGCGTGACGGCCGGTGACCGCGTGGGCGTCTGCCTGGAGCGCGGTGCCGAGCTGGTCGCGGTGCTGCTCGCCGTCATGAAGGCGGGCGCGGCCTACGTCCCGCTGGATCCCGCGTATCCGGTGCAGCGCCTGGCCTTCACCGCCGAGGACGCCGGGCTGGACGTGGTCGTGTCGCGGTCCGCGCAGTTCCCCGGCGTGTCACCGGACGACCTGACCGGGACCGCGGTCCTCGGCGAGGGTGCTCCCGGTGACGCCGCCTACGTGATCTACACGTCCGGCTCGACCGGGCGGCCCAAGGGCGTGGTCGTCCCGCACCGCAACGTGATCGCGCTCGTCGACGCCACCCGCGACACCTGCCGGCTCGGCGCGGACGACGTGTGGACGTGGTTCCACTCGGCCGCGTTCGACTTCTCCGTGTGGGAGATCTGGGGTTGTCTGCTGACCGGCGGCAGGCTCGTCGTGGTGCCGTACTTCGTCTCCCGCGAACCCGGCGCGTTCCGCGACCTGCTGGTGTCCGAGAAGGTCACGGTGCTCAGCCAGACGCCGTCGGCGTTCGCCCAGCTGCTGGCCACCGAGCACCGGGACGCCCGCGTCCGGCTCGTCGTGTTCGGCGGCGAACCGCTGGACACCAGGATGTTGCTGCCGTGGCTCGATCACCACCTCGACTGCGAGATGGTGAACATGTTCGGCATCACCGAGACGACCGTGCACGTCACCGCGCAGACCGTCACCCGCGAGCTGGCGCTGGCCGGTTCGCGGTCCGTCGGCTCGGCGCTGCCCGGCTGGCACCTCTACGTCGTCGATGCGGCGGGCGAGCTGCTGCCACCGGGTGTGGCGGGGGAGATCGTGGTCGGCGGCGCCGGTGTCGCGGACGGCTACCTCGGGCGTGAAGAGCTGACGGCACAACGGTTCCGGCCGGATCCGTTCGGTGCCGGGAGGGTGTACCACAGCGGCGACCTCGGGCGGTTGCGCCCGGACGGCACGCTCGACCACCTCGGCCGCATCGACGGGCAGGTGAAGCTGCGCGGGTTCCGCATCGAGCCGGACGAGATCCGGGCCGTGCTGCTGGAGGACCCGGCGGTGCGCGCCGCGGCGGTGGTGCTGCGCCAGGACGACCCGGCCGACGCCGCCACGGCACGCCTGGACGCCTACGTGGTGCTGGCGTCGGGCACCGCGGCGGAGGTGCGCGCCAGAGCCGCTCGCCTGCTGCCCGAGCACATGGTGCCGGCCGCGGTGACCGTGCTGGAGGCGTTGCCGTTGACGCCCAACGGAAAGCTCGACGTGGCGAAGCTGCCCGCACCGGTCGCCGTTCAGGTCGAGGAGGGCGACGGCGACCTCACCGCGAAGCTGCGCGCGATCTGGAGCACGGTGCTGGGCACGGACGTCGGGCCGGACGACGACTTCTTCGACCTGGGCGGCAACTCGTTGCTCGCGGTCCGCCTGGGTTCGGCGATGAGGGCGGGCGGCCTGCCGGACGTGCGGCTGAGGGAGCTGTACCGTCACCCGACGATCAGCTCCCTGGTCGCCTCCCTGGCGTGAGACCGGCGTGCCGTCAGAGGTGCGCGGCGAGCGGGTCCAGCTCGCCGCGCAGGAACAGCTCCCGCATCGCCGACCGCTGCACCTTCCCGCTGGTCGTGCGCCGCACCGAACCGGGCCGGACGAGGACGACACCGGGCGCCGCCCCGAACTCGCGCGCGACCGTCTGCCTGATCGCGGAGGCGAGCTCGGAGAGGCGTTCGGCACCCCAGCGGGCGCGGACCTCGTGCACCACCACCGGCCGTTCCGGGTCGGGCACCGAGAACACCGCGCCGTGCAGCCCTTCCAGCTCGCCGTGGCACATCCGCAGCTCCTGCTCCACGTCGTGCGGGTGCACGTTGCGGCCGTGCAGCACCATGACGTCCTTGAGCCGGCCGGTCACGTAGACCTCGCCGTGCAGGACACCTCCGAGGTCGCCGGTGCGCAGGAACGGCCCGAACTCGCCCCGGTTCCAGTACCCGGTCGTGACGCTCGGGCCGCTCAGGCAGATCTCGCCGATCCGGCCCTCCGGCAGCTCGGTTCCGGTGGCGGGGTCGACGATGCGCAGTTCGGTGTCCTGGGGACGCCCGCACGACACGAGCTCCTTGCCGTTGCCGGGCCGGAGAATCCCGTTCGCCACCGCGTCCGCGTCGATCTCGGTGACCAGCGGCGGACGACCGGCCCGGCCGGTCACCATCAGCGTGCTCTCGGCGAGCCCGTACATCGGCACGAGTGCGTCCGGCCGGAACCCGGCCGGTGCGAACCGCTCGGCGAAGGCGCGCACGGTCCGCGGCCGCACCGGTTCGGAGCCGCACACCGCGGTGGTGAGACGCGAGAGGTCCAGCTCGGCGAGCTGGTCGTCGGAGATCCGCCGGACGCAGAGGTCGTAACCGAAGTCGGGTGCGGCGGTCCCGCCGACGTCGTAGGTGTCGATCATCCGCAACCAGTGGAAAGGCCTGCGCAGGAACGACATCGGATCCATCTGCACGTAGCCGGCGGTGCGCAGCAGCCCCGGCAGCATCAGGCCGATGAGGCCCATGTCGTGGTGGAGCGGGATCCAGCCACCCAGGCGCTGGTGCGGCGCGAGCCCCAGCGTGCGCACGATGTTGCCGACGTTCGCGACCAGGTTGCGGTGGCGCACCACCACGCCCTTCGGCGTCCCGGTGGAGCCGGAGGTGTACTGAAGCATGGCGATGGCGTCACCGCCGGGGCTCAGCTGCACGTCGTCCTGGTCGAGAAGAGCGTCCGCGGCCGCGCACGGCACCTGGATTCCCGCCCCGGCAAGCCACTTGGCGGTGTCCTCCATGCCCGCCGAGTCGGTCAGCACGGCGCTGATGGCCGCGTCCCGCGCGATGGCGGTGAGCCTGCGCTGCTCGTGGGAGAACCTGCCGGCCCGCGAGCTGGGCACCGCGATCATCCCCGCGTACAGGCAGCCGAGGAAGGACGCCGGGAAGTCCAGACCGGGCGCGTGCAGCAGCAACACCCTGCTGCCCGGCGCGCAGTGCTCCCGCAGCCACGTCGCGGTCCTGCGCGCGGCCTGGTCGAGCTCCAGGTAGGTGAGGTGGTGCGCACCGGCGTCCACCGCGGGGTCGAAGACGAACGTGCAGGCGCGCACGGCCGGTGTGCGGTCGACGCGGGCGCGGTAGAGAGAAACGAGATCTTCCATGTGCCTCAACACCTCCGGGGCCCACCATGCCCGTGATGACCGGCGCCGGGCAAGCGCTGAGACCGGGTTCACAGTCCACAGTGGACTGTGGTGTCCCGGCTCTTTCGCGCGCCCGGAGAAGGCAACCGGGTGGTGTTCGTCGAATGTTCGACGGGTCCCGTGGAAGTGAAATTCATCGAAATGCTGCCCGCGTTCCGTTGAAATGCGTCGAACAGGCCGCTGAACTGCGAAAACTCTCCCGCTAGGAGGTCATTGCGTCCGCAGTGGACGCGCTTTAACATCTGGGGCGGTTCATTGTTTCGGGTGGCGGGAGTGTCAATGGCGAATTCGGGAATGTCCCGCCGCGGTTTTCTGACGGCCACGGGTGTCGCGGCGGTCGCCGTGGCGGCGCCCGGCCTCGCGGGACACGCGCCACGCGCCTTCGCGGCGGACCCGCAGACGAACCTGGCGAAGCTGGCGGACCTCCGGTTCGGCATGTTCAACCACTTCAACCTCGGCACGTTCACCGACGAGGAGTGGGCGGCGGGCGGGCAGAGCCCCTCGCTCTTCGCGCCGTCCTCTGTGGACTGCGCGCAGTGGGCTGCCGCGGCCGCCGCCGCGAAGATGAGCTACGGCGTGCTGACCACCAAGCACCACGACGGCTTCGCCTTGTGGCCCACGGCGTTCGACCGGCAGAACGTGGCCTATTCGGGCTACCGGCGGGACGTGGTGCGCCAGTACGTCGACGCGTTCCGCGCCCGAGGGCTCAGGGTCGGGCTGTACTACTCGATCTGGGACCGCACGCACACCATTCAGGCGTACGGCGGGCATGTCGGTGACCCGGCCCAGTCCATCGAACCGGGCGACCTGACCGTGGTGCTCGGGCAGATCCGCGAGCTGTTGAGCAACTACGGCACCATCGACATGTTGATGACCGACGGCTGGTCTTGGCAGATGGGGCAGCAGCAGCTCTCGTACCAGGCGGTGCGCGAGCTGGTGAAGTCGCTGCAGCCGGACTGCGTGATGGTCGACATCGGCGGGCTGTCGCAACCGTGGCTCAGCGACGCGATCTTCTTCGAGGCACCGCTGGGCGTGCGTGCTCCCGCGGGCAACGCCTACGCGGGTGTCCAGGGCGAGACGATCAGCAACGGCTGGTTCTGGCATCCCAGCACCCCGACGACGAACCCGCGCAGCCGGGACGCGATCCTGGCCGACCTGCGCGACCTCGAACCCAAGTACACCTCGTACCTGCTGAACTGCCCGCCCAACCGCGACGGCAGGCTCGACGCCAACATCGTCGACCGGCTGGCGGAGGTCGGGGCCGCCTGGAGCCCGAACCGCTCGCGCCCGCCGCTGCCGGCGCAACCCCTGCGCGTCGAGTGGCCGGTGAACGCGGTGGCGGCCTACGCCTCGTCGTTCAACAACGGCGAGTTCGCGTACAACGCGATCGACAACCGCAGCGACGTCGGCTTCGAGACCTGCTGGTCCACGTGGGGAGGCGGCCGCACGCTGCCGCAGACGATCACCGTCGACCTCGGCGGCGTGTGGAGCAACGTGTCCACATTGGAGTATCTACCCAAGCAGTGGAACCGTGACGGCGCGAACACCAACGGCGACATCACCGCCGCACGGATCTCCACCAGCACCAACGGGGTGGACTTCACCGAAGCGGCGAACGTCAGCTGGGCGGCCGGTCCGCAACCCAAGATCGCCGAGTGGCCCAACCGGAACGTCGGCTTCGTGCGCATCCACGTCACGGCCGCCACGGGCGGATACGCCAACGTCAACGGCGTCCACATCGGCGGGCGGTCCGCACGGCCGCAGCTCGTCTCCCGGTTCCCGGCGGGGAACACCGTCTACCGCCTCCAGGCGAGGCACAGCGGCAAGGTGGTCGACGTGCGCAACGCCGGCACCGCCGACGGCACGCCGGTGCAGCAGTGGACCTGGAACGGCAACGCGTGTCAGAAGTGGACGTTCATCTCCACCGGGGACGGCTACTTCAAGATCCGCGACCAGAACAGCGGCAAGCTGCTGGAGGTGGGCGGACTCTCGCGGGACAACGGCGGGAAGATGGGCATCTGGAGCGATGCGAACGTCCACCAGCAGCACTGGGCGGTCACCCCGGTCGGGGGCGGCTACCACCTCCTCACCAACCGGCTGAGCCAGCGGGCGCTCAACGTCCCGGACGCCTCCACGGCCGACGGCACGGTGCTCGACCAGTGGGACTACCAGAACGCTCCCCAGGAGCAGTGGCAGCTCATCCCGTCCTGACCCGAAGGCGGAGGAACCCCGTGGTCGCATTGAGAAAGACCGCCCTGACGCTGCTGGCCGCGCTGATCGTCGCCGTCGGCACGGCGTCGCCCGCGTCGGCCTATCCCGGGCCCGGCCGGGTGACCGGGGACGTCGGCGTGCACGACCCCAGCGCGGTCAGGCGCTCCGACGGGAGCTATCTGGTGGCGCACACCGGTGACAACATCTCGCTCAAGACCTCTGCCGACCGGATCGCGTTCCGCGACGCGGGTTCGGCGTTCCCCGGTGGTGCGCCGTGGACCACCGGCTACACCGGTGGCGGCCGCCATCTCTGGGCACCGGACCTGTCGTACCGCAACGGCCTCTACTGGATGTACTACTCGGCTTCGACGTTCGGGTCGAACAACTCGGCGATCTTCCTGGCCACCAGCCCCAGCGGCAACTCCGGTACGTGGACCCACCGCGGCCTGGTCGTCGAGTCCCGGTCGTCGGACGACTTCAACGCGATCGACCCCGATCTCGTCGTCGACGACCAGGGCAGGTGGTGGCTGAGCTTCGGGTCGTTCTGGTCCGGCATCAAGATGGTCGCGCTCAACCCGTCGAACGGCCTGCGGTCCGACTCGGTGATCCGTTCGATCGCCGGCCGCAACGGCGGTCCGATCGAGGCGCCGAACATCGTCAAGCGCGGCTCGTACTACTACCTGTTCGTCTCGTTCGACTACTGCTGCCGGGGCGCGTCCAGCACGTACCGGGTGATGGCCGGCCGCTCGACCAGCGTCACGGGGCCGTTCTTCGACCGCAACGGCACCCCGATGACCTCCGGGGGTGGCACGGAGATCCTGGCGAGTCACGACAACGTGCACGGCCCAGGACATCAGGACGTCTTCGCCGACGTCGACGGCGACATCTTCACCTACCACTACTACGCCGACAACGGCGCACCACTGCTGGGCATCAACCTGCTGGGCTACGACTCGGCCGGCTGGCCGTTCGTCTACTGAGGACACTGTGAGGCGATGTTGAGATCAGCTGCCGGGCGCCGTCGCCGGCGCACCGCCGTCGTGCTGGCCACCGCGGTCACGATGCTGGGCGGGACCACCAGCGCACTGCCGACGACCGCGTCCGCCGCGATCGTGGACACCAGTGCGTCCTACGTGCTGGTCAACCGCAACAGCGGCAAGGCGCTGGACGTCTACGAACTGGCCACCGCCGACGGGGCGCGGATCTCGCAGTACACCCGCAACGACGGCGCGTGGCAGCAGTGGCAGTTCGTCGACTCCGGCGGCGGCTACTACCGGCTGAAGTCCAGGCACAGCGGCAAGGTCCTCGACTTCCCGTCCACGGCGGACCGGACCGGCCTGGTGCAGACGACCGACGCCAACCGCCCCGGCCAGCAGTTCCGGCCGGCGGACTCGCCGGACGGTCAGGTCCGGCTGATCAACCGCGCGAGCGGCAAGGCGGTCGACGTGCTCGGCTTCTCCACCGCCGACGGCGCCGAGATCATCCAGTGGCCCGACACCGGCGGCACGAACCAGCAGTGGCAGCTGGTGAAACTCGGCGCCGCCCGCACGTTCACCAACCCGATCAAGCGCAACGGTCCCGACCCGTGGCTGCAGTACTACAACGGCTACTACTACCTGGCCACGACGACGTGGAACTCCACGATCACCATGCGCAAGTCGCGGACGCTCGCAGGTTTGCCGAGTGCGGCGGACACCGTGGTGTTCGACCTGTCGGGCCGACCGAACGGGTGCTGCAACATGTGGGCGCCGGAGTTCCACCTCCTCAACGGCCGCTGGTACCTGTACTACGTGGCCGGCCAGAACGTGCCGGACTTCAACCCCACGCAGCGGTTGCACGTCCTGGAGAGCTCCGGCAGCGACCCGATGGGACCGTACGCGTTCAAGGCGGACCTCGGCGACACGTGGGAGATCGACCCGAGCATCCTGCAGCACAACGGAAACCTCTACCTGCTGGGCAGCGCGATCGACGGCACCCAGAGCCTGACCGTCACGCCGCTGGCCAACCCGTACACGATCGCCGGCCCTCGTCGCACGATCAGCCGGCCCACGCTGGCGTGGGAGAACCAGGGCGGGCAGGTCAACGAGGCCGCGGAACCGCTGTATCACAACGGCCGCACGATGATCGTCTACTCGGCCAGCGCGTGCTGGGGCCCCGACTACAAGCTCGGCCTGCTCACCCTGACCGGCACCGACCCGCTCAACAGCGCGCACTGGACCAAGTCGCCGAACCCGGTCTTCCAGCGCAACGACGGCAACGGCGTGTACGCGCCGGGCCACAACGGGTTCTTCAAGTCGCCCGACGGCACCGAGGACTGGATCGTCTACCACGCCAACGACTCGGCGTCCGGCGGCTGCGACATGAACCGGTCGACCCGCGCGCAGAAGTTCACCTGGAACTCCGACGGCTCGCCGAACTTCGGCACCCCGGTCCGGCTCGGTGCCACGCTCACCGCGCCCTCGGGCGAGACGGGCTGACGGCCTCGAAGACCCGCGACCCCTGCTCCGACATCGAGATGAGGAACGAGTTGATCTGCATCAAGCCACTGCGGCGGTGGGTCATCGCGGCGGCGTTGTCGACCGCGGCGCTGTCGGCGGCCACCCTGGTGTGGTTCCCGGGACCCGCTGCGGCGGCGAGCACACCCGGTGCCGCGGCGGCCCGGACCGGGCGGTACTTCGGCGCGGGGATCTCCGGCCATCTCGACGAGGCCGAGTACGTGAACACGTGGACCACGGAGTTCAACGGCGTCACGCCGGGCAACGAGATGAAGTGGAGCACGACCGAGCCCAAGCGCGGCCAGTTCAACTTCGCTCCCGCGGACGAGATCGTCAGCCGGGCCAGCAACAAGCGCATGACGATCCGCGGGCACACGCTGGTGTGGCACGCACAACTTCCCAGCTGGGTCAACGACCTCGACGCCACCAACCTGCGTTCGGCCACGAACAACCACATCAACCAGGTCATGGGCCACTGGAAGGGGCAGATCTACGCCTGGGACGTGGTCAACGAGGCGTTCCTGGGGGACGGCACGCGCAGGCAGTCGGTCTTCCAGCAGAAGCTCGGCGACGGCTACATCGAGGAGGCGTTCCGCGCGGCCCGCGCGGCGGACCCGAACACCAAGCTCTGCTACAACGACTTCAACACCGACGGTGTCAACACCAAGAGCACGGCGATCTACAACATGGTGCGGGACTTCCGCAGCCGTGGCGTGCCGATCGACTGCGTGGGCTTCCAGAGCCACCTCAGCTCGAACTCCTCGCTGGGCACCTATCAGGCGAACCTGCAACGGTTCGCCGATCTCGGCGTCGAGGTGCAGATCACCGAGCTCGACGTCGGCGGCAGCGGTTCGGCCCAGGCCGACGTGTACCGGAAGGTCACCCAGGCCTGCCTGGCCGTCTCACGCTGCACCGGCATCACGATCTGGGGCATCACGGACAAGTACTCGTGGCGCAAGGAGGAGACACCGCTGCTGTTCGACAGCAACTACGCCAAGAAACAGGCCTACTACGACGTGCTCTACGCGCTCAACAACCCACGCGGCCCGGTGCGCGCGGTCGGGGCGGACAAGTGCCTGGACGTTCCGAACGCCTCGACCACCACGGGCACGCAGCTGCAGATCTGGGCCTGCTCGACCGGAGCCAACCAGCAGTGGACCCGCACGACCGAGGGCGAGCTGATCGTCTACACCGGTGACTCGCGACGGTGCCTCGACGCCTCGGGCACCGGCACGGCGGTGATCATCGGGACCTGCCACGGCGGTGCCGGCCAGAAGTGGAACCTGAACGCCAACGGCACCATCACCAACGCCCAGTCGGGGCTGTGCCTGAGCGTGAGCGGCGCCGCGACCGCCAACGGCACCCGTGTGGTCCTGGGGGCCTGCACCGGCGGCGGACATCAGCAGTGGTCCCTCTGAGCAGTTGCGGTGGAACGGGCCGATAGGTCGGAGGTCAGATACCCGCGTTTGGGGTGTCTGTATGGCTGTGGTGGGATTTTCCTTGGCCGGAGGACTATCGCTCACCGATACATCGGATCTATCCTCGCCGAGGTTGCCTGCTCGTACCTCGCACCCAACGGAGGGTGTCCATGCGTGGACCACTGTCGAAATCGGCTCTCGCGGCCACGGCCGTCCTGGCGGCAGGTCTCGTTCTGTCGCCAGGGGGAGCTCCCACCGCCGGCGCCCAGCAGGCTCCGGACGGCAACACGCTCTGGTACGACGAGCCGGCCACCGACTGGGAGAGCCGGGCGTTGCCGATCGGCAACGGCGCGCTGGGCGCGATGGTGTTCGGCGGGGTGACCTCGGAGCAGCTGCAGTTCAACGAGAAGTCCCTGTGGACCGGCGGTCCCGGTGCGGCCGGTGGCTACAACTTCGGCAACTGGACCTCGCCGCGTCCCGGGGCGCTCGACGAGGTCGTGAACACGATCGACCAGAACGGCCAGGCCGATCCGAAGTGGGTGGCGGGCGAGCTGGGCCAGCCGAAGACCAACTTCGGCGCCTACCAGACCTTCGGCGACCTCAGGCTGGACCTGGCGGGACAGTCCACTTCGTACTCCGGGTACCGGCGTGAGCTCAACATCGGCGACGCGACCGCCAAGGTCGGTTACACGAACGACGGGGTGGCCTACGACCGCGAGTACTTCGTCAGCTTTCCCGACAAGGTGATGGTCGGGCGCCTCGGCGCCGATCGGCCGGGCAAGGTGTCGTTCACCCTGCGCTACACCTCGCCGCGCAACGACTTCACCGCCACGGCCTCCGGTGGCCGGTTGACGATCCGCGGCAAGCTCGCCAACAACGGCATGGTGTTCGAGGCGCAGATCCAGGTGCTCGCCGACGGCGGCACGGTGAGCAGCAGCGGTTCGGCGGTGACCGTGTCCGGTGCGAACAGCGCGACGTTCGTGCTCGGCGCCGGCACCGACTACGCGGACACCTACCCGAACTACCGCGGCACGGATCCCGGCGGCCGGGTCAAGTCCACTGTGGACGCCGCAGCGGCGAAGTCCTTCGCCGCCCTGCGCGCCGCGCACGTGGCAGACCACAGGGCGTTGTTCGACCGGGTGAAGCTGAACATCGGCCAGACCGTGCCGAACAAGCCCACCGACGACCTGCGTGCCGCCTACACGGGCGGCTCCTCGTCCGACGACAGGGCGCTGGAAGCGCTGTACTACCAGTACGGCCGGTACCTGCTGATCGCCTCGTCGCGCAGCGGGTCGCTGCCCGCGAACCTGCAGGGCGTGTGGAACAACTCCACCTCGCCGCCGTGGAGCGCGGACTACCACACCAACATCAACATCCAGATGAACTACTGGCTCGCGGGGCAGGCCAACCTGGCCGAGACGGCGGAGCCGTTCGTCCGGTTCGTCGAGGCGCTCAAGGCACCGGGTCAGGTCACCGCGAACACCATCTTCGGCACGGGCGGCTGGTTGGTGAACAACGAGACCAACCCGTTCGGCTTCACCGGTGTGCACGACTGGGCGACCGCGTTCTGGTTCCCCGAGGCCAACGGCTGGCTGGCCTCCCAGGTCTACGACCTCGCCGTGTTCAGCAAGGACCAGGCGCTGCTGAACCGCGCCTACGCCCTGTTGAAGGGCGCCAGCGAGTTCTGGCTGGCGAACCTGCGCACCGACCCGCGCGACGGCAAGCTCGTCGCGACCCCGACCTACTCACCGGAGCACGGCCCGTTCACCGCCGGTGACTCGATGGCCCAGCAGATCGTCTGGGGCCTGTTCACCGACACCGTCGCCGCCTCCACCGCGCTCGGTGCCGACGCGACCTTCCGCGCCCGGGTGCAGGACAAGCTGAGCGCGATGGACCCCGGGCTGCGGATCGGCGGCGGCGGGAAGCTGCAGGAGTGGAAGAGCGACGCGATCACCGGCGAGCCGCAGCACCGGCACGTGTCGCACCTCTACGCGCTGCACCCCGGCCACCAGATCGCGGCCGGCACCGCGTTCGGCGACGCGGCCAAGGCGACGCTGATCGACCGCGGCGACGGCGGCACCGGCTGGAGCAAGGCGTGGAAGATCAACTTCTGGGCACGCCTGCTCGACGGCGACCACTCCCACAAGATGCTCGCCGAGCAGCTCAAGGGCTCCACGCTCGCCAACCTCTTCGACACCCACCCGCCGTTCCAGATCGACGGCAACTTCGGCGCCACCGCCGGAATCACGGAAATGCTGCTGCAGAGCCAGAACGGCGTCGTCCACGTCCTGCCGGCCAAACCGAGCGCCTGGCCGGCCGGCTCGGTGACGGGGCTGAAGGCACGCGGCGACGTCACCGTGGACGTGTCGTGGACGTCGACCGACGGGGTCGACTTCACCCTCAGGCCGGCCGGCTCCGGGAACCTGACCGTGCGCAACGGCGTGTTCGCCGGCCGGTACACCCTGATCGACACCACGTCCGGCCAGCCCGTCGGCGGCACGGTCACCGGTGACCGGATGACCTTCGCCGCCACCGCTGGACACGCCTACCGCGTCGTCGGCACCACGCGGAAACCGGTCGACCTGGCGCTGAACGCGGCGGCGAGCCAGTCGAGCACGTACTCGGGCGGGGGCGCCGCGGGCCGTGCGGTGGACGGCAACACCAACGGCTCGTACTTCTCGGGTTCGGTCACGCACACCTCCGACCGGCCGCTCGACACGAACCCGTGGTGGCAGGTGGATCTCGGCGCTTCCCGTGCGGTGAGCTCGGTGACGTTGTGGAACCGCACCGACTGCTGCTCGGATCGGTTGCGCCAGTACTACGTCTTCGCCTCGGACACCCCGTTCACCTCGACCGACCCCCAGGTCACCGCGGCTCAACCGGGAGTGTGGAGCCTGTTCCGGTCCGCGGCCATGGAACCCACCCTGTCGTTGCCGGTCAACCGCACGGCGCGGTACTTCCGCGTCCAGCTCGTGGGTTCCGACAGACCGCTGTCGCTCGCGGAGTTCCAGGTCTTCGGGTGAGCGCTTTGACGCCGCGGTCGCCGTGGATCACGATGGCGAGGTGACCCCGTCACCGAGCTGAGGAGTGCGACCCGATGGCGCGCAGGCCCACGGTGTACGACGTCGCCGAGAGGGCCGGGGTGTCCATCGCGACGGTGTCGTTCGCCTTCGCCCAGCCGGAACGGGTGCGCCGGAAGACGCTCGACACCGTGCTGGCCGCCGCGGCCGACCTGGGCTACGTGCCGAACGTGAACGCACGCGGGCTGGCGAAGGGCCGCACCGGCGCGATCGGCCTGTACTCGTTGAGCTATCTGCTCGACAGCGAGGGGGACCACGACCCCGCCGACGAGCTGCGGGCGCAGGCGACCGGTGACGCCCGGCTGTTCCCGCTGTACTCCGACCTGGTCCAGCGGGGCGTGGAACTCGAGTGCCGCCGCCGGGGACTGGCGCTGATGCTGGGATCGGGCACCGGCCCGCCGGCCGTGGTCGACGTCGCCGGACGCGTCGACGGTCTGATCACGTTCGCGGGCGCCGCGCCCGCCGAGGCCCTGGCCCGCATCGCGCGCCGGATCCCGGTGGTCGAGCTCGGTGGTGAGACGACCGCGGCCGGCACGCGGACGGTCCTGGTCGACCACCGGTCGGGCATGCGCCGGTTGGTCGAGCACCTGCTGCGCGAACACGGACACCGGCGTTTTTCCTACGTTGGCGAGGAAAGCGTGACGGCGGAGTTCTCGGAGCGCTTCGGCGGCTACGTCGAAGCGCTCACCGCCGCGGGACTCGCGGTGACCCCGTCGCTGCCGAGCACGCCCGCCCGGGAGGCGACCACCCGTGGCGCGCTGGCGCCCGTTCTGGCGGGTGGACGCCTTCCCGACGTCTTCGTGTGCGCCACCGACCAGGAGGCACTGGTCGTGCTGGAGATGTTGCGCGACGCCGGCATCGACGTTCCCGGCCAGGTGGCGGTCACCGGTTTCGACGGCATCGTCGCCGCGCGCCTGTCATCGCCTCCGTTGACCACCGTCCAGCAACCGATGGAGACCGTCGGCCGCACGGCGGTACGACTTCTCCTCGATCCGGAAGCGGGGCCCGCGCAGGCGCTTTTGCCCACCGAGCCCGTCATTCGGGCCAGTTGCGGCTGCCCTTTCTCGAATTGATTTCGTCGAACGCTCGTCGATCGGCTGCGCCGTCCTTGACCGCCCGGAATCTAAGCGCTTAGATTCCGGGCACGTCGTCTCGCCCGTCCTGCTCCCGATGACCACCGCGCTTCGCCGCGCCGCGGACCCATCTACCGCAAGGGACAGTGAAGTGTTGAGCTTCTTGAACGCACGCGGAGCCGCGCACCGGCTTCGCCTGACCGCCTGCGCGCTGGCCGCGCTGCTCGTGACCGGGGCGCTCACGGCGACCGGCGCCCAGGCGGCGGGAGGTGGTGTGCCGCAGCCGCAGGCGGGTGACGCGATGAAGACCGTCGCCGCCATGCAGCCGGGCTGGAACCTGGGCAACACGATGGACGCCATCCCCGACGAGACGTCGTGGGGCAACCCGCGCACGACGCAGGCCCTGCTGCGGCACGTGCGCTCCCAGGGCTACAAGAGCATCCGCATCCCGGTGACGTGGAGCAATCACCACGGTGCCGCGCCGGGCTACCCCATCGACGCGGCCTGGCTGGGACGGGTCCGCGAAATCGTCGACTGGTCCCTGGCGGAGGGCCTCTACGTGATGATCAACCTGCACCACGACTCGTGGCAGTGGATCAACACGTACCCGAGCGATCGCGCGACCGTGATGGCGAGGTACACCGCCCTGTGGTCGCAGATCGCCACGACGTTCCGCGACCACTCCTCGAAGCTCGTGTTCGAGAGCATCAACGAACCGCAGTTCGCCGGCACCTCCGGCACCGACGAGGACGCCAGGGCGCTGCACGAGCTGAACGCGGAGTTCCACCGGATCGTCCGCGGGTCCGGCGGTCGCAACGCCACTCGGCTGCTGGTGCTGCCCACCGTGCACACCGCCTCCGACCAGCCCCGGCTGGACGCGTTCCTGGCGAGCTACGACCAGTTGCACGACACCAACATCGCCGCGACGGTGCACTTCTACGGCTTCTGGCCGTTCAGCGTGAACATCGCCGGTTTCACCCGCTACAACGCGGAGGTGGAGCAGGACCTCGTCAGCACCTTCGACCGCGTGTACAACACGTTCGTGTCCCGGGGCATCCCGGTGATCATCGGCGAATGGGCGCTGCTGAGCTACGACCACACCCGGCCGGGCGTGATCGAACGCGGCGAGTTCCTGAAGTTCGTCGAAGCGGTCGGCTACCACGCCCGCATCCGCAAGCTCACCACGATGATCTGGGACGCGGGCCAGTTCCTGAACCGCACCGAACTGCGCTGGCGCGACCAGGGCCTGTACGACCTGACCAGGACGAGCTGGACGACGCGGTCCGGCACGGCCTCGTCCGACCAGGTCTACCTGCGCCGCGACGGCACGATCACCGCCCAGTCGCTGACGCTCAACCTGAACGGCACCTCGTTCCGCGGCCTTCGGCAAGGCAACGTCAACCTCGTCAACGGCACCGACTACACCGTGTCCGGCACCACCCTGACGCTCACCGCCGCCGCCCTCACCCGGCTCGCCGGCAACCGCGCCTACGGCGTCAACGCGACCATTGAGGCCCGGTTCTCCCAAGGCGTGCCCTGGCAGATCAGCATCATCAGCTACGACCCGCCGACGCAGGCCGCCGCCACCGGCACGACCGCGTCGTTCACCATCCCCACCCAGTTCCACGGCGACCAGCTCGCGACGATGGAGGCGAAGTACGCCGACGGCCGCCCGGCGGGACCGGCCGACTGGACCACGTTCAAGGAGTTCTGGCAGAACTTCCAGCCCGACTACACCGCGGGCGGGATGATCCTCAAGCCGGAGTTCTTCGCCGAGGTCGCGGACGGCCGGGTGACGCTGACGTTCCACTTCTGGAGCGGAACGCGGATCACCTACTACCTCACCAAGTCCGGCACCTCGGTGACCGGAAGCACCGGCTGACGGTTCGTGCCGCGCGGTTTCACCTTTCATTTCGACGCCGAACCGCGGGACCTCATCGAATGACGTTCGCCTTGGTGTTTCTGAACAACGAAAAATTGAACATCGCTCGTTCAGGCTAGTGAACCCGCCTGCGACCGTGCTTATGTTGTCAACACCGACCTTCCGCGCAGCGAGTCGCACATTCTCCGAACCGGTCGAGAATTCGCGTCGAGGGATCGGCGACCCCGCCACGCCGCCGCACACCTGAGAAAGGACCGCGGACATGCACTCCTCGGATCGGCGAAGGCCGGCAACGCGTCGGCGCGGGTTCGCCCGCCGGGCACTGACCACGCTGTCGGTGCTCGGCGTGGTCGTGTTCGGCCTGCCGGCGACGGGTTCCGCCGCGGTGCCGCCGGCACAGGTCGTCCCGGTGGCACCGGCGGACTCCGCCGCCACGATCATCGACAACGCCGCGAACGTCGTGCCCACCTCTCGGCAGCTGGCCTGGCAGCGGCTGGAGCGGATGGCGTTCCTCCACTTCGGAGTGAACACCTTCACCGGCCGGGAGTGGGGCACCGGCACCGAGGACCCGAACGTCTTCACGCCCCAGGGCCTGAACACCGACCAGTGGGCCGCCTCGCTCAAGGACGCGGGGTTCAAAGGCGGCATCCTCACCGCGAAGCACCACGACGGTTTCCTGCTGTTCCCCTCGAAGTACTCGGCCTTCGGCGTCACCTCCGACCGCGCCTGGCAGAACGGCCAGGGCGACGTGGTGAAGAACTTCACCGACTCCATGCACAGGTACGGCCTCAAGGTGGGCATCTACGTCTCGCCGGCCGACCTGCACGAGAACCAGCCCGGTGGGCGGTTCGCCAACGGCAGCGCGCAGAAGCAGGTGACGATCCCCGGCGACCCCTCGCAGGTCGTCAACGGGATCTCGTTCCGCTTCAACTCCGACGACTACAACACCTACTTCGAGAACACGCTCTACGAGCTGATGTCCAAGTACGGCTCGGTAGACGAGGTGTGGTGGGACATGGCTAACCCCACCGGCCGTCCCCAGCCCTACAACTTCCTCGACTGGATCAAGATCGTCCGCGCGTTGCAGCCCAACGCGGTGATGCTCAACGACGGCGGACCGGACGTGCGCTGGATCGGCAACGAGGACGGCTACGCCCGGCAGTCCGAGACGTCGGTCGTGCCCTACGTCGGCAACGCCGCGATCGCCGCCGACAACATCGTCAACCCACCCGGTGGGAACGGCGCCCCCGACCTCGGCAGCGACGCCCTGCTGTCGCGGCGCAAGGCGGACGGCACCAGCGCCTGGAACTATCTGAAGTGGACACCCGGCGAGTGCAACGGCACGCTTTCCGCGCGCCACAACTGGTTCTGGCAGCCCAACGAGGTGTGGCGGCCCGTGCCGGAGCTGGAGGAGATGTACTACGGCTCGGTCGGCCGCAACTGCAACTCGCTGCTCAACGTCGGCCCGAACCGGCAGGGCTTGATCGACCAGTCCGCGATCACGGTGTTCAACCAGTTCAACGCGAGGCTCACCGGGACGTTCGGCACCAACCTCGCCGCCGGTGCGACCGCGGCCAACGACAGCGGGACGGGCAACCTCGCCGGCCGCACCCCGAACCTGGCGCTGGACGGCAACCTGGACAGCTCCTGGCAGCCGTCCGCCTCCACCGGCGGCCTGGTGTTCACGCTGCCCGCGGCGCGCACGTTCGACGTCCTGTCCGTCCAGGAGGACCTGAACCTCGGTCAGCGCGTCCAGTCGTACGCGGTGGACGCCTGGAACGGCAGCTCCTGGAACCAGATCGCGAGTGACACCACGATCGGCCAGAAGAAGCTGGTGCGCCTGTCCTCCCCGGTCACCACGAGCCAGGTGCGGCTGCGCATCACCGGATCGAGGTCGAACCCGGCCATCGCGGAGTTCGGCCTGTTCCTGCGGCCCGGTGGTGGGGGCGGGACCGGGACGATCACCTCGGTCTCCGCGAACAAGTGCGTGGAGGTCAGCGGCGCGAGCACGGCGAACGGTGCCGCGATCCAGCTGTGGGACTGCAACGGCGGCGGCAACCAGAGCTGGAGCCGCACGACGGGCAAGCAGCTCGTGGTGTACGGCAACAAGTGTCTGGACGCCTACGGCGAAGGCACCACGGCCGGCACCGCGGTCGTGACGTGGGACTGCCACGGCCGCGCGAACCAGCAGTGGAACGTGAACTCCGACGGCACCATCACCGGTGTCCAGTCCGGACTGTGCCTGGACGCGTACGGCGCAGGCACGGCGAACGGCACGAAGGTCGTGCTGTGGACCTGCAACGGTGGCACGAACCAGAAGTGGCAGGTTCGCTGACCGGCCGTCGCCGGTGATGTTTGCGATAACAAGTACGCGACCCGCGTGTTCTCGAAGTTGTAGAGAGGTCTTCGAGATATTCACCAACGGGGTTGCGTTAGCGCTAACATCGAATGCGTCGAAATCGTTGACGTCGTGCGGCGGGGATGTCTACTTTGGGCGAGGTTCCGCTCGCCACCCCGCCGCCGCCGGCCTGAGGCGGACACGTCGGCGCATCCTTCCTCACCTCACGGAAGCACGTTCCTGGCAGCGCAACGTCCGAAGTGGAGGGACGACATGCTCGGACGACGTCTGATGGGCCGGAGGAGAAGATCGGCCGCCGGTGCGGCCGGTGCCGTGGTCACCTTGCTGGCCGGTCTGCTCGTCGCATTGGGTGTGGCGCCTTCCAGCGCGGCGGCAGTGGACACCAACGCCTGGTACGTGCTCGTCAATCGGGGCAGTGGCAAGGCGTTGGACGTCTACAACCTGGCGACGAACGACGGCGCGCGGATCACGCAGTGGACGCGCAACGACGGGAACTGGCAGCAGTGGCAGTTCGTGGACTCGGGTGGGGGCTACTACCGGCTGAAGTCCCGGCATTCGGGCAAGGTGCTGGACGTCTCCAACTCCTCCACGACCAACGGTGCCGCCATCGTGCAGTGGTCCGACGGCAACGCGGTCAACCAGCAGTTCCAGCTGGCGGACTCGACCGACGGCCACGTCCGGTTGATCAGCAGGCTCTCCGGCAAGGCCGTCGAGGTCCAGAACGCGTCGACCGCGGATGGCGCGAACATCGTGCAGTACGACGACTGGCGTGGCGACAACCAGCAGTGGCGGCTGGTCCGGATCGACGGCACCACCCCCACGACGACCACGAGCCGGCCGCCGGCCCAGCAGTTCACCAACCCGGTGGTGTGGCAGGACTTCGCCGACGTCGAGGTCATCCGGGTCGGTGAGGTCTACTACCTGACCTCCTCCACCATGCACTACTCACCGGGAGCGCCCGTCCTGCGCTCCTACGACCTGGTGAACTGGGAGTTCGCGGGTCATTCCGTGCCCTCGCTGGACTTCGGCACCAAATACGACCTCACGAACGGGCAGCGCGGCTACGTCAACGGCATCTGGGCGTCCTCGCTCCAGTACCGTCCGAGCAACCGCACGTTCTACTGGACCGGGTGCATCGATTTCAACGACACCTACATCTACACCGCTTCCGCGGTCGACGGCACGTGGAGCAAGCACGCCCAGATCGACAACTGCTACTACGACGCGGGCATGCTCATCGACGACAACGACACCATGTACGTCGCTTATGGCAGGGACACGATCAGCGTCGCCCAGCTGTCGGCCGACGGTCGCACCCAGGTCCGCGCCCAGCAGGTCTTCCAGACCCCGTCGAGCATCGGCACGCTGGAGGGCTCGCGCTTCTACAAGCGCAACGGCAGCTACTACATCTGGCTCACCCGCCCGGCGAACGGCCAGTACGTGCTCAAGTCCGACAACGGGCCGTTCGGCCCCTACACCGTGCGCGAGGTCCTGCGCGACCTGCCCGGCCCGATCGCCGGCGGCGGCGTGCCGCACCAGGGCGGTCTCGTGCAGCTGCCCAACGGATCCTGGTACTACATGGCGTTCGTGGACGCCTACCCCGGCGGTCGCGTCCCCGTGCTCGCACCGATCTCCTGGACCTCCGACGGCTGGCCCGTGGTGCAGACGGTCAACGGCCGCTGGGGCGTCAACTACTCCAATCCGCTGCCGACGCGCCCGGTCAAGCCGCTCACCGGATCGGACACCTTCACGGCCACCACCCTGGGCCCGCAGTACGAGTGGAACCACAATCCCGACACCGGCAAGTACTCCGTCGGCAACGGGCTTCGGCTGAGCACCGCCACGGTCACCGGCGACCTCTACGCCGCCCGCAACACCCTCACCCACCGCATTCCAGGCCCCACCTCGACGGCGACCGTCGAACTGGACTACAGCGCGATGCGCGACGGCGACCGGGCGGGGCTGGTGATGTTGCGCCAGTCGTCGGCCTGGATCGGCGTCCGGCGTGACAACGGCAGAACCTCGGTCGTGATGACCACCGGCCTCGCGATGGACAGCAGCTGGCGCACCACCAGCACCGGAACCGAGGTCGCGAGCACGGCGATCACCGGGGACCGCGTCTGGCTGCGGGCCAGCGCCGACATCCAGCCCGGCTCCAACCGCGTCGCGCGCTTCTCCTACAGCACCGATGGCAACACGTTCACCCCGCTCGGCCCCGCGTTCACGCTCGACAACTCCTGGCAGTTCTTCCTGGGCTACCGGTTCGGCGTCTTCAACCACGCCACCCAGGCTCTCGGCGGCGCCGTCACGGTCCGGAGGTTCGACGTGGCCAGGCCCTGACCGCGCGGTGGAACCGCAACCCGTCCCGAACCATCCTTTGTGGAGGATCGCCTTGATCCGCGCTCTAGTTGTGCTGGCGTGCCTTGCCCTGTTCACGGCAGTCGCGCCCCCGATCCTGGCGGGCCCGCGGGTGACGGTCGAAGGGCTCACCACGAACGGCAGGACGAACCCGCTCGGCATCCCCGGTGCCGCCCCGGCGTTCGGCTGGAAGTCCGCGTCCTCGCGCAGAGCGGTGACCCAGACGGCCTTCGAGGTGCAGGTCGGGTCCTCACCGGGGGCGTCGGACGTGTGGCGCACCGGAAAGGTCAAGTCGCCGCAACAGGTCGACCTCGCCTACGGCGGACCGGCCCTGGCCTCCGCCACGCGGTACCACTGGCGCGTGCGGATCTGGGACGACAAGGGTGTTCCGAGCGCGTGGAGTGTTCCGGCGTGGTTCGAGACGGGCCTGCTCACGCCGGCCGACTGGGGGTCGGCGGCGTGGATCGGCAGGCCCGCGCCGACCTACGAGCAGTGGACCGACTACACCGCCACGGTGAAGTTCCGGCTGAACAACGAGGCGTTCGGCACGTTCCTGCGCGCGAAGGACGCCGACAACGCGTACATGTGGCAGCTCAACGTCGGCTCGTCCGCCGACTCGGTGCCGATGCTTCGACCGCATCGGCGCCTCGCCGGCAACTACGCGCTGCTCGCCGAGGTCGACCTGCGGCCGTTCGGATTCACCCGTGCCGGACTGCTCTCCGGCGACCACGCGGTCGCCTACACCGTCCAGGGCGACACCGTCCGGACGGTGCTGGACGGCATCACCGTCGACACGCGCACGGTCTCGGGCTTCCCGGTCGGGCGGCCGGGTCTGCGCACCTGGGAGAGGGAGTCGGTGACGGTCACGTCGTTCACTGCGACCAAGCCCGACGGCACCGTGCTGGCCGCTCCGGAGCTCGCCGTGCCCAACCCCTTCACCGGCGGCAGCATCGAGAACCACGAGCTGACCGTCACCGGGACCAGCGACGCGCTGCTGGTGGGCGACGACTCCTACGAGCCGTTGCTGCGCACGTCGTTCCGGACCCTGCAGGGGAAGAAGGTGGCGCAGGCGAGGATCTACGCCTCGGCGCACGGCGTGTACGAGCTCACCCTCAACGGCCGCAAGGTCGGCGACCAGTTCCTCGCACCGGGTTACACCGAGTACGCCAAGCGCATCCAGTCGCAGACCTACGACGTGACCGGTCTCGTCCGCGCCGGCGGGAACGGTCTCGGTGCCGCGCTGGGCGACGGCTGGTGGGCGGGCAAGGTCGGCCTGGCGGGCAAGGGGCAGTACGGCACCGACCTGTCCCTGGTCGCGCGGTTGAAGATCACCTACACCGACCGCACCGTGCAGTGGCTCGACACGACGCCGGACTGGCGGTGGCAGCAGGGGCCGTTCGCCGCGACCGACAACCAGATCGGCGAGACCTACGACGCCCGGTTCACCCGGCAGGGCTGGACCGATGCCGGGTTCGACGACTCGTCGTGGCGGCCGGTCGTCGTCCGCCCGTCCGACACCGCGAAGCTGACGCCGCAGCCGGACGAGCCGGTGCGCGAGACGCAGGTGCTGGACTCGGTGGCGGTCACCACGCCGCGTCCAGGTGTGACGATCTACGACCTCGGTCAGAACATGGTCGGCGTCGCACGGGTGAAGATCGCGGGGAAGGCGGGCGAGACCGTCCGGATCCGGCACGCGGAAGTGCTCAACCGCGACGGAACGATGTACGTGGAGAACCTCCGTGCCGCCACGGCGACCGACTACTACCGGTTCGCGGCCGACGGCACGGTGACCTACCAGCCGACGTTCACCCAGCACGGCTTCCGGTACGTCGAGATCACCGGGCTGAGCACCCCTCCGGCCGCGGCGGACGTGAAGGGTGTCGTCTGGGGCTCGGACCTGAAGCGCACCGGAACCCTGCGCACCTCCCGCGACCTGCTGAACCAGTTGCACAGCAACGTCACCTGGGGTGCGCGGGGCAACTTCCTCTCGATCCCCACCGACACCCCGGCGCGCGACGAGCGGCTGGGCTGGACCGGCGACATCAGCATCTTCGCGCCGACCGCCGCCTACCTCAGCGACATGCGGGCGTTCCTGGGCAAGTGGATGGCCGACGTGCGCGACGAGCAGAAGGGCAGTGGCTCCATCCCGGCGGTCGTGCCGTCCACCAACGGCGCGTTCGACGAGAGCGGGGTCGGCTGGGAGGACGCGATCATCACCGTCCCGCACGCGCTGTGGCACGCCTACGGCGACACGCAGGTGGTGCGGGACAACTACGAGGCGATGAGCCGGTTCTTCGCCCACGCCAGGGCGAGCGCCGGACCGGACAACCTGGAGACCGGCCGGCTGACGTTCTTCACCGGCGACTGGCTGAACCTCGACGACCCGTCGAACCAGGGCGTCATCGGCA
The DNA here is from genome assembly GCF_053601075.1 of Lentzea sp. NPDC004789. Lineage (NCBI taxonomy): Bacteria > Bacillati > Actinomycetota > Actinomycetes > Pseudonocardiales > Pseudonocardiaceae > Lentzea > Lentzea sp. NPDC004789. Next base: position 80,906 of record NZ_JBSGBE010000002.1, on the reverse strand, counting down.
CGGCCATCTGGGCGCAGGACGTGCGGATGATGGCCGACATGGCCAAGGCGGTCGGCCGTGACGCCGAAGCCGCCGAGTACGCCCGGCTGTACGAGGACGTGCGCACGGCGTTCACGAACGCCTACGTGGCGGCGGACGGGACGGTGCTGGGCAACTCGCAGACGGGCTACGCCCTCGCACTCGGCATGGACCTCATCGCCGATCAGGCGCTGAAGGCGAAGGCGGGCACGAAGTACGTGGCGAAGCTCGCGGAGAGCGACAACCACCTCAGGACCGGGTTCATCGGGACGCCGTGGCTGCTCGTGGCGCTGTCGAACATCGGCCGCGACGACCTCGCGCACACCCTTCTGTCCAAAGAGGACTACCCGTCGTGGGGTTACGAGATCCGCAAGGGCGCCACGACCGTCTGGGAGCGCTGGAACTCGATCCAGCCCGACGGCTCGTTCGGCCCGGTGGACATGAACTCCTTCAACCACTACGCCTACGGCGCGGTCGCCGACTGGATGCACCAGTACATCGGCGGCATCCGGATCAAGGAGGCCGGCTACCGGCGCAGTGTCGTCGAACCGCACATCGGCGGCGGTCTCACGCACGCGGAAGGCGCCATCGACACCGTGTACGGCAGGCTGTCGAACGCGTGGTCGCTGAAGGGGAACGAGCTCACGATGACCGTCACCGTGCCGGCCAACACCACCGCGGAGATCGTGATCCCGTCGGCCGACGCCCGCTCGGTGACGGAGTCCGGCAAACCGCTCAGCGCAGCACCTGGTGTTCTCGGCGTTGCTCAGGATTCCGGCAGGAAGGTGACCGTGGTGACGGTCGGTTCCGGGCGGTACAGCTTCACCGCGTCAGGGCAGCGGTGACCGGTCGCCCACGGACCACCGGTGGCCGAACGGGTACGTGAAGCCGCCTTGCCGGTGCGTGCCCCACGGCAGCCGGTGGTCCACGACCGGCGAGCCCGGCACGGCTCCCGCGGCGACGGCGCGGGCGACGTGCGTGACCTGGCCAGGGCTGGTTTCCGCCGGGTTGCCCAGGTCGACCTGGTGCACGCAGAACGGCGCGCCGCCGATCTGCAGGCCGGCCACGCCGCCGAGGTTCCACAGCTCGGTGGCGCCGAGCGCGGTGCGGTACCAGGCGAGGGCCGTGCCTGCCGGATCGGCTCACAGATCGCTGAGCAGCCAGACGACGTCGCGCAGCAGAGCGTGCCGCCAGCCGGCGCGGTCGTGGCCCGCGGGCGAACGGTTCACCCGCACGGTCGCGCCCGCGGCCGAGGTCAGTTCCTCCACGGCCGCGCAGTGGCGATGCATCGCCGGTTCGTGCTCGCCGACGTCGAACGCGACCCGCAGCCCGGACAGGTGGCGGTCGCGCAGCCGGGCCGCGGTGTCGCCGCCGGCCGGGCCGTCGAGCGAGATCCCGTGGTCCGGCAGGTCGCGCGCCCACCAGAACGAGCCGGACTGGCAGGCCACCCGCGTGACGAGGTCCGGGAGGTCCAGGGCGGCGTCGAACGCGCTGAGGCCGCCGAGGCTCTGCCCGGCGACGACGAGCTTCGCGGGGTCGACCGGCACGCCGTTCGACGCGAGCAACGGCAGCAGTTCGTCGCGGATCGCCCGCCACAGCGCCGGGTCGCGGTACTCGGCGTCGCGGTCCCGTGGCGTGGGCAGGAACACCAGGGTGGCGGGTGGTGCCTCGCCCGCCTTCACCATCGACTCGTACGCGGTCATCAACGGATGCACGTACATCCAGTCGTCGCCGTCGAGCAGCAGCACGACCGGTTCGCCGCCTTGGTGCACGCGCACGGTCTTGCGGCCGAGAGCGCTGTTCCACCGGATCCGCAACGACGGCACGTCCAGCACGTCGTCCGGTCCGACGAGCGGCCAGTGCGGCTGCGGCGCGAGGTCCGGCGTGGCGAAGATCGACCGGTTCGGGCCGGCGCCCGCGGGGTTGAACGGGTCGGCGTGCTCGTCCAGGTCGTAGAAGTGGTACGTCACGCGAAGACCGGCGGGCATCACGACCTCGGCCCACCAGAGGTCCGTGTCCTGCCACCGGTTCAGCCCCGAGGGCTCCAGCGCGCTCTCGAAGCGCAGGACCGCCGGGCCGCCTCGCCACAGGAACAACGTCCGGTAGCCGTTGCCGTGCGGGATCGCGACCGGGCCGGTCCACGAGTCGAAGCCGCCGTGGACGTCGGGGTTCATCGGGCCACCGCCAGCTGGTAGGAGGAGTCGCGGCCGAGCAGCTCGCGGTGCGTGCCCTCGCCGGTGACCGTGCCGTCGTCGAGGACCAGCACGCGGTCGGCCACGTCGAGCAGCGCCGGGCTGCTGGTGATCACGACGGTGGTGCGGCCGCGGCGCAGTTCGGCGACGTTGCGGGCGATGAGCTGTTCGGTGACCGCGTCGACGGCCGTGGTCGGGTCGTGCAGCACGAGGATCTCCGCGTCTGCGGCCAGGGCTCTGGCCAGCGACAACCGTTGCCGCTGGCCGCCGGAGAGGTTGGCGCCGCAGTCGCGCACGGGGTGGTCGAGGCCTTCGGCGTGCAGCTCCACCACGTCGGTCAGCATCGCGGCGGACACCGCCTCGTCGACCAGCGCGCTGTCGCCGGACGGGTCCACGTTGTCGCGCAACGTGCCCGCGAACACCTCGTGGTGCGACGGGTTGACCAGCAGACAGGTGCGCAGGCTCTCGATCGTGAGCGCCGCGATCTCCCGCTTGGCCACCCGGACCACGCCCGAGTACTCCGACGGTGGCACGTCGACGGACAGCACCGCCGCCAGCTCGGCCGCGGCCTGCGGCTGGTAGGCCGCGATCGCCACGAACTCGCCCGGCCGCACCGAGAACGTCAGTTCCCGCAACGTGCCGTGCGTCAGCCCCTCGACCTCAAGGCCTCCGTCGGGGCCCGGCACCTCGACGCCCGGCGTCATGCGCGGGGGAGCGGCGAGGACCAGCGCCATCCGTTCGGCGGAGGCGCGCGCGATCATGACGTACTTCGGCATCTCGGCGAACATCTTCAGCGGCTCGATCAGGAACTGCGCGAGCCCGACGGCCATCACCAGCTGTCCCACCGAGATCTGGCCGTGGAACGTCAGCACACCCGCCCACAGCGTCACCGCCGCCGCCAGCAGCGAGTTCAACGCCAGGGCCGTGCCCGCGTAGACGCCGTTGACCCGCGCCACGACGATCGACTGCTTCTCGGCCTCGGTGCTCACCCTCCGATACGCCTGGAACGCCGCGTAGCTGCCGCCGAAACCGTGCAGCGGCCGCAGGCCCGCGATCAGGTCGGACACCTTCGCGCCCGCCCGTGCGACCTTCGCCTGCTGCACCTGCGTGCTGGCGCCGATCCGCCGGGACAGCACGCTGAGCACGGTCAGGATCGCCGCCGTGCCGGCGAACACCAGCACGCCGAGCGGCACGCTGATCACCGCCAGCACGACGCCCGTGATCGCCACCGACACCAGCGAGCTGATCAGCAGCGGCACCACCTCGATGATGTCCGCGGTCTGGTCGGCGTCCTCGGTCGCGATGGCGAGCACCTCGCCGGACTTCAGGCTGGTGTCGCGCGCCACCGGTCGCAGGCCGTGGTCCGCGACCGCGACCCGCCACCGGTGGGCCTCCGTCGTGTTCGCCTTCTGCAGGATCCGCATGCCGAACCGCCACGAGTACGACACCGTCGCCATGACGAGCCCGAGCGCGAACAGCGCGATGCTCAGCGACCGGAGCTGACCGCCGCGCAGCGCGTACTCGACGATCACGCCGAGCAGGATCGGCACGGCGGTCTCCGCGGCCTGGTACGAGCCCATCAGCAGGGTCCCGGACGCCATCGCGCCGACGTTGCGGCGCAACGCGATCCGCAGGATCTCGCGTCCGGTGCGGACTTCAGTGTTCGTCAACGTGGCGCGCAATCGCTTCGGGGGTGGACAGAGCCAGCAGGTCGCGGATCGTGACCACGGGACCGAACTCGCGGCGCAGCAGGCCGATCAGCCGCACCGCGAGCATCGAGTGCCCGCCCAGGTCGGTGAAGCCGCTCGTCATGCCCACCTCGTCCTCGTCGAGGTCGAGCGCCTCGGCGAACAGCTCGCGCACCGCGGTCTCGGTCTCGGTCAGCTCCCGCTCCTCGTGCTGCACCAGGGTGCCGAGCGGGCGCGCCTGCGGCAAGGCCGCGGTGTCGGCCTTTCCGTTGACCGTCAACGGGATCGCGTCCACTTGGGCGTAGTGCGTGGGCCGCAGGTAGTCAGGCATGCCCGCGCCGACCTCGGCCGCGACCGACCCGATGTCGGCGCCCTGCGCCAGCACGAGGTACGCCGCGAGCCGGTACGCGCCGTCGACCTGGGGGTCGGACTGCGCGACGGCGGCGACGAACCTCACGTCCGGATGCGCGGCGAACCGCGCCTCGACCTCGCCCAGCTCCACCCGGTGCCCGCGGATCTTGACCTGCTTGTCGGTGCGGCCGAGGTAGAGCAGGTTGCCGTCGGGGCGCCGGATCACCAGGTCGCCGGTCCGGTACATCCGCTCACCCGGCACCCACGGGCACGCCACGAACCGTTCCGCGGACTGGCCGGGCTGCCCGAGGTAGCCGCGCGCGATGCCCACGCCCGACACGTGGAGCTCGCCCGCGACACCGTCCGGCACCGGCCGCAGCCACGGGTCCAGCACGTAGACGTCGGTGTTGTCGATCGCCACGCCGACCACCGGGTCCACGCAGTCGAACGTGCCGACGCCCAGCGTGTTGATCGTGTACTCCGTTGGCCCGTAAAGGTTGTAGCCGACGGTTCCAGGCGTCTCCGCGAGCAGCTGCCACAGCGTGGGCGTCACGGCCTCGCCGCCCAGCAGCACGAGCGCCGGTTTGTGCTCGCCGTCCAGCAACCCCTCGGCGACCAGTTGCTGCGCGTAGGTCGGTGTCACGTTGATGACGTCGATCTCGTGTTCCGCGCAGTACCGGACGAGGCCGGTGGCGTCGCGGCGGAGCTCCTCGTCGCAGATGTGCACCTCGTGGCCGTCGGCGAGCCAGAGCAGCTCCTCCCACGACATGTCGAACGCGAACGACACGGTGTGCGCGATCCGGAACGTCCGGTGCCCGTGCTCGGCCAGCACCGGCTCGAAGATCCGCCGCTGGTGGTTGACCAGCATGTTCGTCAGGCCCGCGTACTCGGTCACGACGCCCTTGGGCCTGCCGGTCGAACCGGACGTGTAGATCGTGTAGGCCGCGTGCCTGAGCCGCTGCGGGTCGTCCGGCGCGAACGTGATCACCGGCTCGGCCGATGGCCACGGCTCGTCGAGCAGGAACGCCGGACCCTGGATCCGCGGCGCCACCGCGCTGGTCGTGATGATCAACGACGGCCGCGCGTCGGCGATGATCGCGGCGATCCGCTCGTCCGGGTGGTCCAGCTCCAGCGGCACGTACGCCGCGCCGCAGCGCAGGATGCCGAACAGCGCGACGACCCACTCCATCGACCGCGGCACCGCGATGGCGACAAACGTCTCGACGCCGATCCCCTTGCCGGACAACACTCCGGCCAGGTGCCGGCTGCGGTCCCGCAGCTCGGCGAACGTCATCGTCCTGCCATGTGCGACGAGCGCGACCCGGTCCGGGTTGCGGTCGGCGGCCCGGTCGAACAGGTCGACCACGGTGAGGTCGCCGAAGTCGTTGGCGGGGTTGAGCTCCGGGGTCTGCCTGGAACCGAGCGAGCCCAGCATGCCGTCCGTGCGGGTCAGTTCGTCGAGCATCTCCAGGTAGGAGTCGAACAACCGTTGGGCGAACGCGGGATCTGTCACGTCCGGCCGGTACTCGACCTTGACCGTGAGCTCCTCGCCCGGCGTCACGACCCACGTGAACGGGTAGTGCGTCGAGTCCTCCGCGTCGTGGCCGATGATCCCGTTCTTCGCGTCGAACTCGGTGAACGTGTCGTCGTCCAGGAAGTTCTGCAGCACGAACAGGCTGTCGAACAGCTGGTCGTGGCCGCTCGCGCGCTGGATCTCACCGAGCCCGAGGTGCTCGTGCTCCATCGTCGCGACCCGCGAGGCCTGCACGGACGCCAGGAACTCGCCCACGGTGTCGTGCGGCCGCGCGCTCACCCGCAGCGGCACGGTGTTCAGCAGCACTCCGACGATGCCCTCGGTGCCCTCCTCCTCACGTCCGGACACCGTCACGCCGAACACCGCGTCGCCCCGCCCGGTCTGCCGGCCGAGCACCAGCCCGAGCGCGCCGGTGACCACCGAGTTCACCGTCACGCCGTGCCGGCGCGCGGTCTCCCGCACCCGGTCCGACACCTCGACCGGCAACGTCCGCACGATCCTCACCGGCAGTGAGTCCGAAGTGGACTGTCCGCCGAGGAGCGTCGGTCCGGGGAGATCGGCGAGGTGGTCCGCCCAGAACCGCTGCGCGGCCTCCGCGTCCTTCTCGGCGAGCGCACGGGTGTAGCTCTCGAAGCTCGGCGTGGCGGGTGCCGGGTCGACGGTCTCGCCCGCGAGGAACGCGCGGTAGGCGTCGAACAGGTCGTCCAGCACGATCGCGCGCGACCAGCCGTCCCACAGCAGCAGGTGGTTGGTGAACAGCAACGTGTCGTGGCCGTTCGGCTGCCGGAGGATCGTCAACCGCACGAGCGGCGGTGAGGTCAGGTCGAAGCCCGTGGCGCGGTCCTCGACGCGCAACGCCTCCACGGCGTCCTCGTTCAGCACGTCCACGGTCCGCACCGGCACGTCGCCGCCGACCCCCAGCACCTGCACCGGCGTGCCGTTCTCATCGGTCTCGAAGCCCGCGCCGACGACCGGGTGCCTCGCGATGACGTGCTTGAGTGCCTTGCTCAGGGCGGTGGGATCGAGCCGCCGGTCGAACGTGAAGCAGCTCTGCGCCACGTACTGACCGGACCTGCCGGCGAGCTCCGCCTGGAAGTACAGGCCGCGCTGCAGCGGCGAGACCGGCGCCGTGCGCCGCGCGGTCGCCGAGGCGTCCGCGATGCGTTCCAGCGCCAGCAGCCACCGTGCCGCGATCTCGTCCGACACGTCCTCGGTCAGCCCGAACGTGGCGCGCAACGAACCGGAGGCGTCGACCCAGCAGTTGACCTCGACCGCGTACGGGCTCGGCCGGTTGTCCGGGTCGACGTGCAGCGCCTGCGACTCGCTGGCGCGGCCGAGGTAGTTGAACAGCACCTGCGGCCGGGGCAACGCGGCCAGCACGGGTGCCGTCTGCGGGTTCAGGTACCGCAGCTGACCGAACCCGACGTGCGCGACCTCGTCCGGTTGCCGCGCGACGACCTCACGGGCCGCCGCGACCGGATCCGTTGCGGGGCTGAGCCGCACGGGCGCGAGCGCGGTGAACCAGCCGACCGTGCGGGTGTAGTCGTGGTGCTCGGCGGCGGGGACGCGGCCGTGCCGTTCGAGGTCGATCACCAGATCGGTCGGCGTGCCCTGGATCTCGGTGAGCGCGGTGCGCAGCGCACCCAGCAGCAGTTCGGTCAGGCCGACGCCGAGCGCGGCCGGCGCCTTCCGCACGACACGTCCGGTGAGGTCGGCGGCCAGCGTGACGGTGACCTGGCGTCGCTCGCCGAGCCGCGGCGTGAGCACCGGGGCGTCCAGCGTCTCGACCCACCGGGACAGGTCGCCGCCGGACTGGGCGCCGACCGTCAACGCGGCGGCGTACGCGGCGAACGACGTCGTCACCGGCGCGAGTTCCTCGCCGCGCAGCGCGACGGCGAGGTCTTCGAGCAGGATCATCCAGGACACCGCGTCGACCGCGAGGTGGTGCACCACCACGACGAGCGTGCGGTGGTTCTCCAGCCACGTGAACGCCGCCATGACACCGGCTTCGGCGTCGAGCCTGCCCGCGGCCGCCTCGGCGGCCTCCCGCGGGTCGTCCGCCGACACCACGACGTCGATCTCGGTCGCCGGTTCGGTCCGCAACGACCACACGCCGTGCTCGGTGTTCAGACGCAGGCGCAACGCGGGATGCGTTGCCACGACGGCGTTCGCAGCGCGGCGGGCGTCGTCCAGGCTCGCGCACTCCAGCTGCCTGGCCTGCGCGAAGTTCTCGAGCGATCCGCCGAGCTCGCGCAGCCGCAACATGATCGGTGTCGGCGCGACCGGGCCGTCGGCGAACTCAACCGGGGCCTGTTGCTGGACGGGCTGTGCGGCGAACTTCTCCGCCAGCGCTCGCGGGGTCTTGTGCAGGAACATGTCGCGTGGCGAGATCGCGAGCCCAAGCGCCCGCGCCCGGTTCACCACACCGATCGCCACGATGCTGTCGCCACCCGCGACGAAGTAGTCGGTGTCGGCGTCCACATCGGACACCGGCAGGGCGTCGCGGAAGATCTCGACCAGCGCGTCGAGCACGGAGGCGTTCGCCGCGACGGCCGGTGCGGCCTCCTCGCGGGCACGTGCCTGCAACGCGGCCCGGTCCAGCTTGCCGTTGACGGTCATCGGCAGCCGGTCCAGCGCGATGACCCGCTGCGGCACCATGTGCTGGGGCAGCTTCCCGGCGAGAATCGAGGTGAGGTCGGCGGGCGGCGTGCCCACGACGTGCGCGACGAGGTGGTCGGCGGTGTCCGCCACGGTGACGGCCACGTCGAGGACGCCCTCGACCTCGCGGACGACGGCCTCGACCTCGCCCAGCTCGATGCGGAACCCGCGCAGCTGCACCTGACCGTCGGCGCGCCCGAGGAACTCGAGGTCGCCGTCGAGGTTCCACTTCGCCAGGTCACCGGTGTGGTACATCCGCGATCCGTCGCCCGCGAACGGGTCGGCGACGAACCGGCTCGCCGAGAGCCCCGGCCGGTTCGCGTAACCGTCCGCGACCTGCGGCCCGGCGAGGTAGAGCGAGCCGGTCACGCCGGGACCGACCGGTCGCAGCCGGTCGTCCAGCACGTAGGCCCGCTGGCCGGGCACGGACGGGCCGATGGGGCTGCCTTCGGGACGGCCCGGCTCGTAGTCGTAGTCGTCCAGCACGTGCCGTGCGGTGTACACAGTGGACTCGGTCGGGCCGTAGCAGTTCGCCAGGGCCGGTCGCCCGGTGCCGTACCGCTGGACCCAGTCGCGCAGCCGGCCGGGTTCCAGCACCTCGCCGCCGATGACGACGCGCCGCACGGTCGTGATCGGCTCGCTGTGCCTGTCCGCCTCGATGAACTGGTAGAACGCCGACGGCGTCTGAACCATGAACGTGACGCCGCGCTCGCGCACCAGCCGGTGGAAGTCGACCGGCGAGCGGGTCAGCCCGCGGTCGGGCACCACCAGCTCGGCGCCGTTGGTCAGCGCGCCCCACACCTCCAGCACCGAGGGGTCGAACGAGAACGAGTGGAACTGCGTCACCACGTCGTCCGGCCCGAAGCCCGTGTCGGGCTGGATGTTCGCGAGGAACGTCACCGCGCCGCGGTGCGGCATCACGACGCCCTTGGGCCTGCCGGTCGACCCGGACGTGTAGATCACGTACGCCGGGTGCCGCCACGTCGCCGGGGTGATCACGCCGGCGCCGGGCACCTCGTCGCCGACCGCGACCACCCGTGCGGCGCTGCCGGTACGGGAGACGATCGCGGCGAAGCGCTCGCGCTGTTCCGGGGCGATGAGCACGACCTGCGGCGCGGTGTCGGAGATCAGGTATTCGAGCCGGTCGTCCGGATACGCCTCGTCCAGCGGCACGTACGCGGCACCCGCCGACACGACGGCGACGAGCGAGACGACCTGCTCCAGCGAACGGGGAACGGCGACCGCGACGCGCTCGTTCGGTCCGACTCCGGCGTTCGCGAGCGTGTGGGCCAGCCGGTTCTTCGCCTCGGCCAGCTCGCCGTACGACAGGCTTTCCGAGGTGCCGTCGATCCGGCAGAACGTCAAAGCGCGGGCTTCGGGCGCACGGGCCGCGGCCGCGTCGAACAGCTCGGCCAGCGTGGCGGGCCGGACGTGTGCGGGTCCCGCGTCGCGCGGCGCATGAATTTCACCGGCCAGCAGGGCGTTGAGGGTCTCTGCGAACCTCTCCACGATCCGTTGCGCACCCGCCGGGCGGATGACCGCGGTGTCGTGCACCAGGTTGAACCACAGCGAGCCATCGGTCCGCCGCGCCACCACCAGGGTCAGCGGGTAGTGCGGCGCGCCCTCGTTGACCACGTCCGCGATGCCGAACGACTCGCAGCGCAACGAGGTCACGTCGGTCGCCACGTCGAACACCACGAGCGTGTCGAAGAGCGATCCGCGGCCCGCGAGCCGCCCGATCCTGGTCAGCGACACGTGCTGGTGCGGCAGCACCGCGGTCTGGTGGGCACGCATCGCGTCCAGCAGCTCGCGGGCGGTCGTCCCACCGGACCACCTGGCGCGCACCGGAACGGTGTTGATGAACAGGCCGACGAGCTCGTCGATGCCGGGCACGTCGGCGTCACGCCCCGACACCGTCGAGCCGAACACGACGTCCTGGCTGCCCAGGATCCCGCCGAGCGTCAAGGCCCACGCGCTGTGCACGGCGACGCTGAGCGACACCCTGGCCGCCCGCATCCGTTCGTCCACATCGGACGTCGCATCGATGATCATGTCGCCGAACCGCTCGGACGGCACGTGGTCCGGCACGGTGATCGACGGTCCGGGCAGGCCCTCCAGTTCGCGCGCCCAGACGCGGTCGCTCTCGCCGGCGTCGCTCTCGGCGAGCCACCGCACGTAGTCGGAGTAGCTGCCGCGCACGTGCACCGACCCCGGCGCGTCGTACTCGGCGAGGAGCGCGCGCAGCATCGGCGGTACCGACCAACCGTCCGCGATGATGTGGTGCACGGTCTGCACGAGCACGTACCGCTGCGGCGCGGTGCGCACGAGCGTGTAGCGCATCAGCGGACCGGTGGCGAGGTCGAAGCCGGCGACGCGGTCGCGTTCGGCGAGCTCGCCGATCTCCTCGTCGGTCATGCCCTGGCCGTTCACCGCGGTGAACCCCGGCCGCACACCCGACTCCAGCACCGACACGACCCGGCCGTCGGCGAGGGTCGCGAACCGCGCGGCCAGGTTCGGGAACAGCTCGAACACCCGCGTCGCCGCCGCTTCGAGCCGCTGGGCGTCGACGGCACCGGTCAGGGTCAGCAGCTGCTGCTCGACGTAGCGGTGCGCGGAGTCGTCGTCGAAGACGGAGTGGAAGTACAGGCCTTCCTGCAACGGCGTCAGCGGCAGGATCTCGCGCAACGCCGGGGAGTCCAGCGCGTCGACGTCGGCCTGGGTGAGCGGCAGCAACGGGAAGTCGCTGGGGGAGTGGCCGCCGGACGTGAGCTCCGCCAGGCCTTCCAGCGCGGCGACGAAGTACTCGCCGATCCGCGCGATGTCATCGTCGGTGAACACGCCGGACGGCCACGAGAGGACGGTGACCAGTTCCAGCGTGCCGTCGGCACCGGGTTCGGCGGAGGCGTTGAGCTCCAGGGCGCGTGGCAGCCGCATCGCCGGGTCGCGCTTCTCGCCGAGCTGACCGGCGTTCTCCGCGAGCTGCCAGTCCCCGGTCGTGCCGCCGGAGAACCTGCCGAGGTAGTTGAACAGCACCTGCGGGCGCGATCCGCCGAACTCGGTGCGGCCCAGGTACTTCAGGGCGCCGTAGGAGACGCCGTTGCTCGGCACCCGCGCCAGGTCCTCCTTGACGTGCTTCAGCGCGGCACCCAGGTCGTCGAGGTCGACCGGGTCCACCGTCACCGGGAACAACGTCGTGAACCAGCCGACCGTGCGCGACAGGTCGGGGTCGCGCGGCACGAACCGGCCCTCGCGGCCGTGCCCCTCCAGCTCGATGTGCGCGAACGTCTGGTCCTGGCCGTGGTCGCGCCGCCACTTGGCCAGCGCGACCGCCAGACCGGTCAGCAGCACGTCGTTCACCTTGGCGTGGAACAACGCGGGCACGTCGCCCAGCAGCGCGGCGGTGGCCCGGGAACCGACCGTCACGGTGCGGACCTGTTCGCGCGCAACGACATCGTCGTCGGTCAGCTCACGCCGGCCGAGCAGCTGGTCCACGCCCGGCAGCTTGCGCTCGTAGTACGCGCGGTCGTCTCCGAAGGAGGCCTGCTCCAGCAACTGGGTCCAGCGCCGGAACGACGTGCCGACCGGCCGCAGCTCCACGGCCGCACCGGACGAGACCTGCTGCCACGCGAGCGCGAGGTCGTCGAACAGAATGCGCCACGACACTCCGTCGATCACGACGTGGTGGATCACGAGCACGAGCTGCCGGGCCTCAGGCCGCCACACCGCGCGCAGCATGATGCCCGCGTCGGGGTTCAGCCCTTCGGTCGCCGCCTCGACGCACTCGTCCAGCGGGGCGTTGCTCTCCTCCCAGAGGGCGTGCCCGTCGGCCGGGATGTCGAACGACCACCGCTCACCGCGGATGAGCTTGGCGCGCAACATGTCGTGCCGCGCCACGACCGCGTCCAGGATCTGCGTCAACGCCTCGGCGGTGAGGTCGGCGGGCGTGTTGAGCACGACCGACTGCACGAACCCGTCGATCGCGTCCGTGGTCTCGCCGAGCCACTGCACGATCGGCAGACCCGCCACCGGACCGGTCGGCACGTCGTCGTGGTCGACCGCCGAAGCACCGTCACGTGACGCCACGGCGGCGAGCGCGCGTGGCGTGCGGTTGACGAAGATCTGGGTGGCGGTGACGAACACGCCCTGCGCCCGCAACGCGGACAGCAGCGAGATCGCGAGGATGCTGTCGCCGCCCAGTTCGAAGAAGTCCTGGTCCGCGCCGACCTGCTCGATCCGCAGCACCGACGCCACGGCCGCACAGATCACCGCCTCGTCCTCGGTGGCCGCGGCGGTCACCGGACCGGTCTCCACCACCGGTTCCGGCAGGGCGCGGCGGTCGAGCTTCCCGTTGGGCGTCAACGGAAACTCCGGCATCACGACGATGTGCGCGGGCACCATGTACTCGACGAGGTGCTCGGTCGCCCACTGCTTCACGGCGTCCGAGGTCAGCGACCGGTCGGACGGCACGACGTACCCGACGAGGTAGTTGCCGCCGGCGGAGTTCTTGCGCACCACGACACAGGTGTGGCGAACTCCGGGGTGCTCGGCGAGCGCGACCTCGACGTCCTCCAGCTCCAGCCGCATGCCGCGGATCTTGACCTGGTTGTCGACGCGGCCGAGGAAGTCGAGCGACCCGTCCGGGGCGAACCGCGCCAGGTCACCGGTCCGGTAGAGGCGCGAACCGTCGGTCGCGAAAGGGTTCGCGACGAACCGCGACGCCGTCAGCCCAGGAGCGTTCACGTAACCGCGCCCCAGCAGGAACCCGCCGATGTACAGCTCGCCGCCGACCCCGGGCGGGCACGGCCGCAGCCGGTCGTCCAGCACGTAGAGGTCGGTGTTCGGGTTCGCCGTGCCGATCGACGTCGACAGCCGCTCAGCCTCGCCGCGGTAGATCACGTGCGAGACGCCGATCGTGGCCTCGGCCGGGCCGTAGCCGTGGTACATCGGGATGTCGAGCTGCGTGCGGAACCGCTCGTACAGCTCGGGCGTGAGCACCTCGCCGCCGCACCACACGTGCCGCAGGCTGGCGAGCTCACCGTCGCCCGCGATGTTCAGCAGCACATCGAGCATCGACGAGACCAGGTAGACGAACGTGACGCGGTGCCGGGCGATGGTCGCCAGCAGGTGGTGCGGGTCGCGCTCGCCACCGGAGCGCACGACGACGGTCCGGCCGCCGCACACCAGCGGCAGGAAGATCTCGTTGACCGAGATGTCGAACGACAGCGGCGCCTTGAACAGCGCCGCGTCGCCGGGTCCGAAGCAGAGGATCTGGTGCACCTGCCACAGCAGGCGTTCGCTGATCGCCTCGTGCCGGATCATCGCGCCCTTGGGGCGGCCGGTCGAGCCGGAGGTGAACATCACGTACGCGAGCTGCGCGCCCGCGATCCGCACGTCACACGGTTCGGCCGAGTACTCCGCGAAATCCCAGGAATCCAGGTCGACCGCGACGGCGTCGGGCTCGTTCTCCTCGCTACTGCCCAGAATCAGGGCGACCTGGGCGTCGGTGATCACGGACTCGCGGCGGGAGGCCGGCCACTGCGGGTCCAGCGGCACGAACGCGGCCCCGGCCTGCAGCACGGCGAGCAGGCCGATCACCATCTCGGCCGAGCGGGGCAGCGAGATGCCGACGACCTGCTCGGTCCGCAGGCCCTGGGCGAGCAGGAAACGCGCCAGCTGGTTGGAACGGGCGAGCGCCTCGCCGTAGGTGAAGGCGCGGTCGCCGTCGTTGATCGCCACGGCGTCCGGGCGCGAGGCGGCCTGCGTGCGGAACAGTTCGACGATGCTCGGCCGTTCGCGCGGGAACTCGTTGTCGTTCCACCGCGCGAGGTCCGCCAGCCGCTCGTCGAGCGTCTGCGCGGTCAGCGTCCCGATGGCGCGGTTGGGGAACTCGGCGAGGTCGTCCAGCACCCGCTGCGCGGCGGCCGCGTCGACGCCCGCTGGTAACGGGATCCGCCAGCCGTCGGCTGCTTCGACGACGTCGGACTGCTGACCCTTGTCGGCCCACACGAGCAGATCGCCGAAGAGCGTTGCGGGGGAGAGCTCAAGCCCGTCAACGGTCAGCGAGGGGTCCGCCCAGTGCGTCAGCGCCACCGCACTCGCGACGGCGATGGTCCGCTGCGGGTACTCACCGGCACGGCGCCGAACAGAGGCGATCCGGTCGGTCGAAAGCAGCACCTGTTCCATGAAGGTGAGCCTAACCTAACTGGCTGATGATCCGAATCGCCACGCGGCCCAAAGCGCGGCGTAACGCCCGTCACGGGCGACGAGTTCCTCGTGCGTGCCCTGCTCCAGCACGCGACCGGCGTCCAGCACGGCGATCCGGTCCGCCGCGATCGCCTGGGTGAGCCGGTGCGCCACCAAAAGCGTTGTGCGGCCCCGGCAAGCGGCGAGTGCCGCTCGTTCCAGCGCCGCCGCACCCCGGCTGCCGGCCTCGGCCGTCGACTCGTCCAGCACGACGACGGGGGAGCGGCCGAGCACCAGCCGGGCCAGCGCGATCTGGGCGATCTTCGTCGCGTCGAGGCGTTCACCGCCCTCGCCCACATCCGTGTGCAGGCCTTGGGGAAGTGCCTCGACCCACGTGTCCGCGCCCACGGTCCGCAACGCGTCCATCAGCTCGTCGTCCGTGGCGTCCGGTGCCGCCAGACGCAGATCCTCCGCCAGGGGGCCGGCGAACACGTGTGCTTCCTGGGTGAGGATGCTGACCATCGCCCGCGCACCCGCCTCGTCCACGTCGCGGAGATCGGTCGGTCCGATGTGGACGGACCCGGACTGCGGGTCACCGGTGCCCGCGACCAGTGCCGCCAACGTCGTCTTGCCCGCGCCGGTCGCGCCCACCAGGGCGAGCGACGTCCCCGCGGGGATCTCGAGGTCGATCTCCCGCAGCACGTCGTGCGCGGATTCGGGGTAGCGGAAGGAAAGCCCGCGCACCGACACCGGCAACGGGCCGGCGTTCGAGTCGACCGCCACCGCGCTGCGGACCAGCTCGTCGCCGTTGTGCTCGGCGAGCACGCCGACCAGCCGCGCCAGCCCGGCACCGGACTTCTGGGCCTCGTCGAAGAAGGCCATGATGAGGCCGAGCGGCACGAACAACCGGTGGAACAACAGCGCGGCGACGGACACCTGGCCGAGCGAGGACTCCCCGTTGGTCACCAGGACGTAGCCGACCACGATGATCAGCCCGAGGCCGATGAACTCGGCGCGGTTCTCCCGCCCGACGAACCGGCCGAAGAAGCGGAACACCTCGATGCCGATGTCGCGCACCCGCCACGACTCCGCGGTCACCTTGTCCCGGAACGCGGTCTCCAGGCGGTAGGCGCGCACGGTCGCGATGCCGTCGAGGCCGCTGATCAACGCCTGCGCGCGGTCGGCCTGAGCCTCGGAACGGGCGCGGTAGAGCGGCTGTGAACGCGGCAGGTACCAGCGCAACGCCAAGGCGTACGCGGGAAGCGCGCAGGCACCCGCGACGCCGAGCCGCCAGTCCAGCCCGAACATGCCGGCGGTCGCGATCACCACCAGCACGGCCGCCGAGAAGATCGTCGGGATCGCCGTGCGGAAACCCTTGGAGATGACGGCGACGTCGTCACCGACGCGCGACAGCACGTCCCCGCGGCCGACCTGTTCGATCCGCGCGCTCGGCATCCCGAGCACCGCGCGGACAGCGCCTTCCCGCAGCCGCGCCAGCATTTCCGCGCCGACACGGCCGACCAGGTACGTCGACACGGCGGCCATGACCGCCCCGGCCAGCGCGGCCACGACCGTCGCGATGCCGATGCTCCAGAGGATCGACGCGTCACGTCCGCCGACGATGCCGTCCACCACGGTGCCCAGCAGGAACACCGGGACGATCTGCAGCACCGCCCCGGCCACCGTCGCCAGCACGGTGGCGATCGGCAGACCGGGAGCGGCGCGGCAGTGGTCGAGCACCCAGCGCAGGGCCTGGCGTCCGGTGGCCGTGCGCAGGATGTTCGCAGGACCGTTCATGACGGGTCAGCCGGCCGACTTCGCCGACTTCGCCAGCTCGTCGATCGCGTAGGGCAGCGACGGGAGGGTGGCCTGCGAGATCGCGGCGCCGACCGCGGGCCCCTCGCTGTCGAGCAGCCACGAGACCTTGCCCGCCTTGACCGCCGGCAGGTTCGCGAACAGCGGGAAGTTCTTCAGCGAGTCCGCGTCCGCTTTGTCGGCGATCACGAAGATGCGGTCGGTGCTGATCAGGTCGATCTTCTCGGGCGAGAGCTTGGCGGAGAAGCTGCCGCCGGCGATCTCGTCGATCTTCGTGTTGCCCTTGAAGCCGATGCCGGTCAGCAGCTGGCCGCGCACGTCGGTGGTCGTGAACGGCACGATGCCGTCCTTGTACCAGGTCAGCACGGTGGCGGTCTGGTTCGCGAAGTCCGGGTTGGCCTTCTTCACCTCGGCGAGCTTGTCGTCGAGACCCTTGATCAGCTTCGCGCCCTCGTCCGCCTTGCCGACCGCCTTCGCGATCTGCAGCACGTTGTCCTGCCACTTCGCGCTGAAGGGCTCCTTCTCCTCCTTGGTGCGGCCGACCACCGGTGCGATCTTGCTCAGCTTGTCGTACCAGGCCTGGGTGGCCTCGGAGTAGACGGCGACGATCAGGTCGGGCCGCAGCTGCGCGATCTTCTCGTAGTTCGGCTCGGTGTCGCCGTTCTTCATGACGACCTCGGGCGTGGCCGAACCCCACTTGTCCTTCACCCACGGCCACTGGGTGTTGATGTCGGGCTTGGTGCCCTCGGGGTTCGGGTACTGGTCGACCATGCCGACCGGCACGACGCCGAGCGCGAGCAGCGTCTGGTCGTCGGTGTAGCCGAGGGAGAGAACGCGCTTGGGCGCGGTCTTGATCTCCGTGGTGCCGAAGAAGTGCTCGACCTTGGCCGGGAACGTGCCACCGGAGGCGTTGTTCGAGTCAGGCGTCGAGGCGGGGGTGGAGGAACCACACCCGGCGAGGACACTCGCCCCGACGACCGCGGCCGCTGCCACCACCGTCAGTCGCTTCCAGGTCATGGCTGTTCTCTGGCCCATTCGGCACCTCTTCGTTCGCTGCCCACGCGGCGGGGAAATTAGGACAGGCGAACCTTAGCACCCGGTTAGGCGAGGCTAACCTTCGACGTGACGTGGGTCCGGCCGATCGGAACGATCAACGGCCGCTCGCTGACCGGGTCGTCGATGACCTTCGCCTGCAGACCGAACGTGTCGAGCAGCAGCTCGCCGGTGATCACGTCGCTCGGATGCCCCTGGGCGACGACGGAGCCGTCCTTCATCACGATCAGGTTGTCGCTGTAGCGGACCGCGAGGTTCAGGTCGTGCAGGACCATGACGATCGTGCAGCCGCCCTCGTGCAGGTCGTCGACGAGGTCGATCACGTCGATCGCGTGCGCGAGGTCCAGGTAGGTCGTGGGCTCGTCGAGCAGCAGCAGGTCGGTGCCCTGGGCGAGCGTCATGGAGATCCACACCCGCTGCCGCTGGCCACCCGACAGCGAGTCGACCGGCCGGTGGGCGAGGTCGGCGACGCCGGTCATCTCCAGCGCTTTCGCCACGATGCCGGCGTCGTCGCTCGACCACTGGCGGACCCAGCTCTGGTGCGGGTGGCGGCCGCGCGCGACCAGGTCGGCGACCGTGAGGCCCTCCGGCGCGATCGGGGTCTGCGGGAGCAGGCCCATCTTCTTCGCGACGTCCTTGGTCCTGAGGCGCGCGATGTCGTGACCGTCGAGCAGCACCGTGCCCTGGCGCGGTTTGAGCAGGCGGGAGAGCGTGCGCAGCAGGGTCGACTTGCCGCACCCGTTCGGGCCGATGACCGTGGTGATCACGCCAGTCGGGATGGAGACGTCCAGGTTGTCGAGGACGACGCGGTCGGCGTACCCGACCGTGACGCCTTCGGCACCCAGGCGGGCGGCATCGTTGCGGAGCGCGGTCATAGGCCAACCTTACTTAACTGAGGCTGGCCTCAGCAGCTGCGGCGTCGCGGCTCTCGCCGGGCAATGTTGCGGACCGCACCGTTCAGCAGTCGCTGGTCTCGGAAGTGGTGCTACACGACCACGACCTCGACCCCCGCGGCGCGCAACCGGTCCAGCTCGTCGGCGGGCGCGGACGAGTCGGTGATCACCACGTGGACGTCGGCGATGCCGGCGATGCGGGAGAACGCGCGTTTGCCGATCTTCGAGCCGTCCGCGAGCACCACCACTCGGTCGGCCGCGCGCAGCAGGCAGTTGTCGGTCTGCGCCTCGACCTCGTCGTGCGTCGCGATGCCGGTGCGCGCGTCGATGCCGTCCACCCCGAGGAAGACCAGGTCGAGGCTGATGGCGGCGAGGGCGCGGTCGGCGATCGGGCCCACCAGCTCGTAGCTCTCCGGGCGCACGCCGCCGCCGGTGACCACCAGGTCGATCATGGGGCGCGGGCACAGGTCCGACGCGATGTTGAGCGCGTTCGTCACGACCTTCAGCGGCCTGGTGACGGCGAGCAGGCGCGCCAGCTCGGTGGTCGTCGTGCCGCCGTTGAGCCCCACCGAGTGGACGGACTCCGTCACGAACCGGGCGGCCGCCTCCGCGATGCGGCGCTTCTCCTCGCGGCGGCCGACGCGGTACCGCAGCGGCAGCTCGTAGATGACCTCGACCGCGACCGCGCCGCCGTGCGTGCGTTTGAGCAGCTTCTGCTCTTCCAGCGACTGGAGGTCGCGGCGGATCGAGGCGACGGACGTGCCCAGGTCCTCCGCGAGCCCGGTCACGCTCACCGAGCCCGCCTCCGCCAGCTTGCCCAGGATCGCTGCAAGGCGCTGCTCTTGACGCATTCGATCACTATAACGCAGGAACCGTGCTCGATTTAGTTGAAATTGACGCATGATCACGCACTTGGTATGCGCGTTATCTCGACCTCACGGGCCAGTGCCGTCGCCTCGGCCGGAGAGGGCTGGGCGGCCACTCCGCCCGCTCCGCGCGTCGACAGCGCACCGGCGGCGACGCCGAGTGCCAGCGCGGTGCGGAGATCCCCCTCGTGCAGCCATCCCGCGAGGAAACCGGCGTCGAACGAGTCACCGGCGCCGACCGTGTCCACCGGTTGCACCGCGGGCAGCCGCGCCGTGATCCGCTCCTCGCCGTGCAGCGCGACGCATCCGTCCCCGCCCGCCTTGACGACCGGCACCGGCCCGGCGGCCGCGAGGACCGGCAGCGGGTCCTCGGCGCCGGTCAGCGCGACCGCCTCGGCCTGGTTGGGCAGCACGAAGGTGCACTGCCCCAACAGGTCCGGGTGCAACGTCCACTCGCCCGCCGGGTCGTCGTTGGTGTCGAGCGAAGTGCTGGCCCCGGCCCGGCGCGCCGCCCGGAAGAGCGAGGGCAGACCGGCGGCGAGCCGGGGTTGCAGGAAGTACGACGCCGCGTGCAGGTGCCGCGCGTCGACCGCGGGAACGTGCTCGGGCCCGAACGCGGCGAGGCATCCCTGCGCCGTCAGGATCGCGCGGTCCCCGCCCGCCCGGTTGAGGCAGACGGTCACCGCGGTCGGCAGGTCCGGGTGACGGACGCACGCGCTGATGTCGACGCCGGCCGACCTGAGCTCGTCCAGCACGAAGTCACCGGCCGCGTCCCTGCCGACCATCGCCGCGAGACCGGCCCGCAGACCCAGGCGCGCGGCACCGTGCGCGACGATCGCCGCCGACCCGCCGAGCGCGAGAACTCCGCGCTCCACCAGGGTTTCCGCCTGCCCGTACGCGGGAGCGGCGGGAGCTCCGAAGACCAGCACGTCCGGGTTCGCGTCCCCGATCACCAGCAGGTCGAGCATCACGCGCTCCGCAGAGCGACGGGCAGCAGGTCGCCGTGCGCGGCCGTCATCGCCGCGACGAGGTCGTCGATCTGGCCTGCCGTGAGCGCGGCCGCGGTCGCCGGGTCGCACAGCGCCGCGTGCCGGACGTGGGCGGGATCGCCTTCGACCGCCGCGGCCACGGTCAGGTCGACCACGTTGAGGAAGGCCCGGTTCACCGCGGCGAGCTGGCGGGGCAGGTCGCCGACGCGGTGCGGGTGCACGCCGAGCCGGTCGAGGGTCGCGGGCACCTCCACGGCGGCGCCCTCCGGCAGGTTGGCGATCAGGCCGCGGTTCGCGACGTTCACCTGGATCGTGCGCCGGTGGCCGGTGACCAGGCTGTGGATCACCTGCGGTGCGTACTCGACCGCCTCGTCCGGCAACGGCGGCAGCGGGTCGCCCGCGGCCAGCGCGTCACGGGTCTTCTCGTACGTGGCCACGTTCTCGGCGCTGATCCTCGCGTAGTCGCGGACCGGGAGGCGCAGTCGCTCCACTTCGGACTGATGCCTCAGGTACCACGGCACGTACTCGGCGGAGTGCTCGCTCGTCTCCGTCGGGTAGTAGCCGAGCCTGCGGTACAGGTCGACGCGCACGCGGCGGGCCAGCTCGGGATCCGCCGCGATGGCGGCGTCGAGCGCCGGGTAGAGGTCGCGGCCCTCGTGCTGCCACCGCAGGATCCACGCCTGGTGGTTCACGCCGGCGGACAGGAAGTCCACCTCCTCGTGCGGCACTCCGACCAACGCGCTCAGGTCGTGGATCGTCCAGTGCACCGAGTGGCACAGGCCGACCGCCTTCAGCTTCGGCGCGACGGTCGCCAGGTACTGGATGTTCATCGCCATCGGGTTGGTGTAGTTCAGCAGCCACGCGTCCGGGCACACGGCGAGCATGTCCGCCGCCAGCCCTTCGAGGAACGGGAAGGTGCGCAGCCCGCGGAAGATCCCGCCGATGCCGAGCGTGTCCCCGATGGTCTGCCGCAGCCCGAACGACTCCGGCACGTCGAAGTCCCGCAACGTGGCCTCGTGGCCGCCGATCGCGACCATGTTGACGACGACGTCCGCGTCCTCCAGTGCCTCGCACCGCGACAGCGAGGTGCGAACGCCGGTGGCACCGGCCAGGCGGGCGAGCGCGGCCGCGACCTCCAGCCGTTCGGCGTCGACGTCGTGCAGCGAGATCGAGCAGCCGGCGAGCTCCGGGAACGACAGGACGTCGCGGAGGAGCTGGCGGGTGAACTCGACGGAACCCGCGCCCACGAACGCGATGGTGAACATTGATCAGCCTTCCAGTACCCGGATGAGCCGAGCGACCTCGGCGGACATGGCCTCACGACCGGCGCCGAGATAGCGCCGGGGGTCGACGAGCTTCGGGTCGTCGTCGAGTGCGGTGCGCACGCTCGCGGTGAAGTGCTTGTTGAGCTGCGTGGCGATGTTGATCTTCCACATCCCGGCGCGCACCGCGGCCGCGAGGCTCTCGTCGGCCACCCCGGACGACCCGTGCAGCACCAGCGGCACCGGCACCGCCTTGTGCAGCAACGCGATCAGGTCGAAGTCGAGCTCGGCGTCGCGGGTCAGCATCGCGTGCGACGAGCCGACCGCGACGGCGAGGAGGTCCACCCCGGTCGCCGCCACGTACGCGGCGGCGTCGTCGGGGTCGGTGCGCACGCCCGGAGCGTGCACGCCGTCCTTGCCACCGATCTCCCCGAGCTCCGCCTCGACGCCGACACCGGCGGCGTGACAGCGGCGCACGACCTCGGCGGTGCGGGCGACGTTCTCCTCGTGGGGCAGCGCGGAGGCGTCGAACATCACCGACCCGAAGCCGAGGTCCACGGCCTCCTGAACGAGGTCCTCCGACGTGGCGTGGTCGAGGTGCACCGCGACCGGGGTCGTGGCGGCGGCGGCGACCGACAGCGCGGCCACGCCGATCGGGCGAAGGGAACCGTGGTAGCGCGCGACGTTCTCGCTGATCTGCAGCACCACCGGGGTGTTCGTCCGCTGGGCCGCGGCGGTGATCGCCTCGGCGTGCTCGACCTGGATCACGTTGAACGCGGGCACCGGCGCCGGCCCGCCGATCATGTCTCGAAGCTCGACCAACGGCATGTTCTAGTCCTCGGGAACTGGTCGGGGGACGATGCCCGCACGGTGCTTTTCGTAGAAGGCGCGGTCGAAGTCGCCGGCGAGCGGGGCGCGCACCGCGGCCGCCGACAACGCGACGGCCTCGGCGAGACGCTCCGGCCACGGCAGGTGCCACGCGGCGACCAGCGCGGCCACGGCGGCGTCGCCGGCACCGGTCGGATTGCCGGTGAGCACCTCGGGCGGCGCCGCCGTCCACACGCCGTCGGGGCTGTGGACGGTCATGCCGTTCGGGCCGTCGGAGACGAGTGCCGCGCCGGCCCCGAGCGCCAGTGGATCGTCCACAGCGGACGCTCTGGCCAGCTCACCCCGGTTCGGCGTGATCACGGCGGGCCGGGCGGCCGCGCCCAGGGCCAGCGCGGGTCCGTCGGCGTCCAGCACCACCGGTGCCGGCGTGGCGCGCACGAGCGTCGCGTAGGCGTCGGGTGGCAGCCCCTGCGGCAACGACCCCGACAGCACCACGACGTCGGCCCCGGCGGCGAGTTCCTCGTAGTGGACGAGGAAGTCGCCCCACTCCGCGGGCGTGACCACCGGGCCCGGCTCGGCGAAGAGCGTCGCCTGGCCGGAGTCGGTCACGGCGGTGACCGTGCGACGGGTCTCCCCGGCGATCGCGAACATCGCCTCCGGCACACCGGAGCCGGTCAGGTCGTCGCGCAGCGCGGCACCCGCGGCGCCGCCCGCCACCCCCGTGGCGAGCACGGGCACGCCGAGCGCGCACAACACCCGCGCCACGTTCACGCCCTTGCCGCCCGCGCGGACGGCGACGTCGGTGACGCGATGGGTGCCGCCCGGCCGCAGGGCGCCGATCCGGTAGGTGACGTCGAGCGCCGCGTTGAGCGTGACCGTCAGGGCTCTCATGACGTGCCGTCGAGGATCACCGACCGGGTGAGGTTGCGCGGCCTGTCGGGGTCGAGCCCCCGCAGCAGCGCCACCTCCACGGCGAGCCGGTGCACCGACACCAGTTCCGCCAGCGGGTCCCGGCCGTGGGCGACCCACCGGCCGCCGGCTCGGGCGACGTCGGGCTCAAGACCTTCCGGTGCCGTGCCGAACACCCAGACCACCGAGGTCTCGTCGGTGATCGCGATCGGCCCGTGCCGGTACTCGGCGGCCGGGTAGGACTCGGTCCAGCTCAGCGACGCCTCGCGCATCTTCAGCGCGGCCTCCGCCGCGAGGCCGGTGGTCCAGGGCGCGCCACCGAGGAACGTGAACTGGCTGCGCACCACCAGGTCGGCGGGCAGCGGATCGGCGAGCGCCCGTTCCGCGTCGAGCACCGCGTGCTCCAGCCGTTCGCCGAGGTGGGCGCGCAGCAGCACGAGCGCCGTCGTCGCGAACCGCGTCTGCACGACCGAGCGTTCGTCCGCGAACTCCAGCACGACCACCTGGTCGGTCAGCTCGGTCACGGGCGTGCCGGGAGCACCGACGACGGCCGTCGTGGGCACCTTCGACCGCAGCCGCTCCAGCACCTCGGCCACCTCGGTCGTCGTACCGGACCGGCTCAGCGCGAGCACGCGGTCGTACCGGCGGCTGAAGGGGAACTCGGAGGCGGGGAACGCGTCGGTCTCGCCCAGTCCCTCGTCCTCCCGCAACCGGGCGTAGGCCTGGGCCATGAACAGCGACGTGCCGCAGCCGACCACCGCCACGCGCTCACCGGGGGAGGGCAGGGCGGAGGTGACCTCCGGCTGCGCGGCGAGCGCGATCGCCCGGCGCCAGCAGGCCGGCTGGGACGCGATCTCGGCGGCGGTGTGGAGCTGCGCGGAACTGGTGTGCATGGCGGATTCCTTTGGTAGATCAGTCACTTGATGCCCGCTGCGGCCACCGACCGCACGAAGAACCGCTGGGCGAAGAAGAAGACGAGCAGGACGGGCAGCTGGCTCAGCACCGTGCCGGCCATGAGCTTCGGCCAGTTCGTCGTGTGCGCGCCCTGGAAGCTCTGCAGCCCGATCTGGACGGTCATCACGCCTGGGCTCTGCACGGCGATCAGCGGCCAGAGAAAGTCGTTCCAGGTCTGCAGGAACGTGAGCACGGCCAGGGTCGCGAGCGTGGGCCGCATCAACGGCAGCAGCACCCCGAACAACGTCCGCAGCCTGCTCGCGCCGTCGATCCGCGCGGCCTCCTCCAGCTCCCTGGGCAGCGTCGTGAAGAACTGCCGCATCAGGAACACGCCGAACGCGGTGGCGAGGTTCGGGGCGATCAGCGCGCCGAGCGTGTCGACCAGTCCCAGCGACCGCATCATGATCAGCAGCGGCAGCATGACGATCTGGAACGGCACCATCAGCGTCGCGAGCACGAGGAAGAAGGCGAGTCTGCTGCCGATGAACCGGATCCGCGCGAAGGCGTAGCCGGCCAGCGAACAGAGCAGCAGGTTGCCTGCCACGCAGACGATGGACACGACGAAGCTGTTGACCAGCCACGATCCCAGCGGTGCGTCCCGCAGCGCCGCGAGGTAGTTCTCCCACTCGATCCCGCTCGGCAGACCGGGAGGGAACCGCCGCGACTCGGCCTGGGTGGACACCGACACGAGCACCATCCACGCCAGCGGGGTCACCATGACGACGGAGAGCGGCAGCAGTATCAGGTGCAGCGCGCTGGGCCTTCTCATCGGACCTCGAAGTGGGACGTGCGGCGGTTGAACCGCAGCTGGAGGAGGGTGAACGCGCCGATCAGCAGGAACACCGCGCAGCCGATCGCGGCCGCGTAGCCGCCGTCGAAGCTCACGAACGCCTCGTTGTAGAGGTGGTAGACGAGCACGGTGGTCGCGCGCAGCGGACCGCCCTTGGTCGTCACGTAGACGGCGTCGAAGAGCTGCAGACCGTTGATCGTGAGCCACACCAGGAGAAAGCCGGTGGCCGGCGCCACCAGCGGCAGCTCGACGTGCCAGAACGACCCCGCCCGGCCGCAACCGTCCAAAGAGGACGCCTCGATCAGGTCCTTCGGCACGTTCTGCAGCGCCGCCAGGTAGATGATGACCGCGAAGCCGAGCCAGCCCCACACCGTCATCGCCACCACGACGTACAACGCCTGGCCCGGATCGGTGAAGAAGCCCTGCTTGGGCAGGCCGATCGCGTCCAGTGCCGCGTTGACCGGCCCGAACTGCGGGTTCGCCAGCCAGTTGAACATGATGCCGGTCGCGACCGTCGAGGTCACCAGCGGCACGGACACGGCCAGCCGGTACAGCACGACACCGCGGATCTTCTGGTTGAGCATCACCGCGATCGGCAGCGCGAGCACGAGCGTGATCGGCACGAACAGCACGACGTAGACGAGCGTGCGCCCGGCCGCGTCCCAGAACAGCGGGTCGGCGACGAGCTTCGCGTAGTTGTCGCCGCCCGCGAACGTCCCCGGCGAGGTGAGGTCGGTGTGCTGGAACGACAGCACGAACGACCACACCACCGGGGCGAGGCCGAACACGCCGATGAGGATCACCGCGGGGGCGGCGAACCCCCACCCCGCGGTGTGGTCGGCGAGCTTGCGCCTGTCCAGCGTCATGAACCCGCCAGCGCCCGATCGACCTCGTTGCGCGCCTGACCGAGTGCGGCCTCCGGCTCCGCCATGCCGAGCAGGACTGACTGCACGGCGGCGCCGAGGGACTTCGAGATCTGCGGGTACTGCGGGATGTTCGGCCGTGACTTCGTCACGTTCTTCGCCAAGTTGTCCACGAATACGTTGGTACCCGGGTACTTCGCCTCGAACTCCGCGTAGCCCGCCAGGTCCACTTCGGACTGCCGGATCGGCAGGTGGCCGGTGTTCATCGCGAACTCCAGGTGGACCTCCGGGGAAAGCAGCCACTTCAGGAACGGCAGCCCGTCCTTGCGACCCTTCTCCCCGAACACCACGAACATGTCCGGTCCCGCGATCGTCGCGTGGGTGACCTTGCCCGGCAGGATCTGCACGCCGTAGGACACGTCCTTGTTGAGGTTCCCAAGGTCCCATGGTCCCGTCCACAGCATCCCGATTCGTCCGGAGTTGAAGAGGTTGAGGTACTGCTGGTCGCCTTGGTCCAGGTACACCGACTTGTCCGTCACGGACATGTCCCACAACAGCTGCACGGCCTGCTTGCCCGCCTCCGAGGCGAACGCGGCCTTCTTGCCGTCCTTCGAGAGGAGATCGCCGCCCGCCTGCCAGAGCAGGGCGAGGAACCGCCACACCGTGTCCTCGCTGCCATCGTTGACATAGGCCCAGCCGAACCGTCCGTCCGCGGTGAGCTTCTTCGCGGCCGACCGGAAGTCCTCCCACGTCCACGTGGCGGTCGGATAGGAGATCTTGGCTTCGTCGAACAGCTTCTTGTTGTAGACCAGCGACAGGTTGTCCACGAGCGCCGGGACGCCGTAGATCTTCCCGTTCACCGTCGCGGCCTCACGTCCTGCGGCGAACAGGTCGTCCCAGTCGAAGTCCTTGTCACCGCGCAAGACGTCGGTGAGGTCCTGCGTCTGCGGACGGTCGATCAACCCCGTGATCGAAGAGCCGTACTGATAGGCGACCTCGGGTGGGTTGCCCGACGCGAACGACGCCAGCGTCTTCTGCAGCGCGTTGTCGTTGCCGCCGTTGAACACCAGCTCGACCTGCTGCTGCGGATGTGTGGAGTTCCAGCGCGCGGCGAGCTTGTCGAGTGCGGCGGCTTCGTCTGCGGTGTAGCCGTGCCACACCTTCACCTTGCCGTCCGCGCCGGAACCTGTGCCGCAGGCGGCCGTCATGACGAGCGCGGCGCCCATCGTGAGCACCGTGCGGCGACTCGGTCTGCCGTGCGCCATGTCGAGACTCCCTTGCGTGATGACTGCGGCTGTGAGCCGGAACCCTAGGAGAGAATCGCTCAAACAAGCAAGAGTCATGACCGATTGAGATTGTTTGGTGGCCGATATGACGGGATCCACGCTACAGTCGCTCACTCAATCACCACTTCTGAGCGTTCAAGGAGCTTGGCGCCTATGACCTCCCCTGCCCGCGCCCTCACCGCCACCGTGCTCGCCGTGCTCGCCGCGGCGGCCTGCGCCACCGGAGGACTGACCCCGGCGAGCCAGGCGGACGACCTCTCGGCCGCCGCGGTGCAGCTGCCGCCCGTCGGCGCGGTCCTCGACTACCAGCTCGGTGCCGCGTACACGCCGCCCAAGGGCGTGAACCTGGTGACCCGCGACAGCACGGCGTCTCCCGCGCCCGGCATCTACAACATCTGCTACGTCAACGGGTTCCAGACGCAGCCGGCGGACCGCACCACCTGGCTGAACCAGCGCAGCCACCTGCTGCTCAAGGACTCGTCCGGCAAGCCCGTCGTCGACCCGAACTGGCCGGACGAGTTCCTGCTGGACACCTCGACCGCGGCCAAGCGCACCGAGCTCGCCTCGATCATGAGCACGACCATCGACCAGTGCGCGACCAAGGGCTTCAAAGCCGTCGAGGTCGACAACCTGGACTCCTACTCGCGCTCCGGCGGCCGGTTGAGCGTGAGCAACAACCTCGCCTACGCGAAGCTGCTCGCCGACCGCACGCACAACCGCAACCTCGCGATCGGCCAGAAGAACTCCTCCGAGCAGGCCTCACGCGCCCGCACCGAGGTCGGTTTCGACTTCGCGGTCTCCGAGGAATGCCACCGCTGGGAGGAGTGCTCGTCCTACTCCGACGTGTACGGCAAGCACGTGATGGACATCGAGTACACCGACAACCTCCGCGGGACGTTCAAGGACGTGTGCGCCGACCCCGACACTCCGGCCACCACGACGTTGCGCGACCGCTTCCTCGTCGGGCCCGGCGACAGCGCCTACGCGTTCGACCACTGCTGAGGGCTGATCAGGCCGCTCGCTTCAGGTTCGCCCGCACCAGCAGGTAGACGAGGAACGGCCCGCCGATGATCGCCGTGACGATGCCGACGGGCAGGTCGTTGGGCAGCACGGTCCGTGCGATGAGATCAGACCCGATGAGCAGCAACGCGCCGAACAGCCCGGAGGCGATCAACGGCGGGACGGGCGTGCGCAGCAGCCGCATGGTGATCTGCGGCGCGACCAGGGCGACGAACGGCACCGGGCCCGCTGCCGACACCGCGACGCCGGCGAGCAGTACCGCGCACAGCAGCAGTACTGCTCGCACGGCGGAGTAGCGGACCCCGAGCCCGGCCGCGACGTCGTCGCCGAAGTGCATCGGCCGGAACTGGAAGGAGATCGCCAGCACGACCAGCACCAGCGCGACCGTGACCCACAGCGTCGTCCACACCTCGGTCCACGACCGCGAGTCGAGCGACCCGACCAGCCACGACTGCGCGCGGGCGACGTCGCGGATGTCGGCCAGCACCAGCAGCCAGGTGGTGAGCGCCTGCATGACGGCGCTCACCGAGACGCCGATGAGGATCAGCCGGAACCCGTCGATGCCCCGGCGCCACGCCAGGAAGTAGACGAGCAGACCGGTCAGCAGACCGCCGGTCAACGCCGCCGCGGGCAGCCCGACCGCGCCGGTGATCGCCGAGCCGCCAGCCGTCACGAGGAAGACCGCGGTGGCACTGGCGCCGCCGGTGATGCCCAGGACGTCGGGGCTGGCCAGCGGGTTGCGCGCGATGGACTGGGTCAGCGCGCCGGAGATGCCGAGCGCCACGCCGACGATCAGGCCGACGAGCGCACGCGGCATCCGCAGGTCCATGATCACGAACTCGTCGACGCGCTCGCCCTGACCGAAGATCGTCCGGATCACCGCGGGCAGCTCGATCGTGAAGTCGCCGACCGAGATCGACACGCAGAAGACGAGGAACGTCAGCGCGGCCAGGGCCAGGGTGACGAGCACGAGCCACGGCCGCCAGACCCAGGACCAGCCGCCCACGCGGACACCGGCGTGCATCTCAGTGCTCATGCCTGCCTGAACTTCCCGAGCCAGACCAGCGCCGCGAAGAACGGTGCGCCGATGAGGGCGATGACGATGCCCGCCGCCAGTTCGGCCGGGCGGACGACGAGCCGTCCGGCGATGTCGCCGGCGAGCAGCACGAGGGCGCCGAGCAACCCGGCGTACGGCACCAGCCACCGGTAGTCCGGGCCGGTGATCCACCGCGCGATGTGCGCGACCATCAGCCCGAGGAACGCGATCGGCCCGCACGCCGCCGTGGCCGCACCCGCCAGCAACGTGACCGCCACGACCCCGATGGTCCGTCCCGCCGCGATGTTCACGCCGAGCCCGCGCGCCACGTCGTCGCCGAGGTTGAGCAGGTTGATCGCGGGCAGGTTGACCAGCGCGACGACCAGCCCGACGGCCACGAAGACCGCGGTCACGCCGATGACGTTCCACCCGGCACCCTGCACCGAGCCCGCGTTCCAGAACCGCAGCACGTCGAGGGTCTGCTTGTCGGACAAGGCGACCGCGGTGGTCATCGCGGCGAGGAACACCGTGACGCCCTGCCCGGCCAGGGCGAGCGTGAGCGGGTTGCCCGCCCCTCGCCCGAGGCTCGACAGCCCGAACACGAGCACCCCGGCGGCCGCGGCCCCGGCGAACGCGAACCACAGGTACTGGACCGGGTTGTGCAGCCCGAACACCGAGACCGCGAGCACCACGGCGAACGACGCCCCGGAGTTGACGCCGAGCAGGCCGGTGTCCGCGATGGGGTTGCGGGTGTGCCCCTGGATCAACGCGCCCGCGACCCCGAGCGCGAGACCCGCCACGATCGCGAGGACGGTCCTGGGCACGCGCAGGGTCTGCACGATGAGCGTGATCTCGGTGAGCCGCTGGTCGGTGCCGGGGTCGCCGAACAGGCCCTGCCACACCTCGGCCGGGCTGAGTGACCGGGCGCCGACCACCAGCGACAACACCGCCGTGACGGCGAGCAGCACCACCAGCACCGCGAGGCCGCGCAGCCGCCGCGGGCTCGCTTCGGCCGGTGCGGGGCCCGGCCCGCGTCGCTCCACCACCATGCTCACGACGGGCTACGTTAGCCGTCGCCCTCTCGGTCGACCTAGGGCACCCTTACCTAACTGCTTCCGGCCCTGAGGTCACGTGGACGGCCGCCAGCTGCTTGCGCACGCGGTCGGCCTCGTCGTCGCGGCCCTGCTGCTCCAGCATGCGCAGCGCCTGCTGCCAGACCTCCTCCGCCCGCTCGCGCCGTTCGAGCGCGAGGAGCGGTTGGCCGAGGCCGACGAGCACGTTGGCGGTGGTGTAGTCGTCGTTCTCGGCCCGGTAGAGCTCCGCCGCGTACTCGTAGAGCTCGACGGCCTCGGCGTGGTCGCCGACCTGGTGGGCGATGCGGGCGAGCGTGTCGACGGCGTGGGCCTCGCCCTGCCGATCGCCCAGCTCGTGCAGCAGCCTGCGGGCGTTCTCGGCGTGCTCACGGCCGCGGGCGGTGTCGCCGATCTCCGCCGCACAGCAGCCGAAGTTGTTGTGCGCCAACGCGATGAGCACCTGGTTGCCGGTCCGGCGGTAGTGCTCCAGTGCGGCGTGGGCGTGGTCGAACGCCAGCTGGTACTCCTCCCGCATGCCCCACAGCCACGTCAACGCGCCGTGCGCGTCGGCGAGGGGGAGTGGCTCGCCGGTCTGCTCGGCCAGTGCGAGGGCCTCGTCGAGGTGGTGTTGTGCCTCGTCGTAGCGCTGCACCTGGCCGAGGCTGGTGCCCATGACCCGGTGCGCGACGCCTCGTTCCCTCGGGTCGTCGGCGGCGTGGATCGCCGTGCCCCACAACGCCAGCTCGTCGTCGAGATGACCTCGGTGCTGGTTGTACGCGTGCGAGATGCGGGCCAGCAGCACCACGAGGTCCTTCCAGCCGCGCTGGGCAGCGACCTGCTGGGCGGCCTGGCGGGTGCCGCGTTCGGCGTCGAACCACGCCAGCGCGCCCGCCTTGTCCGCGGCCGGGGTGACGAGGACGTCGGTGGGGGCGAGCGCGATCAACGGACGGTGCGGGTCGATCAGCCGGTCGTTGGCGTGGGCGGTGTGCACGTAGTGGTCGACGAGCCTGCGCAGCGCCTCGGTACTGCCGGTGTGCCGCGCCTGTTCGGTCGCGTAGGCCCGGACGAGGTCGTGCATCCGCGCCCGGAAACCGTCGCCGATCGAGATCAGGGACGCCTGCTCCAACGACCGCAGCGTCGTGCGTGCGTCCTCAATGGACACTCCGGCCAGCGCGGCGGCCGCCGGCAGCCCCACGTCCTCGCCCGGCGCGATGCCGAGCAGGGCGAACATCTCCTTCTGCCGGTCGGTCAGCGCCCGGTACGACCAGGAGAGCACGACCGGCACGCTGACGCTGGGATCGGCGTCGAGCGCGCCGAGCCCGAGCTGTTCCAGCTGGCGGGCGATGGCGGCGAGCGAGAGGTCCGGTTCGGTGAGGACGCGGGCGCCGACGATGCTCAACGCCAGCGGCAGCCCGCCGCACAGGTCGATCAGCCGCGCGGCGGCCAGCGGCTCGGCGGTCAGCCTGGCCGCGCCGATCCTGGTGGCCAGCAGCGAGCTCGCGTCGGAGTCGGCGAGCACGTCGAGCCCGAGCGGGGTGGCGCGGCCGGTCAGCCGGTTGCGGCTGGTCACGAGCACGCGGCAGGTGTCGCCGCCGGGCAGCAGCGGGGCGACCTGGGCGGCGTCGACGGCGTTGTCGATCACGACGAGCATGCGCCGTCTCGCGATCAGGCCGCGGAACAGCGCGGCCCTGGCCTGCGCGGTGTGCGGCACGGCGCTCGCGTCGAGGCCGAGCGCGTGCAGGAACCCGCGGATCGCGACGTCCGCGTCCATCGGCGTCTCGTCGGGGCTGAACCCGCGCAGGTCGACGAACAGCTGACCGTCCGGGAAGCGGTGCAGGTTGCGGTGCGCCCAGTGCAGCGCGAGCCACGTCTTGCCCATGCCGCCCGCGCCCGCGATCGCCGCCACCCCCGTGCGCACGGCCTCGTCCAGCTCGGCCAGGTCCTCCTGCCTGCCGACGAACTGCGTGGGCGCGGACGGCAGCTGGCGCGGGACCACGACGGGTGACGGCCCCTCGCCCAGGAGCAGCTCCTCGTGCAGCCGCTTCAGCTCCGGGCCCGGTTCGGTGCCCAGCTCCTCCACCAGGCGGGCGCGGACGGCCAGGAACTGTTCGAGCGCCTCGGAAACGCGGCCCGCCTGCGCGAGCGCCCGCAGGTGCTGCGCCGCCACGCGTTCGTCGAACGGCCGGGCCGCGGCGAGCGCGGCCGTCGTCGCGAGCAGCTCGCGGCCCCGGCCGAGCCGCAGCCGTGCGTCGATCAGGTCGAGCTCGGCGGCGTCGCGTTCCCCACCGAGCTGGTCGCGGGTCCGCGCGGCCCAGTCGCCGCCGATGCCGGTCAGCGGTTCGCCCCGCCACAACGCGACGGCCTCGCCGAGGGTGTCCGCGTCCCGGCGGAGCCTGCGGAACCGCAGCAGGTCCACACTGGACTCGTCGGCGAGCAGCACGTACCCGGTGGGGCGGGTGGCCAGCTCGATCCCGGCCTGCCGCAGCCGGGAGAGGTAGCTGTGCAGCGTCGCCCGTGCGCGTGGTGGCGGCTCGTCACCCCACACGCGTTCGATCAGCTGAGAGACCGGCACGACCTTGTTGACGTCGATCGCCAGCGCCGCGAGCACACACCGCTGACGCGCGGGCCCCAGTTCGACGGGATGGCCGTCGACCCGCGCGCTCACCTCTCCGAGCAGGTCGATCTCGACCGTCAACCGCACCGAACCTCCTGTCGCGCCACGTCGAGCCTAGTCGGCGCTCGTGCGGAACGCGGTCAGCGACCCTTTTCCGCCGTGATGAGCGAAATGACCGCGAGCCCGGTGTTGATCGCGGAGATCAGCACGGTCAGCTTCGCGGCCTTGGCGGGAAGTTCACGGCGCCGGGCCGCGTAGAGCGCGGCGGCCGTGTCCGTGCCGTGGATGAGCACGGCCTGCCGCAGCACCCGCGGTGCCGACGGGTCGTCGGCCTTGAGCATCAGCAGGTCCACCCCGAGAACGAGCGTGCGGATGCCGAACATGCGCGCCGGGTAGACGAACCGGCGGTCGTCGCCCAGCTCGCCGCCGAGGCTCTTCGCCATCCTCCCGGCCGCGAACAACCCCAGCGCGCCGTTGAAGATCCGCACGCACGCCAGTGCGGTCCTCGTGACATCGCCCAGCTTCATCAAGCCACCTCGTTTCGTCGGTGCAGTCTAGGCCGCGAGATGCGTCCACTCAGGCCGTCCGGGTGGCATAGGCTGCCCGTGTGGCGGGCCCGCGCAAGCGTTCTGCGTTGATCGCCCGGCTGGTGAGCGACCAGCCGGGCGGGTCCCAGGGCGCGATCCTCGACGAGCTGCGCCGGTGCCTGCTGGACGGCGGCGTGCCGCCCGGCACCCCGATCCCGCCGGACGAGGTCGCGCAGGTGTTCGGGGTGAGCCGCATCCCCGTGCGCGAGGCGCTCAAGACCCTGATCGGCGAGGGTCTCGTCGAGCACCGGCCCAACCTCGGCTACCACGTCGCCCGGCTGACGACCCGTGAGCTGCACGAGTTGTACGTGGTGCGGGAGGTGCTGGAGGTGGCCGCGCTGACGGCCGCGGTCGCGGCGGCCACCGAGCAGGACGACGCGGAGGCGACCGCCACGCACGAGGCGCTCGGCCGGGCGATCGCGACGCAGGACGTGCGCGCCTACCACCGCGACAGCAGGCGGTTCCACCTGGCGCTGGTCCGCCCGTGCGGCATGCACCGGCTGCTGGCCATGCTGGAGTCGGCGTGGAACACCACGGAACCGGTGCAGCCCATGGCGCACGTGTCCGACGGCGCGAAAGTCGTGCTGCACCAGGACCACCAGGAGATGCTCGCGGCGTTCCTCGCGCGGGACGTGGACACGCTCGTCGCGGCGGCACGGGCGCACCACGGCAGGCTGCGGGCCTCACTGGCCGAGCTGCCCCGGCACACCGGGCTCTTCGTCGACTCCGACTGACGGGGTCCCGGGAAAATATACGGTTCGCGTCATGGGGGCGTAACACGGCGGGACCAGGCTGCTCGCACCACATCCGAGGGCACGAGGAGTTGGTGATGACGGATACAGTCTCCCGCCCGGCGACCGCCGCCGCCCCGCAGTACGACCCGCGTCTGACGAACGCCGACCTGGCACCCCTGGAGAAGCAGACCTGGGGCTCCTACAACATCTTCGCGTTCTGGATGTCCGATGTGCACAGTGTCGGCGGCTACGTGACCGCGGGCAGCCTGTTCATGCTCGGCCTGTCCAGCTGGCAGGTGCTGCTCGCGCTGCTCATCGGCATCGGGATCGTGAACGTCTTCTGCAACCTGGTGGCGAAGCCGAGCCAGGTGACCGGTGTGCCGTACCCGGTGATCTGCCGGGCGTCCTTCGGTGTGCTGGGCGCGAACGTCCCCGCGATCATCCGCGGCCTCATCGCGGTGGCGTGGTACGGCATCCAGACCTACCTCGCGTCCGCGGCGCTGAACGTGGTGCTGCTCAAGCTCTTCCCGGCGTTGATGCCGTACGCGGACGTGCAGCGGTACGGGTTCCTCGGGCTGCCGTTGCTCGGCTGGGGCTCGTTCGCCCTGCTGTGGTTCGTGCAGGCGGCGGTGTTCTGGACCGGCATGGAGACGATCCGCCGGTTCATCGACTTCTGCGGCCCCGCCGTCTACGTGGTGATGTTCCTGCTCACCGGCTACCTGATCTACCGGGCCGGCTGGGGCGCGATCGACCTGAACCTCGGCGAGGTCCGGCTCACCGGCCTCGCGTCGATCCCGGTGATGCTCGGCGCGATCGCGCTGGTGGTGTCGTACTTCTCCGGCCCGATGCTGAACTTCGGCGACTTCTCGCGCTACGGGCGTTCGTTCGCCGCGGTCAAGCGCGGCAACGTGCTCGGCCTGCCGGTGAACTTCCTGGTGTTCTCGGTGCTGGTGGTCGTGACCACGTCGCTGACCCTGCCGGTGTTCGGCCAGCTCATCACCGACCCGGTCGAGACGGTCGCGCGGGTCGACAGCACGCTGGCGATCGTGCTGGGCGCGTTGACGTTCAGCATCGCGACGATCGGCATCAACATCGTCGCGAACTTCATCTCGCCCGCGTTCGACTTCTCCAACGTCAGCCCGCAACGGATCAGCTGGCGCGCGGGCGGCATGATCGCCGCCGTCGGCTCGGTGCTCATCACGCCGTGGAACCTCTACAACAGCCCGGAGGTCATCCACTACACGCTGGAGGTGCTCGGCGCGTTCATCGGCCCGCTGTTCGGCGTGCTGATCGCGGACTACTACCTGGTGCGCAAGCAGAAGGTGGTGGTGGACGACCTGTTCACGCTGTCGCCGGAAGGGCGTTACCACTACCGCAACGGCTACAACCCGAAGGCGATCGCCGCGACGGTGGTCGGCGCGGTCGTCGCGGTGGTCCCGGTCCTGGTGTCCGCGCTCGCTCCCGCCGCGCAGTACAGCTGGTTCGTCGGCATGGGGGTGGGCCTCGCGGTGTACACGCTCCTGTCCCGGCGGGGTCGATGATCGTCAAGGTGGTGAACCCCAACACCAGCGCGGAGATGACCGCGCTGGTGGAGCGGTCGGCCAAGGCCGTCGCGGCGCCGGGCACGACCGTGGTGGCGGTCAGCCCGGCGATGGGGCCCGCGTCGATCGAGAGCCACTACGACGAGGCGCTGAGCGTGCCCGGGCTGCTGGCCGAGATCGCCGCGGGCGAACAGTCCGGTGTGGACGGTTACGTCGTGGCGTGCTTCGGCGACCCGGGGCTCGACGCCGCGCGGGAACTGGCGGCCGGCCCGGTCGTGGGCATCGCCGAGGCGGCCATGCGCACGGCCGCCTACCTGGGCCGGGGTTTCACGGTGGTGACGACGTTGTCGCGCACCCGCGGCCGGGCGTGGGACCTCGCCGAGCGGTACGGGCTGCGCGGGCTGTGCCGGGGTGTGCACGCCTGCGACATCCCGGTGCTGGAGCTGGATGACGCCGCGCTGGACGTGGTCACGGCCGCCTGCGCCCGCGCCGTCGAGTCCGACGGCGCGGACGCGGTCGTGCTCGGCTGCGCGGGCATGACGGACTGGGCGGCGCCGATCTCCGCGGCGATCGGCGTGCCCGTGGTCGACGGCGTCCAGTCCGCCGTCCTCGCGGTGCAGGCGCTGGTGGAGATGGGCCTGCGCACCGGCAAGCGGGACGAGTTCGCCGTCCCGCCGCCGAAGCGGTACGCGGGGTTGCTGCGCGACTTCGGGTCGTGACGGGCGCGCCGGGTTCGGTCCGTTCGTCGGCGTCCGGGTCGTGGGCGTCCGCCCCGCGACCCGGTGCCGATCAGCTCGCCGGGCCGGTCCAGTCGGCGGCGACGTGGCCGATGCGCACGCGCTGCGGGTGGTCGCCGACGGGCACGGAGACGGTCTTCTGGCCGGTGCCGAAGTCGATCGCGGTGATCTGGTCGGCGCCGCTCTCGGAGATGACGCACTGGCGGCCGTCACCGCTGATGGTGGCCCAGTACGGCTTGGAGGCCTTGACGAGCGGGCCCTGCTGCAGGGTGGCGCGGTCGACGACGGTGGCGTAGTCGTCCATGGTCCCGGCGACGCACAGCTTGCTGCCGTCCGGGTTGATGGACAGGCCGTGGTGGCGCGAGTCGTTGACGAACGTGGTGCGGTCGTCGTTCGTGTCCGGGTTCTTCGGCAGCGTCTTCACCTGCGTGATCTGGTCGGTGGCGACGTCGTACTCGAGGAAGCCGTTGAAGAACGACACCTGGAAGTACAGCTTGGAGAAGTCGGGGGAGAACACCGCGGGCCGCACGGCGTTGGACAGGTCGCCGCGGCCGAAGGCGTTGAGCCGGCTGCGCATGTCGATGGTCCGGACGACCTGGTAGGTCGAGGCGTCGACGATCGTGATGTGCCGATCGCCTTTGAGCCAGTCCTGGTCAGGGGCGTCGAAGTTGTTGTTCACCTCGCCGATCGACATGTTCCAGAGGTACCTGCCGCCGTTGGTGAAGATGTTCTCGTGCGGCTTGTCCCCGGTCTTGAACGAGCCGAGCTGCCGGCCGGTGTTGATGTCCAGCACGTGCACGGTGTTCGAGGTCGACGCCGAGACCGCGATCTTGCCACCGTCCGGGGAGACGGCCATGTGGTCGGAACGGAAGCCCGACACCGGGAACCGCCACTTGATCTGCCCGGTGGCGAGGTCGAGCGAGACGACGTCGGCGAAGCTGGGCCGCGAGACGACCACGGCCGAACCGTCGGGGGTGGTGTACATGTCGTCGACGAACTGGTCGTGCCCCTCACCGGGACCGGACCGGATGCCGAGGAAGAACGCCAGCTTGATGGGGTTGAGGTAGATCTCGGTCAGCCGCTGGTTCTTGTCCGGGATGACGTTGAGGCGGCCGATCTTCGCGAAGTCGCCGGTGGACTTGACGACGTCGGCGGTGCCGTCCCAGTTGTTGCCGACGAACATCACCTCGCGCAGCTGGGGCGCGGCGTCGGCGGAGGCGGTGACGCAGGCGGCGAGGACGGTCGCGGCCGCGGCGGCCGTGGTCAGCCGACGGGTGAGAGCGCTCCCGGTGGGAGCTTTCCGGGCAGGGTCGGACATGGCTTTCATCGGTGCTTCTCCGGGTCAGGTAGGCGCCCTGCGACAGGCGCGGACGTGGGAGCACGCCACGTCCGGGCGACGGTCGCAGGGTCTCCGCACGGGCACGTCCCAAGAAGGAGCGCCGAACTTGGCCGGGTCCGGCTCCTACCTACTGGATAGTAGGCTCGCGTGACGCCCGCCACAAGATCGAGGGGGAGTCCCGGTACGGACGTGCTCGACTCACCCGTTCGCGGGCAGGTGGCGGGCCCGGCGCTGCACCAGCACCACGGCCACCACCACCGGCACGGTGAGCAGCGCCGCACCGAGCATGCCGGCCCGCAACCCCACCGCGTTCGCGACCAGACCCATCAGCGGCGGATACAACACCGAGCCCGAGACGCCCGCCGCGGACAGCGCCCCGCTCATCCGGTTCAGCCGGTCCGGGAAGAGGCCGCCGCCGAGCGCCATGATCATCGGGTAGATCGGGCCGTAGCACACGCCCACCAGTCCGAAGAGGACGATCCGCTCGACGGTCCCGGTCATCGCGAGTGCCACCAGCAGCGTCACGCCGGAGGAGACCACGCAGAGGTAGGTGAAGGTGTAGTAGCTCATCCGCTCCACGAACCAGTCCGCGCCCAGCCTGCCGATCGCGAGCCCGGCCCAGTACACCGCCAGCACCAGCGTGGCCTCGGCCACCGTGGTGGTGTCCAGCAGCCGCACCACCCAGTTCGACACCGCGAGCTCCGCCGCGACGTACAGGTTGATGGCGACCGCCAGGCCCGCGAACGGGATGAGGCTGCCCGCGATGCGCAGCCCGCGTGCCTCCCGTTCGGTGGACGCACCGGAGTCGCGGCCCTTGCCCGACGGCATCGACCCGGTGAGCACCACCGCGGCGACACCCGCGCTCACCACCGCCGTGCCGAGGAGGACCGGACGCCAGCCGATGTCCACAAGGGACAGACCGCCCACGGCGAGCGGGCCGGTGAACGCGCCCAGCGCCACGTACAGGTGCAACCGGTTCATCGCCCGGCCCGGCTCGTCGCGGTGCAGGTCCAGGAAAAGACCGTTGATACCGCCCTCCAGCACGCCGGTGGCCCAGTAGCTCGGCGCCGCGGCGACCACGAGCAGCGTCCAGTCCTGGCAGGCCGCCATCAGCGCGAGACTCACCGGATAGGCGACCAGCGCGGAACCCAGCACGACCT
Source organism: Lentzea sp. NPDC004789 (assembly GCF_053601075.1). Lineage (NCBI taxonomy): Bacteria > Bacillati > Actinomycetota > Actinomycetes > Pseudonocardiales > Pseudonocardiaceae > Lentzea > Lentzea sp. NPDC004789. The sequence goes on along the minus strand of NZ_JBSGBE010000002.1, from coordinate 41,933 downwards.
GCCTGCCGAACCGGTCCACCAGGTAGCCGCTGGTGACCGCGCCGAGCGTGTACAGCAGCGCGCCGGCCAGCAGCAACACCCCGAAGTCCGCGTCGCCGCGCCCGAAGTCGGTCAGCAGCGACCGGACCAGCGACGGCAGCAGGACGAGGTTCCAGCCCACCAGGAAGAAGACCGCGTACACCGCCACCCGGAGCCTTCCCCGGCGCGGCGGCGCGGTGCTCGTCATCGTGTCCTCCACCGGATTTCCCTTCATCGGTTCCTCCGGACCCGGCCGGCGAGACCGGCCAGCTCCGCGTGCAGGTCCGCGCTCGCCGCGGCGAGGACCGTCCTGCTGGTGTGGTCGAGCGCGGCACCGTCCACTGTGGTCGCCACCCCGCCGGCCTCCCGCACGGCCAGTGCTCCCGCCGCGTAGTCCCACGGCCCGCCGTCGATCTCCACGAACCCGGCCAGGCCGCCGGCCGCGACGGACGCCAGTGCCGCGGCGCCGCACCCCTGCATGCGGATTTCGGCGCCGTGGTCCCAAATGGCGTGCAACAGCTCCCGGGCCTCGTCGCGCAACGGTGGCGCGGAAGCGCTGAGCCCGACCGCCGGAGCGGCCACCGGTGCCTGGCCGCCGAGCGAGAGCCGCCGCCCGTCCGACCACGCGCCGCCACCGCGTTCGGCGATGACCGCGGTGCCCGCCAACGGATCGTGGAAGCCCCCCGCGACCACCGCACCGCGCTCCACGAGCGCTATCGTCACGCCCCACGGCCGCAGCCCGCGCACGTAGTTGCCCGTGCCGTCCAACGGATCGACCAGCCACACCCGGTCCGGGTCACCGGCGAGCGCGCCGGACTCCTCGGCGAGCACCGTGTCCCCGGGCCAGCGGCCGCGCAGCGCGCGCAGGATGAGCGACTCCGACGCGTGGTCGGCGGCGGTGACCAGGTCGGTGCCCTGCTTGCGCACCACCGACGAGGCGCTGCCGGCCTGCAGGTCCAGCAGCACCCGGCCCGCCTCGTGCAGCACCTCGTCGATGAAGTCGGTCACGCTCATACCGGCAGTGCGTCCCGGTCCCGGCGCTCGAAGAAGTCCGCGAGGATCGCGTTGTCCTCGTAGCCCAGCTCGTGCGCGCCGATCTCGGCCCTGGTGAACCACTTCAGGCGTTGTCCCTCGGTCAGGACGACCTGGTCGAGGTTCAAGTCGATCTCGGTCCAGAAGGTGTGCTCGACGCCGTACGCGCGGGTGGCCGAGACCAGGGGACGCACCGCGTCCCGGTCCAGCACGACCCCCATCTCCTCCTCGATCTCGCGCCGGATGCACTCGTGGGGCTTCTCGCCGGTTTCGAGGTAGCCGCCCGGCAGGCACCACGTGTTCGGGAACTTGATGGTCGGCTTGTCGTCGCGCAGGTACAGCAGCACCTCCCCGGCCGAGTTGATCATCACGATGTTGGTGCCCTCGTCCATGTGCGGTTTCCTGTCAGGCGGCTTGTGCGGTGTAGGCGAGCGTTACCTTGCGGACGGCGCTGATGACGTCCTCGACGTCCTGGCCGGTCATCTTCGGGTACAGCGGCAGCGAGACGATCCGCTCGGAGACGTCCGCCGCCACCGGCAGGTCCTCCGGCTTCATGCCCAGCCGGTCGCGGTAGTACGGCTGCAGGTGCATGGACCTGAAGTGCACCCCCGTGCCGATGCCCTCCTCGCGCAGGGCGATCATGAACTCGTCCCTGGTCACGTCGAGCAGGCCGAGGTCGAGCCGCACGACGTACAGGTGGTGCGAGTGCGTGCCGAAACCCCTGTGCGCCAACGGGCGCAGCGCGGGGAGCCCGGCGAACGCCGCGTCGTACCTGGCCGCGTACCGGGCGCGGACCTCGCGGAAGGCGTCGAGCTTCGTGAGCTGGTGCAGACCGAGGGAGGCCTGCACGTCGGTCATGTTGTACTTGTAGCCGGGTTCGATGAGCTCCCAGTGCAGCGAGGCGTCGGGTGCGTAGCGCTTCCAGGCGTCCCGCGAGATGCCGTGCAGGCTCAGCACCCTGGCCCGGTCCGCGATCTCGTCGTCGTCGGTGACCAGCAGCCCGCCCTCGGCGGTCGTCAGGTTCTTCGTGGGGTAGAAGCTGAACGCCGCCGCGGTGCTCAGCCCGCCGACCTTGCGGTCGCCGTGCGTCGCGCCCATGGCGTGCGCGGCGTCCTCGAACACCGGCAGGCCGTGCCGCTCGGCGATGGCCAGCAGCGCGTCCATGTCGCAGGTCTGCCCGGCGATGTGCACGGGCAGGATCGCCTTCGTCCGCGGGGTGATGGCCTGCTCGACCTTCGCGGGATCGATGTTCAGCGTGTCCGGCTCGACGTCGACGAACACCGGGGTGGCGCCCAGGTGCAGCACGACGTTCGCGGTGGCGGGCCACGACACCGGCGTGGTGATGACCTCGTCACCGGGCCCGATGCCCAGCGCGGCGAGACCGACGTGCAGCGCGCCGGTGCACGAGTTCATCGCGATCGCGTGGCGCACACCGAGGTATTCGGCGCACCGAGCCTCGAACCGCTTCGTCTTGGGTCCCGTGGTGAGCCATCCGGACCGCAGCGTGTCCAGGACCTCCTGCTCCTCCTCGCGCCCGATCAGCGGCAACGCGAACGGCAGGAAGGCGCGGCGCACCTGTTCGCCGCCCTCGCGCGCAGGTGTCGCCACCACCGCCTTCAACGAGGCCACGGTGGAGAACCGGGGGTCGTCCGTCTCGACGGCTTCGACGCTCAACGCCCGCCGCAGCTCGTCGACGCCGCGCTCGACGGTCATCTCGGGCACGAACCCGGTGAGCTTCTCGAAACCGGCCTGGCTCACCCGGTAGCTGCGCTGGTCCAGGCCGCCTTCCCGCACGTCCAGCAGCACGCCGCCGATCCGTTCGCCGATCCGCTCGGCGAGCTCGCCGACCGTGACGTTCTCGCCGACGACGTTGAACGCCCCGCCCACCGGGACGTCCTCGAGCGGCATGTTCACGCAGTGCAGGTAGGCCGCCGCGGCGTCGCGCACGTGCAGCAGGGGCCGCCACTGGCCGCCGCCGTTGACCTGGATGGGGTTGCCGGAGACCGCGTGCGAGACCATCCGGTTCACCACCAGGTCCAGGCGCATCCTCGGCGAGACGCCGAACAACGTCGCCATGCGCAACGAGATCACCCGGAACTCGTCCGTGGCGAGCTCGTTCAGCGCCTGCTCGGTCGCCTGCTTCGTGGACGCGTAGACGGTGAGCGGGCGCTGTTCCGACGACTCGTCCAGCACGGTGTCGTCGCTCGCGCCGTAGACGCTGCACGACGAGGCGAACACGAACCTGCTCACCCCTTCGTCGGCGGCGAGCTCGGCCAGCCTGATGGTGGCGTCCTGGTTGATCTCCACCGTCCAGTTCGGAGCGAGGTCGCCCGCCGGGTCGTTGCTGATCGCGGCGAGCGAGATGACCGTGTCCACGCCGGCCAGGTCCGCGGCGGTGACGTCGCGGACGTCGCAGTGCCTGATCTCCAGGCCGGGAGCCTTCGCGACCTTCCGCAAGGGCTGGTCGCCGAAGTAGAACTTGTCGACCGCCACCACGCGGTGACCGGCCTTCAACAGGACGGGCAACAGCACCGAGCCCAAATAGCCCGCGGCGCCCGTGACCATGATTTTCCTGCTTTCCAGCACTGATTCTCCCCCAAGGAAAAAGGTGATGAACAGGGGTGGGCTCTTTCGCGCGCCGTGAAGTGATCGCGGCGCCGATTCCGCCCCCAGCCGCTGCCGCTTATGTCCCCTTGGTCCCGATGTTAGCGGTCACCTGAACAACCGTAAAGAGCGAATGTATCTCTGTGTGGCGGCCCGACTACCGACTGTTCATGCATCTGTCAAGGAACTTCCGCGGAATTCCCCGAAATTGTGCGAACGTCTCGATTCGACCTGTATTCGACTCGAATTCGCTCGAAATGAACGGGGCACCGGCGGAAGCGCCGCGGGTGCACCTGGCGTATCTTCCTGCCTCATGCCGGCCGATCTTCCCGCCCGTCCGTTGCCCGATGAGGGGTTCGTCCTGACCAGGACCAAGGTCGCGACCGTGCTCGCCGCGGGTGTCGTCGCCGGGGCCGCGGTGTCCCTCGCCGGGTACCTGGAGTTCGGGCCGCTCGTCGGGTGGGACGTGGCGACGCTGGTCTACCTCACGTGGGTGTGGGTGCTGATCTGGCCGATGAACGCCGAGGAGACCGCCCAGCACGCCGTCCGCAACGATCCGACGCGCACCGGCGGCGAACTGGTGCTGCTCTGCGCGGCGATCGCCAGCCTGGTGTCGGTGGGGTTCGTGCTCGCCCGCGCCGCGCACACCACCGGCACGCCGGAGCTGCTGCGGGTCGGGCTGGGCGTGCTGTCCGTGGTGCTGTCGTGGACGGTGGTGCACACGATCTTCACGTTGCGCTACGCCCGGCTGTACTACGTCGACGACGACGGCGGCATCGACTTCAACCAGAAGCAGCCGCCGGACTACGGCGACTTCGCCTACATCGCCTTCAGCATCGGCATGACGTTCCAGGTGTCCGACACCTCGTTGTCCGCCAGGGACATCCGCCGCACGGTGTTGCGGCACTCGCTGCTGTCGTACCTGTTCGGCACCGGCGTGCTCGCCACGACCATCAACCTCGTCGCGAGCATCAGCAGCACCTGACCGCCGGACGAATTTAAACGATTCACAAGCCGTGTCCGGTTTCGGACACGTGCCTTGACACGCTCTCACGCACCGAACAGGCTGGCTCTCGCGGCCGCGATTGAAACGTTTCATCCAGCGATGAAGGTGGAGGCGACGTGCGCAGACGGGAGTTCCTGAGGACCTCGGCGGTCGGGTTGTCGGTGACCGCGCTGCCGGTCGGCGTGGCACGGGCCGAACCGGGCAGGGCGGGTGGGATGCGGGTCGAGCGCACCGCGGTCGAGTACGCGGAAACGTTGCTGGGCACCGATGTCGCGGCACCGCGGCTGAGCTGGGTGCTCGCCGCGAGCGGCACCGGCGCCCGGCAGACGGCCTACGAGGTCGAGGTCGGCACCGCGCCCGGTTGTGCCGACGTGTGGCGGTCCGGCCGGGTGGTCTCGGACCGGACCACCGGAATTCCGTTCGGTGGCAAGGAGTTGCGGCCGCGCACGCGGTACCACTGGCGGGTGCGGGTGTGGGACGGCGCGAACCGGGTGTCGGCGTGGAGCGCGAACAGCTGGTGGGAGACGGCGTTGCTCGGCACGGCGTGGCAGGCGCGGTGGATCGGCGCGCCGGACACCTCGATCGGCTTCACCGGGGCCTCGTGGATCTGGTCGGCCACCACGCCACCGGAGAGCCGGTGGTTCCGTGCTGGCCTCGACCTGCCGGCGGACGCGGTCAGGGCCCGGCTCGTCGCGACCGCGGACGACGATTTCACGTTGTACGTCAACGGTTCCGAGGTGCTCCACGTGCCGGAGGAGACCGATGTCTGGAAGATCGGCCAGCGCGCCGACGTGACGCGGCTGGCGGGCCGGCGGATCGTGCTGGCCGCGCGGGCGACGAACCGGTCGCCCGGTCCGGCCGGACTCCTGCTGCGGTTGCTCGTCGACCTGCCGGACGGGCAGCGCGAGCTCGTCACCGGTCCCGGCTGGAAGGTCGCCGACACCGAGCAACCCGGCTGGCAGACACCGGGCTTCGACGACTCGGCGTGGCTGCCCGCGACCGTGTACGACCCGTACGGGCAGGGGCCGTGGGGCGCGAACGTCACCGTGAAGGAACAGCCGGCGCCGTTGCTGCGCAAGGAGTTCACCGTCGGCAAGCCGGTGCGGCGCGCCCGCCTGTACATGAGCGGCCTGGCCTACCACGAGACCGAGATCAACGGCCGCCGCGTCGGCGACCGGGTGCTCGATCCCGGCTTCACCGACTACGACAAGACCGTCCTGTACGCGACGCACGACGTCACCGAGCTGGTTCGCGGCGGGCGCAACGCGATCGGCGTGACGCTGGGCCGCGGCTTCTACGGCATGAGGACGCCGAACGTGTGGCGGTGGGAGCAACCTCCGTGGCACGACGAGCCGAAACTGCTGGCACAGCTGGAGATCGACCACCCCGACGGCACCCGCACGACGATCGCGTCGGACGGATCGTGGCGCCTGACCGACGGCCCGACGGTCTCGAACTCCCTCTACACCGGCGAGTCCTACGACGCCCGGCTCGCTCCCCGGGACTGGACGAAACCCGGCTTCGACGACTCGAAGTGGCAGACCGCACCGGTCCGGCCCGCGCCGAAGGGCACGCTGAAAGCCCAGGAGCACGAACCGATCCGCGTGGTCGAGACCGTCACTCCGGTGGTCAGCTCACCGAAACCGGGCGTGTTCGTGGCGGACATGGGCCGCACGATGTCGGGCTGGACCCAGCTCACCGCGACCGCGCCCGCGGGCACGGTGGTCCGGCTCAAGCACGGGGAGACGCTGAACGCCGACGGCACGGTGCACATGGAGAACGGCCATGTGACCGGTAACCGGATCCAGCTCGACGAGTACGTCTGCGCCGGTCGGCAGGAGACCTGGGAGCCGAAGTTCTCCTACAAGGGCTTCCGGTACGTCGAGGTGACCGGGCTGACCGCGGCACCGAAGCTCCTCGGCCGGGTCGTGCACACGGATGTGCGGCGCGCCAGCACGTTCCGGTGCTCCGAGCCGTTGTTCGAGCAGTACGACGCGGCGATGCGCCGGACCGTCACGAACAACCTGCACGGCATCCCGACCGACACCCCGACGTACGAGAAGAACGGCTGGACGGGCGACGCACAGGTCGGCACGCCGTCGATGCTCGCCGAGTTCGGCATGGCGAAGTTCTTCACCAAGTGGCTCGGCGACCTCGCCGACAGCCAGGACGCCGCCGGTCAGCTGCCGGTGATCGTGCCCAGCGGCGGCTGGGGCTACCGGGAGCTCGCACCGGCACCGGAGTGGACGACGGTGTACCCGTTCGTGCTGCGCGAGATGTACCGGACCTACGGCGACGACCGGTTGCCCGCTCAGCACTGGCCGGTGCTCACCCGGTACCTGGACTGGGAGATCGGCCGGCTGCGCGACGGCCTCGCGGTCACCGCGCTCGGCGACTACCTGGCACCCGGCACCGGCGGCCTGCCGCCGGAGGACACCCGGCTCACCGCGACCGCCTACCTGTACCGGGCCCTGCTGCACACCGCCGAGCTCGGTGACGCGATCGGCACCCCGGTGCCGCGCTACCGCGAGGTCGCCGCGAACCTGTTGTCCGCGTTCAACCGCGCGTTCCTCGACGGCGACCACTACCGCACGGCCAAGGACCCGGACTACCGGCAGACGTCCAACGCCGTCCCGCTGGCGTTCGGCATGGTGCCCGCCGGGTCGGTGCAGGCGGTCGCGGACCGGCTCGCGGCCGAGGTGAAGGCCAACGGCAACCACGTGAACGTGGGCTGTCTCGGCGCGAGCGTGCTGCTGAAGGCCTTGAGCGACAACGGACACGCGGACGTGGCGCAGGCCATGGCGGTGGAACGCTCGTACCCGAGCTGGGGCTACTGGTTCGCGAACGGCGCGGACACCATGTGGGAGATGTGGGACGCCGGCACCCGGTCCCGCAACCACTACTTCAAGGGCACGGTCGCGCAGTGGCTCTACGAGCACGTCGCCGGGTTGCGCCCCGGTGACGCGGGCTACCGCACGTTCCAGGTGCGGCCGAACGCCACGGCCGGGGTGTCCTGGGCACAGCTGGAGTTCGACAGCGTGCGCGGGCGGATCGGCGTGGCGTGGACCCGGGTGGACGGGGTGCTGAGGCTGACCGTCGAGGTGCCGGTGGGCTCCACCGCCGAGGTGCACGTGCCGCACGCGCGTGGTGTCGCGGTGGTGCACGTGCCGCACGGGCGGTGGAGGTTCAACGGGGGAGGTAGCGCCGCAACGGCTGCGACGCCCGAACCAGCTTCCTGAGGTCGGCGAGCGTGCCGTGGGCCGCGCCCGCGGCACGTGCCTGCACCAGGACGTTGCCGAGTGCGGTGGCTTCTGCCGGTCCGGCCACCACGGGCAACCCGCACGCGTCGGCGGTGAGCTGGCACAGCAGCTCGTTGTGCGAGCCACCGCCGACGATGTGCACGACGTCGACCTCCTTGCCGGACAACCGTTGCGCGTCGTTGATCGCGTCGCGGTGGGCCAGCGCGAGACTGTCCAGAACGGACCGGACGATCTCGGCGCGTGACATCGGCCTGCCGCACCACCGCTCGATGCGTGCGGGCATGTCGCCGGGAGGGAGGAACACCGGGTCGTTGGGGTCGAACACCGAACCGGTCGCGTCTTCGGCTTCTCGCAGCAGAGGTGCGAGGCCGGCGTGCCAGCAGCGCAGGCACTCCTGCAGCAGCCAGAGGCCCATCACGTTGCGCAGGTAGCGGATGGTGCCGTCGACGCCGCCCTCGTTGGTGAAGTTCGCGGCCTGGCTTTCCGCGGTGAGCACCGGTGCGGCCAGCTCGACGCCGACCAGCGACCACGTGCCGCACGAGATGTAGGCGAACCGCTCGTTCTCGGCGGGTACGGCGACGACGGCGGACGCGGTGTCGTGCGAGCCGACGGCGGTGACCGGGACGCCGTTCCACGTTCCGGCGGGGTCGCCGGGGTGCCGGAGCGCCGGCAGCAGGCCGGGCGGGAGGTCGCGGGTCAGCTCGGGCGACCACCGTCGGGTCCGGACGTCGATCAGCCCGGTCGTGGTGGCGTTGGTGTACTCGGCGCCGCGCTGCCCGGTCAGCCAGTAGGAGAGCAGGTCGGGGATCAGCAGGAGCTGGGAGGCCCAGGGCAGCAGCGGTTCGGCCATCAGCTGGAACATCGTGTTGAACGGCTGGAACTGCAGCCCGTTGATCGCGTACAGCCCGTCCGGTGGCGTGATGCCCTCGGTGCGGGCGTCGCGGTAGTGCACCGGGTTGCCGAGCAGCTCGCCGTCCGCGTCGAGCAGGCCGTAGTCGACCGCCCAGCTGTCGATGCCGACGCTGTCGACCTCGCCCGCCCGGTGCAGCCCGGCCAGCACCTCGCGGTGCAGGCCCGGCAGGTCCCAGTGCAGCCGGTCGCCCAGGTGCACCGGGCCGTTCGGGAACCGGTGCACCTCCTCGATCCGCACGTCGTCCCCGGTGACGACGCCGCGCACCACGCGGCCGCTGGACGCGCCGAGGTCGACCGCCGCGACCGCGGTCATCGCAGGAAGGCCGCGGCCACGCCGGCGTCGACCGGCACGTGCAGGCCCGTGGTGAGCGACAGGTCGCCCGCGGTCAGCGCCACCACCGCCGCGGCCACGTGCTCCGGCAGCACCTCGCGCTTGAGCAGGGTGCGCTGGGCGTAGAACTCACCCAGCTTCTCCTCCGGCACGCCGTAGACCGCGGCGCGCTGGGCACCCCAGCCGCCCGCGAAGATGCCGGAACCGCGGACCACGCCGTCCGGGTTGATGCCGTTGACCCGGATGCCGTCCCCGCCCAGCTCCGCCGCCAGCAACCGGACCTGGTGCGCCTGATCCGCCTTCGCGGCACCGTAGGCGACGTTGTTGGGCCCCGCGAAGACCGCGTTCTTGCTGGAGATGTAGATGATGTCGCCGCCCATGCCTTGGGCGCGCATGACCTTCGCCGCCTGCTGCGACACCAGGAACGAGCCCTTGGCCATCACGTCGTGCTGCAGGTCCCAGTCGGCCTCGGTCGTCTCCTCCAGCGGTTTGGAGATCGACAGTCCGGCGTTGTTGACCACCAGGTCGACGCCGCCGAACGCCAGCACCGCTGCCCGGAACGCCTGCGCGATGCCCGCGCTGTCGGTGACGTCGACGGTCACCGCGACCGCCACGTCCGACGAGCCGATGCCTTCGGCGACCTCCCGTGCGGCGTCACCGTTGCGGTCGGCGACCACCACGCACGCGCCCTCGGCGGCCAGCCGTTGCGCGATCGCCCGGCCGATGCCCGAACCACCGCCGGTGACGAGCGCGACGCGGGTGGCGAGCGGCTTGGGCTTCGGCATGCGTCGCAGCTTGGCCTCTTCGAGCGCCCAGTACTCGATGCGGAACTTCTCGCGTTCCTCGATCGGCGCGTACCGGGAGACCGACTCGGCGCCGCGCATGACGTTGACGGCGTTGACGTAGAACTCGCCCGCCACCCGCGCGGTCTGCTTGTTCCTGCCGAAGCTGAACATGCCGACGCCCGGCACGAGCACGATCGCCGGGTCCGCGCCGCGCATCGGCGGGCTGTCCGGCTCCGCATGCCTTTCGTAGTAAGCCCGGTAGTCGGCGCGATAGGCCTCGTGCAGCTGCCTCAGTCGTGCCACGACGTCGTCCAGCGGCGCGGTCGGCGGCAGGTCGAGCACCAGCGGCCGGACCTTGGTGCGCAGGAAGTGGTCGGGGCACGAGGTGCCGAGCGCGGCCAGTTCGGGATGCCGTTCGCGGGCGAGGAAGTCCAGCACGACGCCGGTGTCGGTGAAGTGCCCGACCTGCGGCGAGTCCGTGGACGCGAGCCCGCGGACCACCGGCGCCAGCTCGGCGGCCCTGAGCCGGCGTTCGTCCTGGGGGAGCGGCTCGTGGACGACCGGCCCGAACGGTTCGGGGCGGCCGTGTTCGTCGAGGTAGCGCTGGGCGGTGGCGATGATGTCGAGCGAGTTGGCCTCGCACTCCTCGCTCGTCGCACCCCACGCGGTGATGCCGTGCCCGCCTAGGATCACGCCGACGGCCTGCGGGTTCTCGCGCTTGACGGCCGCGATGTCCAGTCCCAGCTGGAAACCGGGCCGCCGCCACGGCACCCACACGACCTTGTCGCCGAAGCACGCTTTGACCAGCGCCTCACCGTCCGCCGCCGTGGCGAACGCGATGCCCGCGTCCGGGTGCAGGTGGTCGACGTGGGCCGCGTCCACCAGGCCGTGCATGGCCGTGTCGATCGACGGCGCCGCGCCGCCCTTGCCGTGCAGGCAGAAGTCGAACGCGGCGACCATCTCGTCCTCCCGCTCGACACCGGGGTAGACGGACGTCAACGCGCGCAACCGGTCCAGCCGCAGGACCGCGAGCCCGGCCTCGGTCAGCGTGCCGAGATCGCCACCGGATCCCTTGACCCACAGCAGTTCCACCGGCTGCCCGGTGACCGGGTCGGTCTGCGAGCCCTTGGCCGAGGTGTTGCCGCCCGCGTAGTTGGTGTTGCGCGGATCCGCACCGAGCCGGTTGCTCCGCCCCAGCAGCGCTTCGACCTGGTTCATCACGCACCCCATCCGGCGGCCTCGCCGCCGACTCGTTCACGGACGATCTGCTCGGCGTACCCGGACCGCCGGTACGCGGCCATCGGGTCGGGGTCGAGGCCCATCTCCTCGCGGAGCTCCCGCAGCAACGGGCGGACGTCGGTGTTGTAGGCGTCCATCAGCGCGGCGTTCGCGCCGAGCACGTCACCCGCCTGTTGTGCTTGGGCGAGTGCCTCGTGGTCGACCAGCAGGGCCTTCGCCGTGGCCTCCTGGACGTTGAGCACCGAGCGGATGATCGCCGGGATCTTCGGCTCCAGGTTGTGGCACTGGTCGAGCATGAACGCGATGCCCGCGGCCGGCTTGAGCGCGTCGGCCAGCACGATCTCGTGCATGATCCGGAACAGCTGGAACGGGTCCGCCGCGCCCACCATCAGGTCGTCGTCGGCGTAGAAGCGCGAGTTGAAGTCGAACGCGCCGAGCTTGTCGGCCCGCAACAGGAACGACACGATGAACTCGATGTTCGTGCCTGGCGCGTGGTGGCCGGTGTCGATCACGACCTGCGCCTTGTCGCCCAGCTGCAGGCAGTGCGCGTACGCCGTGCCCCAGTCCGGCACGTCGGTGGTGTAGAACGCGGGCTCGAAGAGCTTGTACTCCAGCAACATCCGCTGATCGGCGCCGAGCCGCTCGTAGGTCTCCCGCAGAGCCTCGGCGAGCCGGTCCTGGCGGGCGCGGATGTTGTCCTGGCCGGGGTAGTTGAGGCCGTCGGCGAACCACAGCTTGAGATCGCGCGAGCCGGTGGCGTCCATGATGTCGACGCACTCCAGCAGGTGCCCGATCGCCTTGCGCCGCACCGCCGCGTCCGGGTGGCAGACGCTGCCGAGCTTGTAGTCGTCGTCCTGGAAGACGTTGGAGTTGATGGCCCCCAACGCGATGCCGCGGTCGCGTGCGTAGGACGCGAGCTTGCCGTAGTCGTCGACCTTGTCCCACGGGATGTGCAACGCGACCGTCGGCGCGACGCCGGTGAGCCGGTGCACCACCGCCGCGTCGTCGATCTTCTCGTACGGCGTGCGCGGAACCCCCTGCTGCGCGAACACCTTGAACCGGGTGCCCGAGTTGCCGTACGCCCACGACGGCGTCTCGATCCGCTGCTCCCGCAACGCGTCCTTCACGCTCATCAGTTTCTCCATGAGCTCAGTCCCAGAAATCAGGCAAGGTGGAAGACCTCGTCGAGCGGCCGCATCCGTTCGTCGGCGTTGCCGTCACCGACGAAGAACTCCGCCATCTCGGCTTGCCAGCGGGCGTTCACCTCGGTGCGCGCCATCTCGGCGAGCGCCGCGTCGAAGTCGTCGCATTCGAGGTAGCCGATCAGCAGGCCGTCCCCGGCGAGGAAGAGGGAGTAGTTGCGCCATCCCGCCTCGCTGAGGGCGGCCCGCATCTCGGGCCACACCTCGCGGTGCCGCGCCCGGTACTCGTCGATGCGATCCGGCCGGACCTTGAGGGTGAAGCAGATCCGCATGGTCAGAAGTCGAACTGGTCGATGTTGTCCTTGGTGAACACGGTCGGCGGGCCGAGCACGACCTCGCCCTTGGCGCCGATCGTGTAGTCGCCGAGGTCACCGGCCTTGAACTTCTCGCCCTCCGCACCGGTGATCTGCCCGGACGCCAGTGCCGCCGCGGCGTACGTGGCGAGGTAGCCGAGCTTGCTCGGGTCCCACAGCGCGAACGACTTCACCGTGCCGTCCTGGACGAACTTGCGCATCTGGTTCGGCGTGCCGAGACCGGTGAGCTGGACCTTGCCCTTGTACTCGCTGGAGCTGAGGTAGCGGGCGGCGGCCGCGACACCGACGGTGGTCGGCGAGATGATGCCCTTGAGGTTCGGGTGCGCCTGCAGCAGACCCTGGGTCTTCTGGAACGACGTCTGGTCGTCGTCGTTGCCGTACGCGGTCTCCACGAGCTTGAGGCCCGCGTACTCGGGCTTCGCCAGCTCGGTCTTCATGACCTCGATCCACGCGTTCTGGTTGGTGGCGTTCGGGGTTGCGGACAGGATCGCGATCTCACCGCTGCCGCCGATCGCGTCGGAGATCAGCTTCACCTGGCCGGCCGCGATGTCGTTCGAGCGGGCCTGGTTGATGAACACGTCCCTGGCGTCCGGTGCCGCGTCGGAGTCGAAGGTGACGACCTTGACCCCCTGCGAGCGCGCGGACTTGAGCGCGGGCGCGACGGCGTTGGCGTCGTTCGCGGAGATCACCAGCGCGTTCTGCTTCTGCTGCGCGGCGGTGTTGATGTAGGTGACCTGCGAGCTGGCCGCGGCGTCGGACGGGCCGGTGGCCTTGACCTCGGCCTTGAGCGCCGTACCCGCCTGCTCGGCACCCTTCTGGGCCACCGTGAAGTACGGGTTGTTGACCTGCTTGGGCAGGAACGTGATCTTCAGGCCTTCCTTCAGCGGCGCGTTCGGGTCGGCTTTGGCGGCGTTGGTGGCGCCCGCGGTCTGCTGGCTCGAACTGTCCTTCGTGGTGCCGCCGCAGGCGGTGAGCGCGACGGCCCCGGACACCACCAGGGCGAGCACGAGACGTGTGTTCATGTCGTTGCCTTTCGGAGCGATCGGGTGATCGAAGGAGCGAGCACGCTCACCAGCAGCAGGAGCCCGGTGACGATGGTGAGGACCTCGGTGGAGGTGTCCTGCAGGATCAGCAGGTTGCGCAGACCGCCCAGCAGCAGCACGCCCGCGAGCACGCCGAAGAGCGATCCCCTGCCGCCGAAGATGGACACGCCGCCGAGCAGCACGGCGGCGACGACGGCCAGTTCGAGCCCGACGCCGTTGTCCGCGCGGGCGCTGGAGAAGCGGAACGTGTAGACGATGCCGGCGACCGCGGCCACCGCACCGGCCAGCACGAAGAGGATCAGCTTGATCCGCTTGACCCGGATGCCGGAGAACCGCGCGCCCTCCTCGTTGGCGCCGATCGCGTAGACGGACCGGCCGAACGAGCTGGCGTGCAGCGCGATCCCGAAGAGCACGGCCAGGATCGCGGCGAGCGCGATCGGGTACGGGATGTTCGTGCCCGGCACCGGAGTCGTGCCGAACGACGTGTAGCTCGCCGGGAAGTCCGCGACCGCCGTGTCGCCCAGCACCACCAGCGCCAGCCCGCGGTAGAGCGCGAGCGTGCCGATGGTGACCGCGAGGCTGGGCAGGCCGAGCCGGGTGACGAGCAGCCCGTTGACCGCGCCGCAGACCGCGCCGACGACGATGACGACCGGCAGGATCGTTTCGAGCGGCCAGCCCGCGTTCCACAGCCAGCCGACCAGCGCGCTGGACAGGCCGAGCACCGACGCGACGGACAGGTCGATCTCGCCCGCGACGATCACCAGCGTGAGCGGGAGGGCGATCAGCGCGATCTCGCCGATGTCGAGGCCGAGGTAGAAGAGGTTGCCGCCGTCGAGGAACGAGCCGTTCGTGCTGATCTGGCCGGTCAGGGCGACGACGATCAGCAGGAACACCAACGCGGTCTCCCACCGCAGGAGGCTACGCATGGCTGGTTCCTTCCGCGGTGCGCAGGGCCTTGGCCAGCCGCAGCGCGAGCAGCCGGTCGACGGTGATGGCGCTCAGCAGCAGCGCACCCGCGATCGCCTGCTGCCAGAACGCGGGGATCCGCAGCACCACCAGGCAACTCGTGATCGTGCCGAGGAGAAGCGCACCCAGCGCGGCACCGGCCACCGTGCCCGAGCCGCCGAAGATCGCGACGCCGCCGACCACCACGGCGGCCACGACCTGCAGTTCGAGCCCGGTGCCCGCGGCCGCGTCGACCGTGCCGTAACGGGCCACCCAGAGCGCGCCCGCCAGGCCCGCGACCAGTCCGGAGAGGACGAACGTGGTGAGCGTGCGCTTGGCGACCGGGATGCCGGCGAGCTTGGCGGCCTCCGGGTTGGAACCGAGCGCGTACAGCTCGCGGCCGGAGCGGTACGAACGCAGGTAGACGGCGGCCACGGCTACGGTCGCGAGCGTGACGAGGACGAGGACCGGGATGCCGAGGACCCGGCTGCTGCCCAGGTCGAGCAGCGCGTCCGGGAGGTCGGCGGCGTTGACCTGCCTGCCGTGGGCGAGGGCGTAGTCGATGCCGCGGAACACGTAGAGCGTGCCGAGCGTGACCACGAGGCTGGGGACGTTGCCCAGTGCCACCAGCAGGCCGTTGAGCAGGCCGCACGCCAGTCCGATGCCGAGGCCGAACCCGATACCCGCCAGGACCGGCGTGCCGGGGTGGTCGGCGAACTGCTGTGCGGTCAGGAAAGCGGACAGGCCGAGGACCGAGCCCACGGACAGGTCGACGTTGCGGGTGATGACGACCATGGTCTGGCCGACGGCCAGCAGGGCGACGATGGAGGCGTTGAGGAGGAGGTCGCGCAGGCTCTGGGGCTGGACGAACCTCGGGTTCACGATCGCCGTCGGGATGACGACCAGGGCCAGGGCGACGACGATGCCGAGCTCGCGGACGCGGCCGACGCGGGTGGAGAGGCGGCGGGCGGCGGTGCGCGGGGTGGCCGGGGTCGCGGCGGTGTCGAGCTGGGCGGTCATCGCGCCACCTCGCTGTGGTTGCGGCTGGCTGGTCGCGCGACCTCGCTGCGGCTGGCGGCGGCCGACGGCGTTGCCCGGCTCATCGCGCCACCTGCCCGGCCGCCGCCAGCGCCACCCGCTCCTCGGTCGCCTCGGCCCGCGCGAGTTCCTCCACCAGCCGCCCCTCGTGCATCACGAGCACGCGGTCGGCCATCCCGAGCACCTCCGGCAGCTCCGACGAGATCATCAGCACCCCGACCCCCTGCCCGGCCAGCTCCGACAGCAGCCGGTGCACCTCGGCCTTCGTCCCGACGTCGATGCCGCGCGTCGGCTCGTCCACGATCAGCACGGAAGGCTTGCGCGCCAGCCACTTCGCGAGCACGACCTTCTGCTGGTTGCCTCCCGACAGCACGCCGACCGGGTCGCTGAGCCGGGCGAACTTCAGCCGCAGCTTGACCGCCCAGTCCTGCGCCAGCGCGCGTTCGGAACGGCGGCGCAGCAACCCGAACGTCGACAGCCGGCCCAGTGAGGCCAGCGCGGCGTTGCGTTCGATGGACGCGTCCATCACGAGTCCCTGCTGGCGGCGGTCCTCCGGCACGAACCCGATGCCCGCGGCCATCGCGGCGGTGGGGGAGCCGTACTTCAGCCGGCGGCCGCGCACGACGACCGCGCCGCCGTCGGGGCGGTCGATGCCGAAGATCGCCCGGGCGACCTCGCTGCGGCCGGCGCCGACCAGGCCGGACAGGGCCACGATCTCGCCTGCCCGCACGTCGAACGACACGTCGGTGAACACGCCCTCGCGGGTCAGCCGTCGCACCGAGAGCAGGACCTCGCCCGCGGTCGTCTCCTGCTTGGGGAACAGCTGCGACAGCTCGCGTCCGACCATGCGGCGCACCAGGGAGTCCGGAGTCTCGCCGGACAGCTCGCCGGACCAGACGAACTCGCCGTCGCGCAGCACCGTGGCCCGCTGGCACAGCTCGAACACCTCGTCGAGCCGGTGCGACACGAACAGCACGGCGGCGTCCTGGGCGCGCAACGCCTGCACCACACCGAAAAGCCGTTGGACCTCGTGCGCGGACAGAGCCGCGGTCGGCTCGTCCATCACGATCACGCGGGCGTCGAACGACAGCGCCTTCGCGATCTCGACGAGCTGCTGGTCCGCAATGGACAGTCCGCGGGCCGGACGGGCCGGGTCGAGCCGGACGCCCAGGCGGGAGAACAGCTCAGAGGTGCGGGCGTGCATCTCGGCGACGTCGATGCGCCGGCCGAGGCCGAGCGGCTGGCGGCCCATGAAGACGTTCTCGGCCACCGACAGGTCACCGAAGAGCGTCGGTTCCTGGTAGATGATCGCGATGCCCGCGGCCAGCGCGTCGGCGGGGCCGGAGAACCGTTGCGGGGCACCGTCGACGAGCACCTGGCCGGTGTCCGGGCGGTGCACCCCGGCGAGGGTCTTGATCAGCGTCGACTTGCCGGCCCCGTTCTCCCCGAGCAGCGCGTGGGCCTCGCCGGGCAGCAGTTGCAGCGACACGCCGGACAACGCGCGGACGGCGCCGAAGGACTTGCTCACCTCGTCCAGTGCCACCACGGGAGGTCGGTCCACGTCCGTCTCCTCGATGTTGAAACGTTTTAACGGCTGAGTTACGTGCACTCTGGGGGCGTTACGGCCACATGTCAAGGGACAGGCGGTACAGTCGCTTGTCACGTTTCAACAAAGGAGTCGCCGGTGAAGCCGTCAGTGGGCATCCGCGAGGTCGCGCGGCACGCCGGCGTGTCGAACGCGACCGTGTCGAACGTGCTGAACCGGCCGGACGTCGTCGCGCCCGCCACCCGGCAGCGGGTGCTCGCCGCGATCGAGGAGCTCGGGTTCGTCCGCAACGAGTCCGCGCGACAGCTCAGAGCGGGCAGCAGCCGGGTGATCGCCTACGTCGTGCTCGACGCGGCGAACCCGTTCTTCACCGACGTGGCCCGCGGCGTGGAGGACGCGGCACGGGAGGCGGGGCTCGCGCTGTTCCTGTGCAACAGCGCGTCCGACGACGGCCGCGAACGCGAGTACCTGGAGCTGCTGCACGAGCAGCGCGTCGAGGGCATCCTGATCACCCCGGTCGACGCGGAACGGCTCACCGACCGCGGCACGCCGGTGGTGCTGGTCGACCGCGAGTCGAACGGCACCTACTGCTCGGTGGCGGTCGACGACGTGCTCGGCGGGGAGCTGGCGGTGACCCACCTGATCGAGAACGGCCACCGGCGCATCGCCATGGTCGGCGGCCCGCTGTCGATCCAGCAGGTGCGCGACCGGCGCGAGGGGGCCGTGCGCGCGCTGGCGAACGCGGGGCTGCCGGCCGACGCGCTCACGTTCCTGGAGACGAGGAGCCTGCAGGTGGCGGAGGGCCGCGGCGCGGGGGAGCGGCTGGTGGGCCTGCCCGCGTCACGGCGCCCCACGGCGGCGTTCTGCGCCAACGACCTGCTCGCGCTGGGCCTGCTGCAGTCGATGACGCAGCAGGGTCTCAAGGTGCCGGACGACCTCGCCGTCGTGGGTTACGACGACATCGAGTTCGCCGCGGCCGCCGCCGTGCCGCTGACGTCGGTGCGGCAGCCGCGCGAGCAGCTGGGCCGCACCGCCGCGACGTTGCTGCTGGCCGAGAACGAGCCGGACCACGAGCACCGGCACGTGAAGTTCCAGCCGGAGCTCGTGGTCCGCGCGTCCAGCGCCGTCAAACGGTGAATTACCTGACAAGCATCATTTCGCGCTCTTCTTCGACCGTGTTCGAATTGTCCGGCGGCAGGTAGACGTTCAACGACGCCGACGCGAATGCCACGCCCTGCCGGAAAGCTTTCGTGCGGGACACCACCGTCACGTCGATCCTGTGGTATTCGCCGGTGCACGGAACGCTCGACGTGTACTTCTCGCCGATCGCGAGCTCACCGCGCACGTTCTGCGTGACCTGCACCCACAACGACGCGGTGGCGCCGTTCTGGCACATCACCCGCGTCGGCACGGTCACCGCCGCGCCACGTGCCTCCAGCCGTCCCTGGGGCTGGAGGGTCACGGCGGCGTTCACCGGTGCCGCTGCCGCCGGGAGCGCGGTGGCCACTATCGCGGCTGCCGTCAGCAGGAAAGTCGGAATTGCACGCACGGTTTTCACCTCGTTTTTGTCGATGGCTGTTCGCGGCCGCGCCACGACATTAACCACGGGCTGATCAACCGAGCTAGGGGCCAAATGAGATCAATCGTCGCCGAACATCGCGGTGCGCACGGTGTCGCCCGGCGGTCGTCAGCGAGTACTCGACGCGCGGAGGGGCCTCGGCGTACCGGCGGCGTTCGACGAGCGCCATGGTCGCCATGCGGCGCAACGTCTGCGTGAGCATCTTCTGACTGATGTGACCGATGGCCGACCGCAGCTCGCCCGGCCGCATCGGGCCGTTGCGCAACGTGTAAACGATCACCATCAGCCACGAGTCGCCGAACAGGTCGACGGCGATCCTGGCCGGGCAGTCGGCCTCGAAGTCGCCGGCCGACGCCCGTGCGGTGCTGCCGCCGCTGGAGGCCGCGTTCGCCGTCCCCGACTGACGGTTAGGGCGTCTGGCGGGCGGGAATCCCCTGCCATGCCGGACAGAGGTCTTCTCGCCGACCGCTACCTGGTGGGCGAGCTGCTGGGGACGGGTGGCGTGGCGGAGGTGCGCCGGGCCAGGGACGTCGTGCTGGCCAGGGACGTCGCCATCAAGCTGTTCCAGCCGGGGGACACGGCCGAACTGCGCCGGTTCGACAACGAGGTCCGCACGCTCGCGGCGCTGTCGCATCCGGGGCTGGTGCCGGTGTACGACGCGGACTCGTCCGGTGACACCCCGTTCATGGTGCTGGAGCTGGTCGAGGGCCGCACGTTGCGCGACCGCATCGCGAACGGGCCGATGGACGTGGCCGAGGTGCGCGGGCTGGGGGCCGCGCTGGCCGAGGCACTGGCCTACGTGCACTCCCGCGGGCTCATCCACCGCGACGTCAAACCGTCCAACATCCTGCTGGACTCCGACGGCGCGCCGCGGCTCGCCGACTTCGGCCTCGCGCGCCTCGTGGACGGAGCCCGGCTCACGCGAGCCGACCAGGTCGTCGGCACCGCGGCCTACCTGGCGCCGGAACAGGTGCGCGGCGGGCGGATCACCGCCGCGGTGGACGTCTACGCGCTGGGGCTCGTGCTGCTGGAGTGCCTGACCGGGCGCCGCGAGTACGAAGGCGCGGAGATCGAGGCGGCGGTGGCACGGCTGCACCGGCCGCCGGTGGTGCCGGACGATCTGCCGTTCGGCCTCGTCCGGCTGCTGTCGTTGATGACGTCCCTGTCCGCGGAGCGCCGGCCGACCGCGCGGGAGTGCGCCGACGCCCTGCTCGCCGCGGACCCGCCGACTCGGGTCGCACCGGTTGCGCGGCGGCGGTCACCAGGGGTGCTCGCCGCCGCGTCGGCCGCCGTGCTGATGGCCGCCATCGGAACCGGGGTCGTCCTGCACGACCGAGCCACCCCGGTGGAGTCCGCACCGCCCGCGTCGACACCTTCGAGCACCGCCCAGCGCACTCCGGTGCCGGTCGTCGAGCAACCGGTCGTCGTCGAGACCACCACCGTGCCGCAGCCGGTCCAGGAGCCCCCGAAGGCCGACAAGGGCAAGGGCAAGGCCAAAGGCAAGAAGAAGTGATCAGCGCACCGGGAGGATGACCGCCGATCGTCCGCAGTGGACGGTCTGGTCGGCGGCGAGCAACGTCGTGGCGGTGGCCCGCGGCTCGCCGGTGCCCGGATTGCGGGCGTAGCGCGGGAAAGCACCGCTCGACACCTGCACCCGGATGCGGTGGCCGCGCCGGAAGCGGTACGCGGTCGGCCACAACCGGACGGTGGCGCACTGCGGTTCCTCCGCACCGGTGAGGCTCACCAGGCCGTCGCAGACGTTCCACGACTTCCCGCCGGGATCGACGTCGCAGAGCCGCACGAACACGTCGGCGTGGGGAAGGCTGGAGGAGAACCAGATCTCGGCGCTCACCTCGCCGACCACCTCGACGTCCTCGTCCAGCACGGGCGTGGTGTACGTCAGCACGTCCGGCCGGGCCTCCAGCTCGGTGTTGTCGACGCGCCCGCCCTTCGCCAGGCGCACACCGCCCGCGGTCGGCGTGGGATCGGCCGGGTCGTAGCGGTAGGTGTCCACAGAGGACTCCGAAGGCGCGGGGCCGAGGACGCCACCGGGGCCGAGGTGGTAGCGCCGCGGGGTGTAGCCGGGCGGCGGCCACGACGGGAAGTCGCGCCACGCCTCCTCGCCCATCACGAACAGCCGCACGGGCGGGCGGTCCGGTGGCTGCTCGCCGCGGGCCAGAGCGAGACCGAACCCGACGGCCTCGTCGATCGGTGTGGAGGTGAACTCGGCGTGCGTCCACGGCCCGACGGTCAGCCGCGCCGGAAGTCCCTTGTTCTGCAACACCCGGAAGTCGCGCAGCTGACCGGGCAGGAAGATGTCGTACCAGCCGCCGATCGAGCTGACCGGTACCGACACGTCCGCGACCCGGTGGCTGTGGTCCAACCCCTCCCACCGCGCCGAGCCGGCATCGTGGGTGAGGATGTCCTGGACGTAGGCGGAACGTTCGCCGAGCGCCGCGATGTCGGCGTCCCGCAACGGAAGCGTGTGCAGCGCCCGTGCGGTCTTCTTGTCCTGGAACGGTTTGCGCAGCATCGCCAGCGGGCGTTCCTGGGTGCCGACGAGCACGCCCCACTCGAACGGCGTCTCCAGCGACATGCCGTCCGCGCGCAGGAACTCCAGCGTCAGCGCCGACTCCGTCACCACCGGGATCATCGCCTTGACCTGCGGCGGCAGCCGGTCGGCGACCGCCCACTGCACGTGGCCCAGGTAGCTCAGCCCGTAGAGCACGATCGCGTCGCTCCACGGCTGCCGCACGAGCCAGTCGAGCGTCGCGAGGCCGTCCTCGCGTTCCTGCCGCATCGGGTCGAACGTGCCGCCGGAACCGAACCCGCCGCGCACGCTCTGGATCAGCACCTGGTAGCCGCGCTCGGCCAGCGGCCGCGCGATCAGCTGCCCGAACATGCCGCGGCCGTAGGGGGTGCGGATCAGCGCGGTGGGCAGCCCGTCGCCGCCGGAGCGCGGCAGCCACCGGTCCGCGAGCAGCTCCACGCCGTCGGGCATCGGCACGCGCAGATCGCGCTGCACCACGACCTTGCGGGTCAGCGGCGGTGAGAGCTTGAGCCTGCGTTCGACGAGACGGCTGATCATGGGGACTCCAGGAAGAGGGAGACGACGGCGATCAACCGGTCGGTGAACGCCTCGGGATCGTGCGCGCCGTCGATCACCCAGGCCGTCACGAACGACCCGACGCCACCGGTGATGAAGGCGGTGAGGTCGTCGACGGCCGCACCGCTGACCCGGTCCCCGAACAGGTGCTCGACCCCCTGCCGGTTGACCGGGATCATCAGTCTGATCAACCCGCGGTCCAGCGCGTAGGCGCAGGAGCCGGTCAACAGCGCGCGGTAGAACACCTTGTGCTCGGCGAAGTGCCGCGCCATGGCGAGAGTTTCCTCGCGGGGGTCCACCGGTTGCCGCAGGGCGGTGAGGCGCGGCAGCAACTCGCGCCGCGCGAGGTCGAGCCCGGCCTCCAGCAGCACCGTGTCGAGGTCACCGAAGTGCTGGTAGACGACCCGCCGGCTGACGTCGGCGGCCTCGGCGATCTCGGACAGCGCGACCGCCGCCGTGCCGCGCGCGCTGACCAGGTCGATCGCGGCCTGCAGCACGGCGGCGCGGGTACGACGGACGCGGCGATCGCGCGCAGGCTCGACCACGTGCAGATCCATGCCGCAGATCGTGCACAGCTGTTACCAAGTGGTCAAGTGTTACTTTAAGTGCTCACTCCGCTTCGGGCTCGTCCTGATGTCCGCGCAGCGAGCCGGGGTGGGCCTTGGCGGACGGGTCGTTGCGGGTCTTGATCAGGCTCGCCACCGTGACGACCACGAGAATCGCGATGATCACGCCGAGGCTGAGCGGGGTCGGCACCTCCGGGACCGAGGCCGAGATGTCGACGTGAGCCCAGTGCAGGATCAGCTTCACGCCGATGAACGCGAGGATGACCGCGAGGCCGGCCGACAGGTACACCAGCCGGTCGAGCAGCCCCTTGACGAGGAAGAACAACGCGCGCAGGCCGAGCAGCGCGAACGCGTTGGCGGTGAACACGATGTAGGGCTCCTCGGTCACGCCGAACACCGCGGGGATCGAGTCGAGCGCGAACAGCAGGTCGACCCCGCCGATGGCCACCAGCACGACGAACAGGGGAGTGGCCAGCCGCTTGCCGTCGACCCGCGCGAAGATCTTGCCGCCGACGTAGTCGTCCGTGACGGGCAGGAGCTTGCGGGCGGCCTTCACCACGACGTTGTTCTCGACGTCCGGGTCCTCGTCGCGGTGCCGGAACAGCTGCACGGCCGTGAAGATCAGCAGCAGGCCGAACAGCAGGAACATGAACGAGAACAACGACAGCAGCGTCGCGCCGACCGCGATGAAGATGCCCCGCATGATCAGCGCGAGCACGATGCCGAACGTCAGCACCTTGTGCTGGTGCTCCTCCGGCACCAGGAACGTCGTCATGATGATCACGAAGACGAACAGGTTGTCGACGGAAAGGCTCTTCTCGACGATGTAGCCGGCGAAGTACTCGGCACCGAACTCGCCGCCGTGCGCCATGGCGAACCACACGCCGAACCCGACCGCGACCAGGATGTAGAACACCGACCACAGGGTGGCCTCGCGGAAGCCGATCCGGTGCGGCCGCCACGCCGCGAGGACGAGGTCGACCGCCAGCAGCAGCACGATCACCCCGATCGTGATCGCCCACGTCAGCCCGCTGATCTGAAGCACAAGACACCCCTTCGACAGCCCGGTCCGTCCCTTAAGGACATTACCGGGCCGTCGAAAGCGGTGTCACCGACCTGATGCCGAGGTCACGGGGTCACGGTGAAGTCGGCCGTCATGGTGCGGTCGAAGCCGACCTCGCGGCGCGGTCCGGTCAGGGTGAGCCGCAGGGTGGAGTGGATGACCGCGCTCGACGTGCCGACGTGCAGCTCGACCTCGCCGGGGTCGACCTGGCGGTGGCCCGCCCTGCCGGTGTAGGCGGTGAGGTCGGCGTGCAGCTCGGCGCTGACCGTGCGGGTCTCGCCGGACGCGAGGTCGACCTTGAGCGCGCCGATCAGCTGCCGGACCGGCCGTCCGACCTCGGCCACCGGGTCGTGCAGGTAGATCTGGACGACGTCGGTGGTCGGGACCTCGTGGTCGTTGCGCAGCACCACGTGCACCCGGCAGGTGCCGTCGGTCGGCCACTCCCGCGTCTCGCAGCCCGCCGTCACCCAGGTCGCCGGCGCGTAGGAGAGCCCGTGGCCGAACGGGAACAGCGGCGTCGGGTCGACGCTGCTGACCTCGGTGCGCGCGCCGAGCGCCGCGGTGAGGTAGGTCCACGGCTGGCTGGTGCCGGCACCGGGGAAGCTCACCGGCAGCCGGCCGGACGGGTTCGTCCGTCCACTGAGGATGTTCGCGACCGCGGTCGCGCCCTCCACACCGGGGAAGAACCCGCAGACGACGGCGGCCAGGCGGTCGATCTGCCGGTGCAGCTCGTACGGCCTGCCCGACAGCAGCACCAGCACGACCGGGGCACCCGTCGCGAGCACCGCTTCGAGCAGCTCCTCCTGCCTGCCGGGCAGCTTGAGGTCGGTGACGTCGCAGCCCTCGCCGGACGTGCCCGCGCCGAACAGACCGGCCTGGTCGCCGAGCACGACGACGCAGACGTCCGCGTCGCGGGCGGCCTCGGCCGCGGCCTGGATCTCCTCGTCGGTGCCGCCCAGCACCGGGCAGCCCAGTTCGAACACGACGTCGTGGTCGGCCCGCAGCGCCTCCAGCACCGTGGGCACCTCGATGCCCATCGGCACGTCCGGGTGGTGCACGCCGACGTGCAACGGGAACGAGTAGCAGCCCATCACCGCGCCGGCGTCGTTCGCCCGCGGACCGACCACCGCGACCCGCCGCCTGCCGGCCAGCGGCAGCAGACCGTCGTTGTGCAGCAACACGATCGAACGCTCGGCGAGCCGCAGGGCCACCGCGCGGGACTCCTCGTCGTCGAGGTCGATCTCCTCGCCGGAGACGTCCGGGCTGTAGTCCGGGTCGAGCAGGCCGAGCTCCAGCTTCTGCCGCAGCACGCGTTCCAGCGCGCGGTCGACCAGCGCCTCGTCCACCGTGCCCGCGTCGAGCGCGGCCAGCAGCGGTTCGCCGTAACAGTCCACAGTGGGCAGTTCGACGTCGATGCCCGCGGTGAGCGACTGGATCCCGGCGTCCTCGCGGTCGGCGGCCACGCCGTGCAGCCTGTGCAGGAACGGGATGGAGAAGTAGTCGGCGACCACGGTCCCGGTGAAGCCGTACCGCTCACGCAGCCGTTCGGTCAGCAGCCCCACGTCGGCGGCGGCCGGCATGCCGTCGTTGGTGGTGTAGGAGTTCATCACCGACCGCGCGCCCGCGCGCAGCGCCATCTCGAACGGCGGCAGCATCACGTCCGCGAACTCGCGCGGCCCGATCGACGACGGCGCGAGGTTGCGCCCGGCGCGCGAGCCCGAGTGGCCGGCGAAGTGCTTGAGCGTCGCGACGATGCCCGCGGACTCCAGCCCGGCGACGTACGCGCTGCTGATCAGGCCGACCAGGTGCGGGTCCTCGCCGATCGACTCCTCGACCCGGCCCCAGCGCAGGTCGCGCGTCACGTCGAGCACCGGTGCGAGGCCCTGGTGCACGCCGAGCCGGCGCATCGACCGGCCGATCTGCTCGGTCATCCGCCGCACCAGGTCCGGCTCGAAGCTCGCGCCCCAGCACAGCGGGGACGGGAACACGGTGGCCTGCCAGGCGGCGAGCCCGGTGAGGCACTCCTCGTGCACCACCGCGGGAATGCCGAACCGGCTGCGCGTGATGATCTCCCGCTGGGTGCGGGCGAGGCTGCGCACGCCGACGTCGGGTGCGATCGGACGGGTGCCGAACACGCGGGTGAGCTGGCCGAGGCCGTACTGCACCAGCTCGTCGAAGTCCAGCGGCACGGCGAGATCGTGCTGGTGCGGCGCCACTTCTCCGCCGGACTCGATGCCGACCCAGATGCCGTAGAGCTGCGCGACCTTCTCGCGTGTGGTCATCCGGCTGATCAGGTCCTGCACGCGATCGGCCGGTTCGGCCTGCGGATCGCGCCAGAGCTCGCCGGCCGTGGTGGCGTCGGTCGTCACAGATCCTCCAGTGCTCAGGATGGCAACGCGCGCGTCGACTGCCGGACGACGAGCTCGGTGCCGAGCGTGATGTGCGTGTCTGCCGGTTCTTCACCGTTGATGAGCCACACCAGCAACGTGACGGCGCGGCGGCCCATCTCCCGGATCGGTTGCTGCACCGTCGTGAGCGGCGGTGTGCACAGCGCCGATTCGGGGATGTTGTCGAAGCCGACCACCGAGAGGTCCTCCGGCACCCGCAGCCCGAGCTCGCGGGCCGTCTCGATGGTGGCGATGGCGGTGATGTCGTTGGCGGCGAACACGGCCGTCGGCCGGTCCGGTGCGGTCAACAGCTCGCGGGCGGACGCGGCGGCGACGTCCGCGTCGTAGTCACCGCGGCGGATCAGGCTCTCGTCCACCGGCACGCCCGCGCTGGCCAGCGCCCCGCGGTAGCCGGTTTCGCGCTGCTGCGCGGACTTCAGGTCGGGACGGCCGGTGAGCAGCGCGATCCTGCGGTGCCCGCGCGCGAGCAGGTGCTCGGTCGCGAGCCGGCCGCCGTGCAGGTTGTCGGAGTCCACTGTGGGCAGTGCCGCGCGCCCGGTGTGCGGGTCGACGGCGACGACGGGCGTGCCGGGCAGGCCTTCGAGGTCGACGGCGGGCGTGACGAGCACGGCCCCGTCGACCAGCGTGCCGCTCAACCTGGTCAGGTAGCGCTGTTCCCAGCCCTCCGGGTCACCGGTGCGCCCGCCCGCCGAGTACACGACGAGCTCGAAACCGGTGCCGCGGATGGCATCGGCGGCGCCCTTGAGCAGTTCGGTGCTGAACGGCTCTATGTCGGCGACCAGGATCCCGATCACGTTGGTGCGGTGGTTGCGCAGGCTCTGCGCGACCAGGCTCGCCTCGTAGCCGAGCTCCTTGATCACGGCCGTGACCTTCGCGAACGTGTCCGCAGCGACCCCGTAGCGCTGGTTGAGGACCTTGGAGACGGTGGCGACCGAGACGCCTGCCGCGGCGGCGACGTCACGGATCGTGACACGGGAGCGAGGGGGCACGGCGCTCAGGCTAGCCGTGTAAAACGTTATCGACAACGATTGACACGGCGCGTTCGAGCGTGGATTCTCACTAGCCGTCGCGCATCGATCACGCCCCGTCCAACTCGGCCGACGTCGTCAGGAGTGGACCAATGCGTTCCGCAACCATGCATTCAAGGCGGAAGTTGTCCGTCGCCCTCGCCGCCGCGGCGACCCTCCTGCTCGCCGCGTGCAGCGGCTCGGGTGGCGACGCCTCGGCCAACGGGCCGGTCACCCTCACGTGGTGGCACAACCGGACCACCGAACCCATGAAGTCGATCTGGCAGGGAGTGGCCGACGACTTCCACAAGACCCACCCGGACGTCTCGTTCACCATCGAGCCGCTGCAGAACGAGCAGTTCCAGACCAAGGTGCCGCTCGCACTGCAGGGCAACACACCGCCGGACATCTTCCAGCAGTGGGGCGGTGGCTCACTCGTCTCGCAGCTGAGCTCCGGCAAGCTCGCGGACATCACGCAGGCGTCGCAGAGCTGGATCGGCCCGCTCGGCCAGGCGGCCAAGGGCTGGCAGTCCGGCGGCAAGCAGTACGGCGTGCCGTACCAGATGCACGCCGTGGGCTTCTGGTACCGCAAGGACGTCTTCGCGAACGCCGGTGTGACCAGCACCCCGACCACGCTGGACGAGCTGAACGCCGCGGTGGCCAAGCTGAAGGCCGCGAACATCGTGCCGATCGCGGTCGGTGGCAAGGACCGCTGGCCGGACGCGTTCTACTACAACTACTTCGCGATCCGCCAGTGCTCGGTCGACTCGCTGAAGACCGCGATCGACAAGAAGGACTTCTCCGACCCGTGCTTCACCAAGGCGGGCGAGAACCTCAAGGCGTTCATCGACACCAAGCCGTTCCAGGACGGGTTCGTCGGCACTCCGGCCCAGCAGGGCGCGGGCAGCTCGGCGGGCCTGCTCGCGACCGGCAAGGCGGCCATGGAGCTGCAGGGCGACTGGAACCCGGACGTGATGCAGTCGCTGACCGAGGACAAGGACCTGGACTCGAAGCTCGGCTGGTTCCCGTTCCCGGCGGTGCCGGGCGGGCAGGGCGACCCGAACTCCGTGCTCGGCGGCGGTGACGGCTTCTCCTGCACCACGCGTGCGGCCAAGGCGTGCGCGGACTTCCTCGGCTACCTCGTCGGCGAGGAGGTGCAGAAGAAGCTCGCCGCGACCGGATCCGGCCTGCCCGTGCACCCGGCCGCGGTGGCGTCGCTGAAGACCGAGACGCACAAGAAGATCTCGGAGTACGTGTCGAAGGCTCCGCACCTGCAGTTCTACTTCGACATCGCCATGCCGACCAACGTCGGCCAGGCGCTCAACGACGCGATCGCGAACTTCTTCGCCGGGCAGGGCGGGCCGGACACGATCGTGAAGTCGGTGAGCCAGGCGGCCGCCGGGAACAAATGATGAGCACCGCGACCAGTTCGCGGCCGTTGACCGCCCCCAGTCCGCACGCGCCAGCGGCTGGGGGCGCCCGGCGGCGGTCCCGCACGCGCACAAGACTCGAGCTCGCGCTCCTGCTGGCACCGGGTCTGGTGCTGTTCGCCGGGTTCGTGCTGGTGCCGATCTTCGTGGCCGTCTACTACAGCCTCTACTCGTGGAACGGCTTCGGCCCGCTGACGGACTTCGTCGGTCTGGACAACTACGTCGACGCGTTCTCCGGTGACGTGTTCCGCGGCTCGATCGGGCACAACCTGATCATCGCCGCGCTGTCGATCATCGTGCAGCTGCCGTTGAGCATCGGTCTCGCGCTGTTGCTCAACCGGAAACTGCGCGGCCGGACGTTCCTGCGGATGGTGGTCTTCGCGCCGTACGTGCTGTCCGAGGCCGTGACCGCGGTGATCTGGCTGCTCATGCTGCAGCCGGGCGGGTTCGTTGACGAGGTGCTGCGCGGCGTCGGCCTCGACTGGCTCGTGCAGCAGTGGCTGGCCGACCAGCGGATCGTGCTCTACACGCTGTTCGTCGTGATCACCTGGAAGTACATCGGGTTCGGCGTGATCCTGCTGCTCGCCGGGCTGCAGGGCATCCCGGCCGAGCTGCGCGAGGCCGCCGCGCTGGACGGCGCGACGAGCTGGCAGGCCACCCGGCACGTCGTGCTGCCGCTGCTGGGTCCGACGATCCGGGTGTGGATCTTCCTGTCGGTGATCGGGTCGCTGCAGCTGTTCGACCTGGTCTGGATCATGACCCTGGGCGGGCCCGCCAACGCGTCGTCGACCATGGCGACCTACCTGATCGACCACGGCTTCAAGCGCTACGAGTTCGGGTTCGGCAGCGCGGTCGCGGTGATCCTGTTCCTCATCTGCTTCCTGTTCGCGTTGCTGTACCAGCGGTACGCGCTGCGCCGGGACACCGAAGGGGCGGTGGGCTGATGCGCCGCAACGCTGTCGGCTACCTCACGGCGTTCGCCGTCGTCGGCGTCACGGTCGTGCCGTTGCTGTTCGTGCTGCTGGGCGGGTTCCGCACCACGGCGCAGATCAACTCCTCGCCCGCAGGGCTGCCCGGCCCGTGGGTGTGGGACAACTACCGGGACGTGCTGAGCTCGCCGGTGTTCTGGCGGCTGCTCGGCAACAGCGCGTTCATCGCGGTGATCGCGACGACGCTCGCGGTCGTGCTGGGCTCGATGGCGGCCTTCGCGTTGTCCCGTTACGTGTTCAGGGGCCGGGAGGCGTTCTACACGCTGTTCACGCTCGGCCTGCTGTTCCCGCTCGGCGTCGCGACGCTGCCGCTGTACCTGTGGCTGCGCCAGCTCGGCCTGCTGGAGAACCCGCTCGGCGTCGCGATTCCCGAGGCCGCGTTCTCGCTGCCGATCACGATCGTGATCCTGCGGCCGTTCATGCACGCCATCCCCCGCGAGCTGGAGGACGCCGCGCTGCTCGACGGCGCGGCCAAGCTCGGGTTCTTCTGGCGGATCCTGCTGCCGCTGTCGAGGCCCGCTCTGGCCACGGTGTCCGTGCTCGCGTTCGTCAGCAGCTGGAACTTCTTCCTGCTGCCACTGCTCGTGTTCAACGACTCCAC
This sequence comes from Lentzea sp. NPDC004789, assembly GCF_053601075.1. NCBI lineage: Bacteria > Bacillati > Actinomycetota > Actinomycetes > Pseudonocardiales > Pseudonocardiaceae > Lentzea > Lentzea sp. NPDC004789. Next base: position 11,909 of record NZ_JBSGBE010000002.1, on the reverse strand, counting down.
CCACTTCACGCTCCCGCTCGGCGTGGCGATGTTCCAGTCCGAGCACACCCAGGACACCGCGAAGGTGCTCGCGTTCACCGCGTTGTCCATGATCCCGGCGCTCACGTTCTTCGTGCTCGCCGAACGCCGCATGGTCGGCGGACTCACCGGTTCGGTGAAGGGCTGACCTTCGCCAGGAGGAGCTCAACGATGATCTCGTCCCTCGCCCGGCGGAACTTCCTGCAACTGATGGCCGCGCTCGCGGTCAGCGAGTACGTGTCCACCCGAGGTGGTTCGGGGAGCTTTCCCCTGGTGTCCAAGGGGAAAGCCACCACCCTCGTGGTCAGCGACGCCGACCATCCCGGTGTCGTGCGGGTCGCGGGCGACCTCCAGTCGGACGTCGAACGCGTCACCGGCGTCAAACCCGCGCTGGTGAACGCGCTGCCGGTGGACGGCGACGTGGTGCTGATCGGGTCGCTCGGCCGCAGCCCGCTGGTGGACTCGCTCGTGACGTCCGGGCAGTTGGACGTCAAGGGGATCGCGGGCAAGTGGGAGACCTCCCTGACCGAGACCGTGCGGACGGGCGGCCGGCGCGTGCTGGTGATCACCGGCAGCGACCCGCGCGGCACGATCTACGGCACCTACGACCTCTCCCGCAACATCGGCGTCTCGCCCTGGTACTGGTGGGACGACGTGCCCGTGGAGCACCACGACGAACTGCACGTGCGGGCAGGACGGCACAGCCTGGGCACGCCGTTCGTCAAGTACCGCGGCATCTTCGTCAACGACGAGAACCCGGCGCTGGGCACGTGGGCGCCGCGGTACTTCGGTCCCGGCAAGGCACCCGGCTACCCCGGCGGCTTCAACCACCTCTTCTGGGAGAAGGTCTTCGAGACCGTCCTGCGCCTGAAGGGGAACTACGTGTGGCCCGCGGTGTGGGGCCGCGCGTTCGCCGAGGACGACCCGCTCAACCACGCCACCGCCAAGCGCTACGGCGTCGTCATGGGCACCTCGCACGAGGCGCCGATGATGCGCGGCATCGAGGAGTGGAACCGCCACGCCAAAGCGGGCCAGGACCCGTACGGCGGCACGGGGGAGTGGAGCTTCCGCCGCAACCCCGACGCGATCAGGGCGTACTGGGCCGACGGCATCAAACGCATGATGGACGAGGACTTCGAGGGCGTCGTCACCGTCGGCATGCGCGGCAACGGCGACACCCAGCTGCCCGACGGCGACAGCATCGAGCTGATGCAGTCGATCCTGACCGCCGAGCAGGAGGTGCTGGCCCGCGTCACCGGCCGTGACCCGGCGTCGATCCCGCAGGTGTGGACGCTCTACAAGGAGGTCCTGCGGTACTGGGACAAGGGGCTGCGGCCGCCCGACCACGTCACCGTCGTGTTCCCGGACGACAACTGGGGCAACCTGTGCCGGCTGCCGGACCGTTCGCTGCCGCCCCGCGCCGGCGGCTACGGCCTGTACTACCACTTCGACTACGTCGGTGGCGGCCGCTGCTACAAGTGGGTCGACACGGCCGCGCTCGCCAACGTGTGGGAGCAGCTCGACCAGGCCGCGCAGTACGGCATCTCACGGCTGTGGGTGGCGAACGTCGGTGACTTCAAGGGCAACGAGCTGCCCGTGCAGTTCTTCCTCGACCAGGCCTGGCGGCCGATGCCGCTGGAGCGGGTGACCGAGTGGGAACGCGACTACGCGGCGCAGAACTTCGGCCGGCGGCTCGCCGCGGAGATCGCCGAGGTGCTGCACACCTACGGCACGCTGCAGGCACGGCGCAAGCCCGAGCTGCTCAACCGCAGGATCACCGGTGAGGGCACCGCGATCGTCTACGACGACAAGATGACCCCGTTCAGCCTGATCCACTACCGCGAGCTGGACCGCGTGACGGAGGAGTGGCGGCGGCTGGGCGAGCGCGCCTCGCGGCTCGCCACTCGGGTACCTCGGTCCTATCAGGACGCCTTCTTCCAACTGGTGCTGTACCCGGTGAAGGCGACCGCGAACCTGTACGAGCTGCGGCACGCGGAGTTCACGAACCTCTTCCACGCGCAGCAAGGCCGTGCGTCGGCCAACGATCTCGCCGCGACGACCGAGGCGCGGTTCGCCGACGACCTCGCGCTGGCCGAGCGGTACAACACCGGGATCGCGGGCGGCAAGTGGCAGGGTTTCCAGACCCAGCCGCACATCGACTACGGCGACGTGGACCGCTACGGCCCGAACGCGCCGTGGCAGCAGCCCGAGAAGGACAACGTGGCGCTGCCCGACGTGATCTTCCCCGCGGTGCGGCGGATCACGCCGGTCTCCGGCGCCGAGATGGGCGTGGCGATCGACGGTTCCGAGCAGTGGTGGCCGTCCTCTTCGGACAGTCCGGTGCTGCCGGAGCTCAGCCCGTTCTCCAGCCAGCCCGCGCCGTTCGTCGACGTCTTCAACCGCGGCACCGAGCCGTTCGGCTGCACGCTGCGCGCCGGGGTGCCCTGGCTGGTGGTGCGGCCGTCGTCCGGCCGGGTCGAGAAGCAGCTGCGGGCGACGGTCTCGGTCGACTGGTCACGGGCACCGAAGGGCACGACGAGCGTGCCGATCGTCGTGTCCGGCGCGGGCCGCACGGTCACCGTGGAGGCGGTGGTCCGCAACCCCGACGTGCCGCGTGCGTGGCGGCAGGGGTTCATGGAGGCCAACGGCTACGTCTCGATCGAGGCGGAACACCACAGCGCGAACATCGGCGTGGGTGGTGTGCAATGGCGGCGGATTCCCGGCATCGGCCGGACCGGGGCGGGCATGAAACCGTTCCCCGTCACCGCCGCGCGGCAGGAGGCCGGTCGCGGGCCGCGGCTGGAGTACCGGATGACGCTGTTCACCTCCGGCGAGGTGACGGTGTGGGCGTACCTCTCGCCCCGTGCCGGCGTCCTGCCCACACCGGGTCTGCGGTACGCGGTGTCGTTCGACGACGAGGCACCTCAGGTCGTCGACGTGATCAAGGCGTCCGGCGCCGACCACTCGCTGATGAACCGGCAGTGGGAGCGGATCACCTCCGACAACGTCAACCGCATGGCCACCAGGCACGTGCTCACCCCCGGACCGCACGTGCTCCGGTTCTGGATGGTCGATCCGACCGTCGTCGTGCAGAAGCTCGTCGTGGACACCGGCGGACTGCGACCGAGCTACCTCGGACCGCCGGAGAGCACAAGGTTGTAGCCAACCACAAGGAGCGACAATGAAGTTGCGCTTACCACAGGTTCTCGCGATCACGGCGGCGGCGGCCGTGATGGCGACGAGCCAGGCGGTTCCCGCGTCGGCGGCGGGACCGTTGAAGAGCATCACCAGCAGGGTCGTCGGTAGTGCGGTAGCTGCCCAGAACCTCAACGAGGCCGACTTCAAGTCGGTGCTGACACGCGAGTTCGGCAACATCACGCCCGAGAACGAGATGAAGTGGGCGAGCGTCGAGCCGAACCGCGGCCAGTACAACTGGGGCGGTGCCGACGCGATCGTCAACTTCGCCCAGCAGAACCGCATGACCGTGCGCGGGCACACGCTGGTGTGGCACAGCCAGTACCCGAACTACCTGAACAACCTCAGCTCCGCGGAGCTGCGCAGCGTGACCCAGCAGCACATCAACACCGAGATGGGCCGCTACAAGGGCAAGATCCGCGCGTGGGACGTCGTCAACGAGATGTTCAACGAGGACGGTTCGCGCCGGCAGTCGATCTTCCAGCAGAAGCTCGGCGACGGGTACGTGGCGGACGCGTTCCGCTGGGCCCGTGCCGCGGACCCGTCGGCCAAGCTCTACATCAACGACTACAACACCGAAGGCATCAACGCCAAGAGCACCGGCCTGTACAACATGGTGAAGGCGCTCAAGCAGCAGGGCGTGCCGATCGACGGCATCGGCATCCAGACGCACCTGGCGACCAAGTACGCCTTCCCGTCGAGCTTCCGCCAGAACATGGAGCGGTTCGCCGCGCTGGGACTCGACATCGCGATCACCGAGGCCGACGTGCGCGTCCCGCTGCCGGCCGACGCGGCGAAGCTCAACACCCAGGCGAGCTACTACAAGCAGATCTGGGACGCGTGCCACGCCGTCTCGCGGTGCGTGGAGTTCACGACGTGGGGTTACACCGATCGCCACTCGTGGATCCCGGGGACGTTCCCCGGTGAGGGGGCCGCGTGCCTCTTCGACACGAACCTGCGGCCGAAGCCGGCGTACCAGCGCATCAACCCCTGAGATTCAACCCTGAGATGAGGCCGTGAGCGGTTCCGGCCGACCAGGGATGGCCGGAACCGCTCACGCACTACCGGCGGAAGAGCCGCGTGGGGACCGCCTCCGCCAGGACCCGGTAACCCGCCGGGTTCAGGTGGAGGTGGTCGCCCACGTCGACCGCGGGCAGCAGCTGCCGGGGCGCGGCCGGATCGCGCACGGCGGCGTCGAAGTCGATGACGGCGTCGAAGCGGCGGCTCGTGCGGATCCACCGGTTCACGGTCTGCCTGGCCGTCTCGCGGAAACCACCGGGGTCGTCGTAGAAGCTGCCGCCGAACGGGAGCAGCGTCGCGCCGAACACCGCCAGGTCGTGCGCGTGGGCCCGGTCGAGGATCTGCTCGTACCCGGCGAGCAGGTCCTCGGCGACCTTCTTCTGGGAGCTCTCGTCGGGAGCCGCCGTGCCGATGTCGTTGATGCCCTCGAACAGCAGCAGCCACGCGACACCGCTCTGCGCCAGCAGATCCCGGTCGAGCCGGGCCAGCACGCTGGGCCCGAGGCCGTCGTGCAGCACCCGGTTGCCGCCGGCGGCCTGGTTGAGCACCGCGACCCCGCGCCGTTCGGCCTGCAGCCGGTCGAAGAGCCGGTCGGGCCAGCGGTCGTTGCCGTTGGTCGTGGACCCGCGGCCGTCGGTCAGCGAGTCGCCGATCACCACCACCGCGGCCGCCTCGGCGACGACCTCGATGCCGCTGAAGAAGTACCAGTGGTCGGTCGTCGTGGCGCCGGACAGGTCGTCCGCCTCGACGTGGTTGCCCGCCAGGAGGTGGGACGTGGTGCGGGAACCGGGATGCGCGGTGATCGAGCTGGACGCCTGCCCGTCGGCGAGGTACACGCTCACCGTGACGTTCGTGCCGGGCTTGAGCGCGAAGTCCAGCGGGTCGGACACGGCCAGTGCACCGACCGGGATGTCCACAGAGGACCTGCGGTTGAACGTGACCCTTCGCACCGTTCCGGGCACGACCGCACTGCCACCGGCTTTGGTCGCGAGCGCGACGGTGACCGCCGTGATGGGGAGGTTCGCGCCGCCGAAGGCGTTGGAGAAGCGCAACCGCATCCGCCGGCCGCCGATGGTGACCCGGACGGTCTGGCGCAACGTCGCGTTCGCCAGCACGAGGTTGTCCTGGGTGAACGGTGGTGGCGGCATGTTGCCCGGCTCGCACAGCTGCGGCATGGACACCCAGGTGTTGACCCAGCGAGCCCCTGCCTTGCCGTCCGCGACCGCCGTTTTGGTGCCGGACAGCGCGACCGTCGCGACGGCCGCGCCGAGGAGTGAACGTCTGCGCATGATCCCCCGCCTTTCCGGAAATACTCCCGAAATCGCAACGTAGGGGAGGGTCGCAGGGCCGTCAATCACCCGTGTGAAAGCGCTTTCCTCTCGCCAGGCGTGTGGTCGTCTGGCGGTTTTGGGCTGTGCGGCAGGAGGGAGGCATCTCCTGCCGCACAGGTTCTTGGGGCCGGTTAGACCTTCTCGCGGCGGTACAGTCCCGCCGCGAGGCTCACCCCGCCGGCCGCGAGCGCGATCTGGATGAGCAGCTCGATCCAGTCGATGCCGCGGGTGTGCGCGACGCCGAGCTTGGTGGCGGCGAACGTGCCGATCAACGCCGCGCCGATGCCGATGCCGATGGTCAGCCAGAGCGGGATGCGTTGCCTGCCCGGCACGACCAGTCTGCCTAGTGCGCCGATGATCAGGCCGATGATCAGTGCGCTGAAGATTCCGGAAATGGCCACTGGGTGCTCCTCGGGTGACTCGGGCGGGGATCAGTCTTCGTCGCCGAAGAAGTCGTCGGCCATCTCGCTCAGGACCATGCCGCCGACGACGCCCGCGGCACCGGCGGCGAGCATGCCGCCCATGCCGGGACCCGTACGTCGGCCGGGCTGCTGGGGCTGGCTGAGTTGACCGAACTGGCCGGGCTGGCCGAACTGGCCGGGCTGGCCGGAGTGGTCGAACTGGCTGGGCTGACCGGCGAACACGGGGTTCGCGCCGCCGCGCTCGGCCACCTGGACGAGCCAGCCGCTGATCGCCGACGCCCAGTCGGTGACCAGCGCCTCCTGGTGCGAGACCCGGAAACGCCCGAACAGCTCACCGCCGCGCCGATCGGCCTCCAGCAGGACCTGCAGCTCCTGCGCGTCCGTGACGAACGTCAGCTCGACCTGGCCGATCCGGCCGGCGAACTGGGCGGGCGGGAGGAACGAGAGCTTCTGCGGCACCTCGGCGTCGGTGCCGCGGAAGGAGAAACCGAGCAGGCCGACGGCGTCCAGCACCTTGTCCTGCGAGGGCAACGGGGTGATGGCCACCGGGTCGAGATCGCCCCTGTCCGGCGCGCCCGCGATCAGCAGCTCGGTCCGCACGCCCACGGTCACGCCGCCCAGCTGGGCGCCGCCGGCCGCGGTGATCGGGGTCTCCCACGGGATCGGCAGCTGGAACGGGATCGACACCAGCTGCCCGGCCGGCACCCGCACGTTCTGCTGCACGACCACCCGGAAGTGCTCGGCGTGCGGGACGAGCGACAGCACGACCTGGCCGATCTCGGCGTCCGCGCTGCCGCCCTGGACGCGCACCTGTCCGGTGACGAGCTGGCCTGGCATGGCGTGGGGTGAGTCCAGCACGGTGTCGACGGACGGGCCGCCTACACCGAAGGCACTCAGCATCCGCTTGAACATCGCGCCGTCTCCTCGTGTGGGGTGGGTCTGCACCGAAGTCTTCCGGCGCGCGGCCGGTCCTCCCAGCTGCCGGACGTCCGGAACCCCTCGGCTACCCGGCTGGAACCGACCCCGCCGGGTGGCGGTCCGGTCCACTGTGGACGCGCGGTCGGCAGACGAACGGCTCTACCGCGCACCGGCACGTGCTCGGCAGCATCGGCACGCATGACGGTTCAGCTGAAGGCGGCCCGGGCGATCGCGTCGTCGGGCCTGCTCATCACATCCCTGCTCGTCATCCCACCACCCGCGACCGCGGCCACCAACCTGGCCCTGAACAGGCCGGCGACCGGTTCCGCCGCCTGTGCGAGCACCGAAGGCCCGGAGAAGGCGGTCAACGGCAGCACCAGCGGTGGCAACAGCGACAAGTGGTGCTCGGCGGCGTCGGCCAGGTACCTGCAGGTCGACCTCGGGGTCTCGGCGTCGGTCACCGGTTTCGCCATCGCGCACGCCGGTGCCGGTGGTGAGCCGGCCGCCTACAACACCAAGGCGTTCACCATCCAGTTGTCCACCGACGGCACCACCTGGACCACCGCGGTGACGGTCACGAACAACACCGCGAACACGACGACCCACCCGATCACCGCGACCAACGCCCGCTACGCCAAGCTCGTCGTCACCACGCCGACCCAGAGCGCCGACCAGGCCGCGCGGATCTACGAGTTCGAGGTGCTCGGCACCAGCACCGGCGACCCCGGCGGCGGCAGCATCGCGGTGTTCGACCACATCCCGCAGTTCGGCATCTACACCAGCGAGGACCCGGCCGGCTACACCCCGCCCGCGGGCGTGCTGATGTGGAACCGGGGCACCGAGTTCGCGAGGAGGCTGACCGACGCGGAGAAGGCGTTGATCGGCGACGACCTGCGGGCGCGGGTCAGCTATCACGCGCAGTGCGACAACTACGACCGGATCGGCACGGTCTTCTACGTCGCCGTGCCGAAGGGCACCACGCCGACCGCGACCACGCCGAGAGTGACGCTGCAGGACTTCATCACCCCCTTCAGCAACTACTGGCGCGGCACCAAGGCGAACTACACCTTCCCGGACGCCGACCTCGGCCCGTACGCCGGTGCGCTCGCGGACCCGGACAAGGACGTCTACCTCGGCATCGGCGGCGGTTCGAACCCGTACCGCGGTGACCCGTGCGACTCTCACAGCGAGCTCACCCCCGAGTTCAAGGCGATCGGCTTCAAGTACTCGCTGTCGCTGATCTCCTCCTCGTGGCTCACCGCGCGCGACCACGACGTCACCGGGATGATCTCCGGTGTCCGCGAGACCACGAACTCGATCACCGCGGGTCCGGTGCGGCACACCGCGACCGGCAACCGCGGCGACATCGCGCTGGTGATCGCGGGCTACGGCTCGGCGGCGGGCGGTGAGGAGTACTCCAACACGACGGTCACCGTGTCGGTGAACGGCACCCGCGCCGGCTCGTTCTCCACCGCGGTGGACTGCGCGAACCTGGAGCAGTACAGCCCCGACGGCAATCCTGGCATCTTCCGCAACAACACCACGAGCAACCCGCGCAGCTGGTGCCCCGGCGGGGTGATCCCGAGCCGCTACTTCCCGACCGGTGACATCGCCGGGAAGGACGTCGCCGTCACCATCGGCATCGCCCGCCAGGTGCCGTACGTCGGCGACTCCGGCTATCGGACCAGCGTCTCCCTGCTGGAGCGCTGAACAACTGGGTGAGCGCTAACAAGCGTCGGGTGCAACTGTGATCGATGAAACCGGTGAGCCGCATCTTGATGTACGCGGCTCACCGGCCTCATACTGCGTCCCGGCCCGCAGAAGCGGCCACTCACCCCGACACCGGAGCACCGCGCTGCCCAAGGTGAGCGTTAACACCGCGAGGGCGGAAGGTTCCGGCTGCTCGGCTGACGGGACGGGTTGACGATGATCGGTCGACGAGGACTGCTCGCAGGTGCGGCGGGAGCCGCGGTCGCCGGTGCCCTCGGCACCAGGTTCGCCCAGGCCCAGGCCACCTACTCGGGCTACGTCATGGCGTACTTCACCGAGTCGCCATCGATGGCCGCCGCCGACTACGGCCTGCACCTGGCCGTCAGCTCCGACGGCCTCGACTGGATGCCGCTGAACCAGAACAAGCCGGTGGTGACACCGACCGCGGGCACCGGCGGCCTGCGCGACCCGTTCGTCCTGCGCCTGCGCAACGGCGCGTTCGTGGTGATCGCGACCGACCTCAAGGGCACGGACTGGTCGCAGCAGAACCAGTACGTCCACGTCTGGGACTCGGCGGACCTGCGCGCGTTCACCGGCTACCGCAGGGTCAAGCTGCACTCGATGCCCACGCACAGCTGGGCGCCGGAGGCCTTCTGGGACCCGTCGCGCAACCAGTACGCGATCATCTACTCGGCGGTCTACGGCGGCCACGACGTCATCATGGTCAACTACACCACCGACTTCGTGAACGTCGGCCCGGCCCAGGTCTTCTACGACCCGGGCCACGCCACCATCGACGGCAACGTCGTGACCGTCAACGGCGTCAATTACCTCTACGTCAAGAACAACACGAACAGCACGCTCGTCGGCGCGCGCTCGTCCTCGCTCAACCCCGGCAGCTTCACCACCTACCAGACCGGCATCTCACCGGGACGTGGCGTCGAGGCACCGCAGATCGTCAAGTCGCTGACGCAGAACCGCTGGTACATGTGGGGCGACACGTGGAGCCCGAACGGCAGGTTCTTCTGCTGGCAGACCACCGATCTCGCGAGCGGCGGCTGGGCCCTGCTCAGCGACCGCGACTACACGCAACCCCTGAACTCCAAGCACCTCGGCATCACCCCGATCACGGCCGCCGAGCTGTCGGGCCTCACCTCCCGGTGGGGGACTCCCGCGTGGCGGCGCATCAAGTCCTACAACTACCCCGACCGCTACGTGCGGCACGCGGACAACGTCGGCCGGATCGACGCCTACCCGTTCGACCCGTACGCCGACCAGCTGTGGAAACTGGTGCCGGGACTCGCGGACTCCTCCGGCGTCTCCTTCGAGTCGGTCAACTTCCCGGGTTCCTACCTGCGGCACTTCGACTACGCGCTCCGGCTCGCGCCCGACGACGGTTCCGCGACGTTCCGCGCGGACGCGACGTTCCGCCAGATGCCGGGACTCGCCGACGCGAGCTGGACGTCGTTCCGGTCGTTCAACTACCCGGACCGCTACCTGCGGCACTACAACTCGTTGCTGCGCATCGACCCGATCAGCAGCTCCTCCTCCACAGTGGACAAGCTCGACGCGACCTTCCGCGTCACGTACTGACCTCACTCCAGCACGAACGTCGCGTCCGCCCGCGCCTGCGCGTCACCTGCTGCCTGCAGGTGCAGCAGTCCGTTGCTGTGCCTCAGGTACAGGCCGGGGAAGTTCACCGACTCGAACGACACCGCCGAGCCGTCGGCGAGGCCCGCGCGTTGCGAGAAGCTGGCGTCGTTGCGGAACAGCGTGCTGTTGTCGCTGCGCTCGACCCACAGCTCGTTGTCGCGGTGGCGCAGGTAGTAGCCGGGGAAGTTCACCGACTCCAGCGACACCGTGCCGGAGCCGGTCAGCCCGGCCACCACCCTGAACTGGGAGTCGGCCAGCGGCGCCACGTCGGCCTCCAGCTTCGCGCGGAAGTCCCAGTGCCGCACGAACTTCTCGGGCACGTTGTACGACCTGAGCCGGACCGGCGTGGGGCCGTCGGGCACCGGGACGCCGAAGTCCGGTGTGCCGTCGGCCTTGTAGTAGACCTTCTGCACGCGCGTGCGGCGGTTCGGGTCGTTGAGCGGGTCACCGTTGATGTCGCGGTAGTTGCGGTCGTGGTAGACCATGACGTCGCTGCGGCCGTCCTCGGACACCGTGAACGAGTTGTGGCCCGGCCCGTACTGACCGGTCGTGCTGTTGGTGGTGAACACCGGTTCGGCGCTCTTGGTCCACGAGGCGGCGTTGAGCAGGTCGGCCGACGCCGGCGCGGTCAGCATGCCGAGGCAGTAGTTCGCGTCGGTGGCGCTGGCCGAGTAGGTCAGGAAGATCCTCCCGTTGCGCTGCAGGACCGTCGGGCCTTCCGCCACCTTGTACCCGCGGGTCTCCCAGGGCAGCGTCGGCACCGTCAGCCGCGTGACCGTGCCGGTGATCGTCCACGGGTCCGCGCCCGTGCGCGCGATGTAGAGGTTCGAGTTCGTGGCGATGCCGGGTTCCTGCTGCGCCCAGATCAGGTACCGCACACCGTTGTTGACGAACGTCGAGGCGTCGAGCGAGAAGGTGTCCCACGGGGTCGTGATGCGGCCGCGTTCGGTCCAGGTTCCGGTCAACGGGTCGGCGCTGGAGCTCTCCAGCACCCACATCCGGATGCGCCAGATGTCGTCACTGCGTCCCGCGGCGAAGTACACGTACCACTTGCCGTTGATGAAGTGGATCTCCGGCGCCCAGATGTGGGCGGCCATGTCACCGCTGGAGTGCTTGCGCCAGATCACGGTCTCCGGCGCCGTGGCGAGGCCCTGGATCGTGGTGGCGCGGCGCAGGACGATCCGGTCGTACTCCGGCACGGTCGCGGTGAAGTAGTAGAAACCGTCGCTGTGCTTGAAGATGTGCGGGTCGGCGCGCCGTTCCGCGATCGGGTTGGTGTACCGCACCGCGGGTGTCGCGCCCGCCTGCGTCACGGGCATCCCGGCCAGGCAGGCGACGGCCGCCAGTGCCAGCACGGCCAGGCGGAAGGTCTTGTTCATCGTCTGTCCCTAAGGTTGAGGTTGTTCGGGGTGAGTGCTCCGGATGCCCAGTGCGATGGGGTGTGGCTTATCGGTTGTCGGCCGCACGGTGGCTCGAAAGGAATGGCCGCCCCGTCGTTCTGGACGCCCTGGCCACTGATTCAGATCTGGTGCGGACCGTCGCTGTTTAGGGACCTGTAGGCGGGGCTGTCCATGGGGTTTACCTGCGGTATCAGGAGTACGTACGTGACGGATCGGCCACTGGTCTGGGTCGGTGTCGACGT